>CAZYTQ010000063.1:0-17044 GCA_964650135.1 uncultured Anaerolineaceae bacterium | reverse complement strand
CGACGTCGTCGCCGTCCGTCGCCTCGACGCGGAGGCGGTGACCCTCGACGTCGTCGCCGTCCGTCGCCTCGACGCGGAGGCGGTGACCCTCGACGTCGTCATCGGCGGCGCGCTCGCCGCCCGGTCGGATGGAGTAGCCCTCGGATCCGGGGACGCTCTCGGTTCCCATGCTGGTACCTCCTGGGTGCGTGCCCCGGACGTCGGCGTCCGAAGCCTCGGTCGCGAGAGTATGCCCCCCTGTGACCAGCGTCTGTCGGGCTGCCGACACCCGCGCCGTCGATCCGCCGACGCTCCCGCCACATGCAGGTGCGCGCGCCGCCGCGCGCAGGGCGACCGAGCCCATCCCCGGGAACCGCACCTAGCGCGCCGCGACCTTCAACAACGCCTCGACGCTCGGCACCACGATGGTCTCTGGCTCGATGACCACCAGGCCATCGACCACCAGCTCGCTCAGCAGCTTGTTCACACTCTGACGGGTCCCGCCGATCATCGACGCCAGGTCGGACTGGGTGAAGGGCCAGTCGAGTCGGACCTCGTCCGAATCCGGATCGGCGTCCCGGGCAAGGCGCGCGAGGCGCATCGCGAGCCGACCCGCGAGGTCGAGGAAGTGGAGCTCCTCGACCTGACCGGTCACCCGTCGCAGCTCATGGGCGAGCCCTGCGAGGAGCGCATCGCGCAGACCGCGGTCCTGGTCGAGCAGCTCCTGGAACGCGTCGCGCGGCAGGACCAGCGTCACGGTGGCATCGAGGGACACCGCCGTCGCCGACCTGGGCGCGCCATCGAGGAGCGAGAGCTCACCGAAGAAGTCGCCCTGCCGAAGCGTCGCGATGATCGCCTCCTCGCCCTCCGGCGATGGGAGCACGATCTTGACCGACCCCTCGGCGACGATGTGGAGCGACTCGCCCGGATCCCCCTGATGGAAGATGACCTCGTTGCGTCGGAAGCGTCGCTGACGCAGCCGACCCGCGAGCTGCCCGAGCACCTCGTCGCCGGCATCGCGGAACAGCGCGCAGTGGCGCAGGCTCCGGATCGCGAGCGAATCCTCCACGCAAGCCTCCTGTCCTCGTCCCCGTTCGTCACGATCGCCCATCCGCGACCGGCCTGTCAAGCGCGCACGTCGTGATCAGCTCCGCTCCAGGTGGGCGGATCCGCGATACAGGCCCAGCAGGTCGTTCCTTCGGTCCGGCCCGGGTCCCACGAGCTCCAGGAAGTCATCCCGCTCGAGCGCGAACAACCGGCCCTCCGTGAGCGCCGTCACCGTAGCCGTGCGGGCCGAGCCGGTCAGCAGGCCGATCTCACCGAAGGGGTCCGCTGGCCCGAGCTCGCGGAGGGGGCGCTCAAGGCCGTCATCGCCGTGCTGGGTGACGCTGAATCGACCCGACTCGATGAGATAGAAGCGGTCTGACGCATCGCCCTGCCGGATCACCACGTCCCCCGCTGCCACGGGCACCTCTGTCACCAGGCCCGCCGCCGTCTCGAGGCGCGCGGCCGATGCACCCACGAGGATGGAGCCTCGGAGGATGGCCACACGCACAGGATCGATGTCCGTCCGGGCGTCGAGCACACCTTGGCGTCGGAGGATGCTCGTGCCCGTGACGGCGGCGGCCAGCAGCACCACGCCGATACCCGCGAGGACCGGCGCCGTGCCCACGATCGACGCGAGGATGGGCGCCAGCAACGACCCCACGAGGGCGGCGGTCACGCCGGTGAGCTGCAGGAGGCCCATGCCCCGCCCGCGTTGCTCGTCCGGGAGCTCACGCTGGACGACCGTGGTCACGATGATGTCCATGATGAGCACGCAGCCCATGGACACGCCCACGACCAGGAGCGCCACCGCAAGGCTGCTGGTCTGGGACAGCACGATGAGTCCCGCCATGGCGATGACGGCGCTGCCCAGCAGGGGGACATCGAGCCGCCGAGCGACGAACCAGCCCGCGAGGATGCCCGCCACGACGCCGCCCACGCCGGTGGCCGCTTCCAGATAGCCGACCGCCTGCGGGCCCGCACCGAGCTGGTCGATGGCCACCAACACGACGAGGATGTTGAGGGCGATGCCTGTGAAGCTCGTCGAGGCATCGACGACCACGGGTCCGGCCATGCGCCGCAGCAGGTCGCGGCGGGCGACGGGCGCGGAGGACGAGCGAGCGAGCATGGCAGGCCCATGGATGGTGCCGTCGTCACCCGTCCGGGGATCCGGCGCGCTGGCCCCCGATGCCGCGACGGCCGGGCGACCGGGTGGCAGGCCCAGGAGCACGACGGCCACGACCGCGAACGAGACCGCGTTCAGCAGGAACGCGATGTCGAGGCCACCCATGGCGATGAGTAACCCCGCGACGGCCGGCCCGATGAAGTACGCGAGGTTGTCGAGCGTCGCCCACAGGCTGTTCGCGGGCCCCAGGTCACGCTCGTCACCGACCACGGTCGGCAGGTAGGCCCCGATGGCCGGGCCGAAGAACGAGCTGAAGCACGCGGCGAGGATCGCGACCGCGACGATGGCGGCGACCGGGGCGTCCATGCTGACGAGGACCGCGAGCACGACCATGAGCAGTCCCCGCGCGATGTCCGTGGAGATGAGGATGCGCCGCCGGTCGAACCGGTCCGCGGCGATGCCCGCGGGCACCGAGAGGACGATGAACGGCACGAGTCGCGCCGCGCCCACGACGCCCAGGACCACCGGGTCCGCGGTGATCTGATAGACGACGACCATGATCGCGACCAGGTACAGCCAGTCGCCGATGGATGACACGAACTCGCCGAACAGCAGGCGCAGGAGCGCCCGGTTCCGCAGCACTCGCCTGTACGCCGAGCCATCACCCATGCGCGGACCCTCCCTCGTCGCCCGGTCGACGGACGCAGTCTGATGGACCCGTGGTCCGATCGCGTCGCCTGGCCGACATGCGATCCGTCCTGTGTTCGACCCGCCGCGTGTCGGTCGGTCGATCGTGCGCGGGAGGCCGGTCAGGGACCATCGGTGACACCGCCACCGAAGGAGATCCCGATGCATCTACCATCCCCAGACCCGCGACTGATCGGCGAGCGACAGGCCCGGTTCCGGCTCGAGGCGCAGGAGGCCCGACTGCATCGACAGGCAGCCCGCTCCGTGGGTCATCGGCCTGCCCGGCACGTCACCCACGGCGCGTTCGACCGCATGGCGAGCGTCGTCCGCGGTCTGCGCCCGGCCCGACACACGGCCGCCGGATGAATCCCGCCAGGCAGACGGCCGCCACGTCCCTCAGTGGCGGAAGTGGCGGACCCCCGTCAGGAGGATCGCGGCACCTGCCGCATCGGCGGCCGCGATGACCTCCTCGTCGCGCTTGCTGCCGCCGGGATGCACGAACGCGGTGACACCGGCCGCGGCACACACCTCGAGCGCATCGGGGAACGGGAAGAACGCATCCGAGGCGCACACCGCGCCGCGCGCGCGCTCCGGTCCTGCCTTCTCCACGGCGAGCCCAGCACTGTCGACCCGACTCATCTGGCCCGCGCCGACGCCCACGATCACACCGTCACGGACGAGCACGATCGCGTTCGACCGCACGTGACGACTCACCCGCCACGCGAGGTCGAGGTCCGCCAGCTCCCGATCGGTCGGCGGCCGGGAGCCGACCGATCGCCAGGACCCGGGCTGGTCGATCGACACATCCGCGTCCGTGGCGAGGACGGCACCCCCCGCGCTCCGCAGCTCCACACCCGCCACGGGTAGCCCGACGATGCCGGGATCCTCCAGCAGCCGCAGGTCCGGCTTGGCGGCCAGGATGGTCCGTGCGTCCGTGTCGAAGGCACACGCCACGACCACCTCGAGGAACAGCGACGCGAGCCGCTCCGCGAGCGCGCGGTCCACGACCCCCTTGACCGCCACGACCCCACCGAAGGCGCTCACCGGGTCGCCCGCCAGGGCGCCATCCCACGCCGTCGACAGGTCCGCCGCCTCCCCAGCCCCACACGGATCGCCAGGGTCAGCGGCACGCTCCGATCCGGTGACGCGTCGCACGACCTCCGCAGCCCCACAGGGATTGCCGTGCTTGATGATCGCGATCGCGGCGCCCCGCAGGTCGCGTGCCAGCCCGGCGGCCGCAGCGGCGTCCAGCAGGTTGTTGTAGCTGAGCGGCTTGCCTTGGAGCGGTCTGGCCCCCCTCGCGAGCGGGCCCGCCATCGGGTCCGCGCCCGGCACCACATAGAGCGCCGCGGCCTGATGCGGGTTCGCGCAGCAGCGCGGCACGTTCCAGCCCCAGCTCCAGCCGTGCCGGGAGCCGCTCCTGCACGCCGGGGTCGGCCCCCTCCCCATCGCCGGCGAACCGGCGAGCCAGCTCCGCGGCGATCATCGCGTCGTAGTCGGCCGTCAGGCGATACGCGGCGAGCGCCAGGTCACGCCGCGTGGTCTCGGACACGGCGCCATCGCGGCGCAGCTCCTCGAGCACACCCGGGTACTGTCGCGGGTCGGTGAGGATGGCCACGTTCGCGTGGTTCTTGGCCGCCGCCCGGACGAGCGCCGGGCCGCCGATGTCGATCTCCTCGACCAGCGCGTCGAGGTCGATGCCGGGCCGGGTCGCAGCGTCCGCGAATCGATACAGGTTGACCGCGACCACCTGGAACGCGTCGATGTTCGCGTGTGCCAGCTGCCCTCGATGCGCGGGCGATCGCAGGTCCGCAAGCACCCCGCCATGGATGCGCGGGTGGAGCGTCTTGACCCGCCCGTCGAGCATCTCCGGCGAGCCCGTGACGGCCGCCACCTCGGTCACCGGCAGGCCAGCCTCGCGCATCGTGCGCGCCGTGCCACCGGTCGAGACCAGCTCGAAGCCGAGCCCGTCGAGCGATCGGGCCAGGTCCACGAGGCCGTCCTTGTCGGACATCGAGAGGAGCGCCCGCCGAGGCACCGGGATGCGCCCGGAACGGGTCCGGTCGAACGTCAGATGGCCATCGACATCGATCCCCAGCGTGCCCGCTGCTGCCATGGCCACCACGCGCGGCAGGAGTCGATGCTCGACCGCGTGGATGCGTGCCGCGAGCGACGCCTCGTCATCGGACGGCAGGATGGGCACGGCCTCCTGCGCCACGATCGGCCCGCCGTCCAGGGTCTCGTCCACGAGATGGACCGTCACGCCCGTCACGACCACCCGCGCCTCGAGGGCGTCACGGATGGCATGCAGCCCGGGGAACGCGGGCAGCAGCGAGGGGTGCACGTTGACGATGCGCGCCGGGAACGCGTTCAGGACCTCCGGACCCAGGATGCGCAGGAAGCCCGCCAGCACCACCACGTCCGGCGACACCTGCTGGAGCCCGGCCGCGAGACCGATGTCCCAGCTGTGCGGATCCGGGTGGCCAGACGGCGGCACGAGCAGCACCGGGATGCCCTGCTCGATCGCCCAGTCCGTGGCGGGGCAGACGCGGTCCGCGAACACGCTGACGATGCGACCGCCCAGGATGCCCCGTCGCTCCGCTGCGACCAGCGCCCGCAGGTTGCTCCCCTGCCCCGACACGCCGACCGCGATGCGCACCGCCTCGGGCGTGGCCGCGTCCGGTGCCCCGTGCGCGCCAGCGCCCTGCGACCCCTCGATCATCCAGCCTCCTCGTGATACCTCGACGGGCCGGTCGCTCCGACGGACACGACCTCCCCGATGACCCAGCTCGCCTGACCCCTGGCAGCCAGCAGCCCGATGACGATCGATGTCGCCGACGGCTCGACCACGAGCGCCATGCCGATGCCACCGTTGAAGGTCGCCCGCAGCTCCGGGCCGCCCAGCCCCGCGAGATGGCCGATCCGGTCGATGACCGCCGGCACGGGCCAGCGCTCCGGGCGGACGACGGCGCCCAGGTCGGGTGCCAGGGCACGCGGCACGTTCCCCGGCAGCCCACCACCCGTGATGTGGGCGATGCCACCCAATCGGAGCGCACGTGTGGCCAGCTCGTCGCGGACCGCCAGGACGTCGAGGGCGTGGATGGTGGTGGGAGCCAGGAGCGCGTCGCCGAGCGTCACGTCGCCGAGCGGCTCATCGAGGGTCGTGCCCGTCTCGTGGAGCGTGGCACGCACCAGGGAATAGCCGTTGGCGTGCAACCCCGATGACGCGATGCCCACGATCGCGTCGCCCGCGCGCGTCGCGGATCCATCGATGAGGTCGTCGCGCTCGACGATGCCCACGCAGAACCCGGCGAGGTCGAACGCGTCCGGCTCCATGACCCCCGGGTGCTCCGCGGTCTCGCCGCCGACGAGCGTGGCACCCGCCAAAGCGCATCCCTCCGCGATGCCGCCCACCAGGGTCGCGACACGCTCCGGATCGACGCGGCCGACCGCGACGTAGTCGAGGAAGAGCCATGGCCGGGCACCGTGGCACACGACGTCGTCGGCACACATCGCGACCAGGTCACGACCGATGGTGTCGAGACGACCGAGCGCCCGAGCGATCTCGGTCTTCGTGCCCACGCCATCCGTGGCGCCCACCAGGACCGGCCGACGCATCCCGGGGGGCAGCTCCAGGGCGGCACCGAACCCGCCCAGCCCGCCGAGCAGGTCCGCGCTCCCCGCACCGGCTGCCGCGATCCGGGCACGCATCAGCTCCACGGCACGGTCGCCCGCCGCGACGTCCACACCCGCCGCCGTGTACGCGGCGCGATGGTGCGTGGTCACCGTCGTCGCGGACGCATGTCGTCGTCCCGATGACCCGGGATCGCCGCCGGATCCGATGCTTCGCGGGTACGCCCAGGAGGTGAGAGCGCGGCGACGGCTCGGACGACGGGATCGCCGCTGGCGACGGTCGCGCCACGCACGACGGGAGTGCTGCGGATCTCGGACGTACCACGGCATTCGGCCACGACCTCAGACCGCACCGGCCGGCTCCAGCACGAACTTGTGCGACGCCACGTCGTATGGCACCGGCACCGGGTAGTCCCCATCGAAGCACGCGAAGCAGAAGCGCGACCGGGGCAGGTCGATGGCATCGAGCACCCCGCCGATGGACAGGAAGGCGAGCGAATCGGCGCCCACGAAGTCGCGGATGCCGGGCACGTCGAGACGACTCGCGATGAGCTCGGTCTCGATCGAGGTGTCGATGCCGTAGAAGCACGGGTGGTGGATGGGCGGTGCGCTGATGCGCAGATGGATCTCGGCGGCACCTGCGCGGCGCAAGAGCGCCACGATCTGGCGGGTCGTGGTGCCGCGCACGATGGAGTCGTCCACGACCACCAGCCGCTTGCCGCGCACCTGCTCCCGGAGCACCGAGAGCTTCATGTCCACGCCACGTTGGCGCATCGACTGCGATGGCTGGATGAACGTCCGACCCGCATATCGGTTCTTGACCATGCCGTCCCGATACGGGATGCCCGACGCCTCCGCGAACCCGGCCGCCGCCGGGGCGCCGGTGTCCGGCACGGGCATCACCAGGTCCGCCTCCGCGGGCGCCTCACGCGCGAGCACCTCGCCCATCCGTCGGCGCGCCTCGTACAGGTTGCGCCCCAGGAGATAGGAGTCGGGTCGTGCGAAGTAGATCAGCTCGAACACGCACAGACGCTCATGCGACTCCGCGAACCGGATGGAACGTGGGCCGCCGGGCTCCCCGATGACCACCATCTCGCCCGGCTCGACATCCCGCACGTGCTCCGCACCGAGGACGTCCAGCGCCGCGGTCTCGGAGGCCAGGACCCATCCACGGGACGTCGCCGCGGGCGCGTCGGGCTCCTGCGGCCAGGGCAGCGGGTCGGAGCCAGCGCCATCGGCCGATGGCGGACGCTCCGCCACCACCGGCTCGGCGGGCAGCCGGCCGAGGCACAGGGGCCGGAAGCCGTACGGATCACGAGCGCCGATGACCCGACCCTCGTCCATGACGACCAGGGAGTACGCGCCGGACACGCGTGGCAGCAGCCGGGTCAGCGCCTCGACCAGGTCAACGCCCGGCTCGTCGGACAGCAGGGCGGTGAGGACCTCCGTGTCGGTCGTGCCCACCAGCCGTTCGCGACCGCCGGGCAGCTCGTCCACCAGAGCCCGCGTGTTCACCAGGTTGCCGTTGTGGCCGATGGCGACGCTCCGGCGGGGTCCCAGGCGGAACGTGGGCTGGGCGTTCTCCCAGAGGGTCGAGCCGGTCGTCGAGTAGCGGCAATGCGCGATGGCGAGGTCACCCCGCAGCGAGGCGAGCCGGCGTTCGTCGAGCACCTGCGCGACGAGGCCGAGATCCTTGTAGACCATGATCCCCTCACGGTCGCTGACGGCGAGACCGGCGGACTCCTGGCCACGGTGCTGGAGCGCGAAGATGCCCAGGGCGGCGAGCGCAGCGGCCTCCTGGCCCGGTGCATGGATACCGACGACGCCACACATCAGGGCGTGTCCGTGCCCGCGTCGGGGGTCGGTGGCGTGTCCGTGCCCGCGTCGGGGGACCGTGCCGCGTCCGGGGTCGGTGCCGCGTCCGTCCCTGTGAACACCGGCGTCCGTCCGTCGCCCGCATCCCAGCCATCATCGCCGAGCGCGCGCGGAAGGCCGTGTTCCCATGCCTCCCGGAGCACGTCCACGGCCGCGTCCAGCAGGTCGACGCGCGTCGACCCTCGCTCCTCGAGCCCATGGGCGCCTCCGGCAAGCTCGATACGCAACCGGTCGCCACCCGTGACGCCCAGCCGCTCCAGCGGCACGCCATGCTCCGCGGCCAGGACCGCGAGCCGCTGCCAGTCACTCGGGGTCGTGGCCACCACCACGCGACTCGGCCCCTCACCGAAGAGCGCGGTCGCCGGCGAGCCCGGCCAGCGCAGCTCCACCTGGGCACCGACCCCACCCCACATCGCGCCTTCCGCGAGCGCCACCGCGAGCCCGCCACCACCCACGTCCTGGGCGGAACGAAGCACGCCCTCGCCAGTCGCGACGTCGAGGAGCGCCAGGAGTCGGCCATGAGACGCGAGGTCGACGGTCGGCGGTCGGTCGTCGGGCGCACCACCCGCGATGCTGGCGTATACCGAGCCCGCGAGCCCGGGCTGGACCGGGCCCAGGAGGCCCACGACCTCGCCGGTCCCCCGGAACGCGGGGCCGACCACCCGCGACACGTCATCCAGGAGTCCCACGACACCCACCTGGCAGGTCGGCGCGATGGCACCGTCCGCGGCGGACTCGTTGTACAGGCTCACGTTGCCACCTGTGATGGGCAGGCCGAGCGCCCGGCACGCATCACCCAGGCCCGCCACGCCCTGCTGGAGCTGCCACAACGCCTCGGGGCGCTCGGGTGAGCCGTAGTTCAGACAGTTGGTGACCCCCAGCGGTCGCGCGCCGGTGATGGCGACGTCCAGGGTCGCGCTGGTGACGGCGAGCGCGGCGCCCAGCCAGGGGTCGAGCAACCCCACGGACGCGCTGGAGTCGATGGCCATGGCCAGTCCCATGGTGGTGCCCGGTACCCGGAGCACGGCCGCGCCATGCTCGTTGCCAGCGACGGTGGAGGCACCCACGGTCGCGTCGTACTGGCGCGTCACCCAGGCACGCGACGCGAGATCCGGGTGACCCAGGAGGGCCTGCAGCACGATCGCCGGGTCGACGCCCCGCTCCGGCAACCCCGTGGACACGGCCGTGTCATCACCGGGTGAGGGCGCGGCGCGTCGTCGGGTGGGCGCCTCCGCGACCCGGTCGTGGACGATGGCGTCGCTGGTCAGGGCCGCTGCCGGGACACGTGCCAGCTCGATCGCCCCGGGGAGCGGCGCGCCGTGCGCGTCCAGGCCACCGGTCCAGACGCTGATCACCGGCTCCTGCGTGACGACCCCGATGACCGCCGCGGGCAGATCCCAGCGTCGACACACCTCGAGCACCGCGTCGAGCCTGGTGGGGTCCACCAAGGCGAGCATCCGCTCCTGCGACTCCGAGATCATGACCTCGAACGGCTCCATGCCCGACTCGCGACGCGGGATGGCATCGAGGTCGACCCGGATGCCAGTGCCCGACCGGTCCGCCGTCTCCGACACGGCGCACGTGATGCCCGCCGCGCCCAGGTCCTGGAGACCGTCGACGAGTCCTCGCTCGATGAGCTCGAGGCTCGCCTCGATGAGCAGCTTCTCCGCGAACGGGTCGCCCACCTGGACGCTCGGTCGCTTGGTCGCCTCGCCCTCGCCGAAGGTGGCGCTGGCGAGCACCGAGGCGCCGCCGATGCCGTCCCGACCCGTGGTCGAGCCGAAGAGCACCGCGAGGTCACCCGGCCGGTCCGCCCGCGCGAGCATCACCCGGTCCTCGGGCAGGATGCCCACGGCCATCACGTTGACCAGCGGGTTGCCGTCATACGAGGGATGGAACGTGAGCTCACCGCCCACGGTCGGCACGCCCACGCAGTTGCCATAGCTCCCCACGCCCTTCACCACGCCCCGCACGAGGTGGCGGGTCCGGGGCTTCGTCGGGTCACCGAAATGGAGGCCATCGAGGATCGCGATGGGACGTGCGCCCATCGTGAAGATGTCCCGCAGGATGCCACCCACGCCCGTCGCGGCGCCCTGGACGGGCTCGACCGCGCTGGGATGGTTATGCGACTCCAGCTTGAAGGCGACCGCGAGGCCCCCGCCGATGCGCATGATGCCCGCGTTCTCACCCGGTCCCGCGACCACGTCACCGCCCCCGGTGGGCAGGGTGCCCAGCAGGGGCTTCGAGGACTTGTACGAGCAGTGCTCGCTCCACATGACGCTGAACATCGCCAGCTCGAGGTCGTTCGGATCACGACCCAGGCGATCGCGGATGGCGTCCAGCTCCCCGTCCGTGAGGCCCAGCACCCGATGCAGCGGCGGTGCGCCGGCGGGCGACGTGGTCACGGCTGGCTCCCCGGCGGTCGCTGGCTGCTGGGCCACGGTCACGCCGCTGCCTCGTCACGGGCACCGCTCTCCACGAGCGACCGGAACAGGAGCATCCCGTCGTCGCTGCCGAGGATCGCCTCCGCGGCACGTTCCGGATGGGGCATCAGGCCACACACCCGACCGGACGTGTCCTGGACGCCCGCGATGTCGCGTGCGGAGCCGTTCGGGTTGCCCTCCGGCCCCGCGTATCGGAACAGGACCCCGCGGCGTGCCTCCAGCGCGTCCAGGTCGTCGTCCGGGAGCACATAGCTCCCCTCCCCGTGGGCGATGGGCATGCGCAACGTCCGGCCGACCGGGATGGCACGCGTGAACGGGGTGTCGGACCGCTCCACGGACAGGGTCACCCACCGATGCTCGAACCGGAGGCTCGTGTTGCGCATCAGCGCTCCCGGCACGAGCCCGGCCTCCGCGAGCACCTGGAAGCCGTTGCAGATGCCCAGCACCAAACCAGCCCGCGCCGCGTGGTCCCGGATCGCACCCATGACCGGGCTGAAGCGCGCGAGCACGCCGGCGCGCAGGTAGTCGCCATATGCGAAGCCTCCCGGCAGGATGACCAGGTCGGCGCCTCGCAGGTCGGTGTCCTCGTGCCAGACCGGGAACGCGTCGGTCCCCGCGAGCGTCGCGGCGCGGAGCGCGTCACGGTCGCAGTTGGAGCCCGGGAAGACCGCGACCGCCGTCCTCATGCGCTCGCGCCGCCCGCGACCGGCGCTCCATCCATGCCCTCGATGTGCCATGACTCCAGCAGGGGGTTGGCGAACAGCTCGCCGGCCAGTCGCTCCACCACGACCCGCGCCGCGGGCTCGTCGACGGCATCCACCGACAGCTCGACACGTCGCCCGACCCGGACCCCATGGACGTCGACGACACCCAGGTGCGGCAGGCTCGTCTCGACCGCCCTCCCCTGCGGATCGAGGATCCCCTCGCGAGGCATCACGCTGACCGCGAACCGATAGGTGCTCATGCGTTGGCCCCCACGCTGGGACCGGGCACGTCACCCGGTCGGTCGGTGACGAACGGCATGCCGGTCAGCCGCTCGTATGCCTCGATGTAGCGGTGACGCGTGCCCTCGACCACGTGGGCCGGCAGCTCCGGCCCGGGTGGGGTCCGGTCCCAGCCACTCGCGAGCAGCCAGTCCCGCACGAACTGCTTGTCGAACGAGGCCTGGGCACCACCGGGTCGCCACGCCGAGGCCTCCCAGAAGCGGGAGGAATCGGGCGTCAGGAGCTCGTCGATGAGGACGAGCCGTCCGTCGGGCAGGATGCCCATCTCGAGCTTGGTGTCGGCGAGGAGCAGGCCCGCCCGCTCGGCGAGCGCCGCGGCCCAGCGATACACCGCGAGCGCCGTGTCACGCGCCTGCTCGGCCACCGGCCCACCGACGAGTGCCACCAGGGCATCGAAGTCGATGGGCTGGTCATGACCCTGCTCGGCCTTGGTGGAGGGCGTCAGGATCGGCTCGGGCAGTCGGTCGCCCTCTCGCAGCCCGGGCGGCAGCGCGATCCCCGAGACCCGGCCATCACGCTGGTGGTCGAGCCAGCCGGAGCCCGCGAGGTATCCGCGTACGACGAGCTCCGCGGGCAGCGGTCGGGTGCGACGACAGACGACGGCACGGTCCGACAGGTCGGGGACCGTCGCGAGCAGGTCTGGTGCGGTCGTCACGGGGTCGACATCGAGGAGGTGGTTGGGCCAGCGCCCGGCCGAGCCCGCGAACCACCAGCGCGACAGACCCGTGAGCACCCGCCCCTTGTCCGGGATCGGTGTCGGCAGCACCACGTCGAACGCGGACATCCGGTCCGAGGCGACCAGCAGCAGCCGGTCGTCACCGAGGGCATACAGGTCGCGCACCTTGCCCGAACGGAGGAACCGCGGCGCACCGGGGGCGCTGGTCATGGTCGGCGCGCCAGCCCGGTCAGCGGACACGGGCCACCTCCGGGGTCAGGGTGTCCAGACGGGCCAGGATCAGGTCCACGTGACGCAGCGGGATGGCGTCGTCGAACGCCTCCGCGACACGTGCCGGTGACAGCGCGCGTGCCACATCCGGGTCCGCGCCCACGAGGTGACGCAGTGGTCGTCGCTCATCCGCGGCGCGCAACGCGGCGCGCTGGACGATCGCGTAGGCATCCTCGCGTGACAGACCACCCGTCTCCACGAGCGCGGTCAGCAGCCGTGACGAGGCATGCAGCCCAAGGCCGCGCTCGATGTTCTCGGCCATCCGGTCCGCCCGCACGACGAGGCCCTCCACGAGGGACCGGAAGCGGACGAGCATGTAGTGGAGCAGGATCGTGGCGCCCGGCAGGGCCACACGCTCCACGGACGAGTGGCTGATGTCCCGCTCGTGCCACAACGCCTGGTCCTCCATGCCCGCGAGGGCAAACCCGCGCAGCAGTCGCGCGAGACCCGAGATGCGCTCCGCGGTGATGGGGTTGCGCTTGTGGGGCATCGCGGACGAGCCTTTCTGACCCGTCCGGAAGGGCTCCTGGAGCTCCGCGATCTCCGTGTGCTGGAGGTTGCGCACCTCGGTCGCGAACCGCTCGAGCGAGCCGCCCGTGACCGCGATCGCGGTCAGGAACGCCGCGTGACGGTCCCGCTGCACGATCTGGGTGCTCACAGGGTCCGCGTGGAGACCGAGGCTCGCGAGCGCGGCCTGCTCCACCTCGGGTCCCAGCTGCGAGTAGGTGCCGACCGGACCTGAGATCTTGCCCGTCGCCAGGTCATCGGTCGCGACCCGCAGCCGGCGGCGTCCCCGGTCGAGCTCGAACGCCCACGAGGCGAGCTTCAGCCCGAAGGTGATGGGCTCGGCGTGGACGGAGTGGGTGCGACCCATCATCCGCGTGGCGGCATGGTCACGCGCCGCCGCCGCGAGGCTCGCGATCGTGAGGTCCAGCTCCCCGACGAGCAGCTCGCCGGCGGCCCGGCACTGGAGCGCGAGGCCGGTATCGACCACGTCGCTCGAGGTCAGGCCGTAGTGCAGCCAGCGACCCGCTGGCCCCACCGTCTCGGCGACCTGGCTCACGAACGCGATGAC
Organism: uncultured Anaerolineaceae bacterium; assembly: GCA_964650135.1. Classification (GTDB taxonomy): domain Bacteria; phylum Chloroflexota; class Limnocylindria; order Limnocylindrales; family CSP1-4; genus JAFMJV01. Next base: position 3,231 of record CAZYTQ010000063.1, on the reverse strand, counting down.
GTCGTGGTCCGTGGTCCGCTCCAGCTCCGCGATGCGTGCCACGTCCACCCGACCGCGGGTCGCGATCGCCTCGACCGCCTCGGCGGGCACGACGCCCTGGTCAGCGAGGACCCCGAGCACCGCGATCTCGACCCGGAGGAGCGCCTCGAAGCGCGCCTGGTCGGTCCACAGCTCGCCCATCGCAGGCAGCGTGTAGCGCGGGATCATCGGGCCGCCCCGACCGAGGCGCCGACGGGGATGACGGCCGGGTCCCGTGGCGGGGTGGGTCGACCGATGTCGTCGCGGACCTGCATGCCCCGGAAACGGATGTGACCCATGGCGGCGTATGCGTGGTCGGTCGCGGCCTCCGCGGTGGGGCCGTGGCCCGTCACCGCGAGCACCCGGCCACCGGCGGTCACGAGCCGCTCCTCGTCACGCGCCACGCCCGCCGTCCAGACCTGGGCACCCACGGCCCGGGCGACCGCGATGCCCGTGATGACGTCTCCCGTGACGGGTGTCTCGGGGTAGCCCTCGGCGGCAGCCACCAGCGTCGTGGTGGCGGCCGGATCGACCGGCAGCAGCGAGCCGGTGATGCCGCTCTCGGCGGCCACGTCGGCGAGCTGCCCGTGCGCGACCGCGGCCAGGAGGGGTGCCAGTGGCATGGCCAGCCGGGGCAGCGTGGCCTGGGTCTCGGGATCGCCGAACCGGACGTTGCACTCCAGCAACCGGGGGCCCTGGGCGGTGAGCATGATCCCTGCGAACAGGACACCCCGGAAGTCGAGACCGCGTCGAGCGAGCTCCGCCAGCATCGGCCGGTGCACCAGGTCGAGCAGCGCCTCGACCGCAGCCGCGTCAGGCTCCTCGGTCGGGCTGAGGACACCCATGCCACCCGTGTTGGGTCCCAGGTCGCCGGTGAGCAGCCGCTTGTGGTCACGCGCCGCGGGCAGTGCCAGCATGGCCGTCTCGTCGCACAGCGCGATGACGCTCACCTCGCGCCCCGTGAGCAGCTCCTCCAGCACCACCGTCCGACCCGACTCACCGAAGGCGCCCTCGACCATGCAGGCGCGCACGGCCGCCTCGGCGCTCTCGAGGTCCTCGCACACCGCCACGCCCTTGCCCGCCGCGACACCATCGGCCTTGACCACGATGCGGCCGTCCGCGGCGCGCACCGCGGCGAGTGCCTCGGCGAGGTCGGTGTGCCGTGAGCCCCGCGCGATGGGCACGCCTGCCGCGGCCGCGATCTCGCGACAGAACGCCTTGCTGCCTTCGAGACGTGCCGCATCCTCGCCCGGCCCGACCGTCGGGATGGCGGCGGCACGCAACCGGTCGGCAAGGCCCGCGACCAGCGGCACCTCCGGGCCGACGACCACGAGGCCGATCGACTCCCGCCGGCACAGGGCGATGAGCCCATCCGCATCGGTCATCGCGACCGGGGCCACCTCCGCGACGTCCTCCATGCCCGGGTTGCCGGACGCCACGATGACCCGCTCCACGTCGGGGTCGATGGACAGGCACCACGCCAGGGCGTGCTCGCGCCCGCCGGCGCCCACCACCAGGATCCGTCGGGGGGTCATCAGCCGATGGCGACGCGCAGGTCGAGCGCATGCTCGGAGACGCGGCGACCGGTGCCGCTGACACGCCCCGTGCGCACGATGGTCTGGGTCCGCTCGGGACCAACCGAGACGAGCGTGATGGGGACGCCCGCCAGCGTCTCGAGCGCATCGACATAGGCGGCCGCTGGCGGCGGCAGGTCCTCCATGCGTCGGACCGCAGAGAGATCGGCCTGCCAACCCGGGAACGAGCGGTACACGGGGGTCGCACGCTCGACCTCCGTCAGCGTGAGCGGCCAACGGACCGGCTGGCCATCGACCTCATAGCCCGTGCACAGGAGGACCTCGTCGAGACCCGACAGGATGTCCAGCTTGTTGACCATGATGCTGCTGACGCTGTTGATGGCCACGGCCATGCGCAACGGTGCCGCATCGAACCAGCCGCAGCGCCGCTGACGGCCGGTCGTCGTGCCGAACTCCCGGCCCTTCTCCAGCAGATGCCTGCCGGTCTCGTCGTCCAGCTCGGTCGGGAAGGGGCCGGTGCCGACACGCGTGGAGTAGGCCTTCATGACACCGATGACCTGGTCCACCTGGAGCGGGCCGATGCCACCGCCGGTGCACGCACCACCCGCGATCGGGTTGCTGGAGGTGACATACGGGTACGTGCCGTGGTCCAGGTCGAGGAGCGTCCCCTGGGCGCCCTCCAGGAGCACATGCTCGCCCCGTTCCAGGGCGTCCTGGACCAGGCTGGTCGTGTCCACGATGTGCGCGCGCAGCTGCTCGCCCCAGCTGGCGGCCTGTGCGACCAGGTCCTCCAGCTCGAACCCCGGCTGCCCATAGGCATCCACCAGGACCGCGTTGCGCTCGGGAAGGATGCGCGCCAGGCGCTGGCGGAGCGCGTCCGGCTCCAGCAGGTCACCCATGCGGATGCCCAGGCGGGCGGATCGATCGGCATATGTCGGCCCGATGCCCCGCCGGGTCGTGCCCAGGCCGTCGCCCGCCAGACGAGCCTCCGCCGCGCCATCGAGGGCCACGTGGTAGGGCATGATCACGTGTGCCGCGCGACTGACACGGATGCGCGACGGATCGATGCCCCGCTCGGCGAGCATCGCCATCTCCGTGAGCAGCGTCCTCGGGTTGACCACGACGCCGTTGCCGATGACCGGCGTGATGTGCGGGTGGAGCACCCCGCTGGGCACGAGGTGGAGCTTGAACACCTCGTCACCGATGACCACCGTGTGGCCGGCATTGTCACCGCCCTGGTAGCGCACCACGAGCGAGACCGATGCGGCGAGCAGGTCGGTCGTCTTGCCCTTCCCCTCGTCGCCCCACTGGAGACCCACGACCACTGTGGCCGGCATATCAGGAGTCCCTCCCAGACGGGTGGCGCCTGCACGGACCCCCCGGACGTACGAAGGCCCCGGCCACCAGCGACCGGGACCTGGATACACGGCGCCCTTGTGCTCCCCGTCCGGGGAGTGTCCGGCTCCGAGTGCGTTCCGGCCTCACGGGACCGGCGACGCCGACTCTGGCGATCGTTCCCTCCACCTTGGCGTGTCGGACATCCGTGGCCCGGCCCGTCAGGACCCGCCGATGATAGCAGCGCCGTGGGCCCTCCGAAGGTCGCGGCTCGGTTGCGATCGGGACAGCGGCCCGCGGGTGGCCAGCAGCGCGGCCCGCGGGGTGGCCCGCGGGGTGGGTG
>CAZYTQ010000062.1:13975-17808 GCA_964650135.1 uncultured Anaerolineaceae bacterium | reverse complement strand
CGCCTCGAACATCGAGAGCTGCTCCGCTCCCCGATCGAACGGGGTCGGGGGGCGCTGCATGCCCTCCGCGGCATCCCCGTCGCCCCAGCGCCCGTCCCGTCGCAGTGAGTGACGCCGTGCCTCGGCGATGGTGGCGGCACGCAGTCGGAGGCGCGGGTCATCGGGGATGTACAGCCAGGCGCGCTGGTCGCGGATCCCGGGCACCCAGCGCACGAACCGGCCCACGGCCTGCCGGAAGAACAGGTCGGTCGTGGTGACCGTGGCATACACACCCACCCGGAGCCGCGGGATGTCGACACCCTCGGACACCATGCGGACCGCGACCAGCCAGGGATCGGTGGAGCCCACGAACCGAGCGATGCGGTCGGACGAGTCGGGATCGTCGGACGTGACCAGGGTCGTGGCCTGCCGGAAGCGCCGCTCGAGCAGACCGCCGACCGCCCGTGCGTGGTCCTGGTCGGTGGCGATGACGAGCCCTGCAGCGTCGGGCTGATGGCGCCGGATCGCAGCCAGGCGCTCCACCGCCTCGCCCAGCACGGTGGGCATCCACTCGCCGTCGACCGACAGGGCCGTCCGGAGACGCTGGTTGGCGAGCTGCGCGATGAGCGGATCGTCGAACGTCGCCTCGTGGATCTCGCCGTCGGGCGCCTGCCACTCCATCTGGCCACCGGTGCGCGGGAAGTAGATGGGACGCACCACGCGGCCGTCCCGGAGCGCGTCGCCGTAGCCGTACTCGTAGTCCGGGACCGCCTCCATCGCCTCGTAGCGCACGAACGGGATGGCACGGGTATCGGACCGGAACGGCGTCCCGGACAGCGCGATGCGTCGGGCCGACCGGCCGAAGGCCTCGCGCAGCGAGTCGCCCCACGCCCGATCGTCGCCCGCATGGTGGACCTCGTCGAGCACCACATAGGCGTCACGCGCCAGCGACGCGATGAGGGGGGCGCTCGAGGCCACCTGCTGATAGCTCGTGACGACGCCGTGCATGTCCGCGGGCAGGGACCCGGCCTCCGGGGTCCACCCAGGGTCGAGATGGAGGCCCATGCGGCCCGCGGCCTGGGCCCATTGGACCTTGAGGTGCGCGGTCGGCGCCACGATGACCACCCGCGCCGGGCGCGCCGCGAGCGCGATCCGGAGCGCGGCGAGCGCGAACGTGGTCTTGCCGGCGCCGGGCGTGGCGACCGCGAGGAAGTCGGGGCGGTCGGTCGCGCGATATCGCTCGAGGGCAGCATGCTGCCACGGACGCAGCCGGATGCTCCGGGACACGCTCAGGCGGTGGGTCGACGTACCGGGGTCATCCAGGTCCGAGCATACCGGAGGTCGCCCAGCGCCTCAGCGGCGCCGTGCCCTGCCACCTGGGGTGGGTGGCTAGTCCTCGACGCCCTCGCGCCAGGGCCCGACGCCGTAGATACGCTCGACCGTCACCCGGAACACCCAGCCCGGCGGGGCGTCGCGCATCGGGAACACCGCGCCTGGGCCGATGTAGGCGGGCGCGACGGCGTCCATGAACGCAAGCGCACCGCCGTCGGAGACGCTCACCGTGCCATCGATGACCAGGTACGGCCACAGCCCGGGGCCGTCATGCTCGTTGGCCTGGAAGGAGAGCGTCACCCTCGGATCGGCACGGAGGTCCCGCACCTTGTGGGGCGAGAAGAAGGTCGAGAACATGACGTCGTCGCCTTCGACCCCCGCCCACGCCAGCGTGACATGGAGCCGGTCGTCGGGATGGCGAAGCGCGACATGGGCGAGCGGGCCGGTGGCCAGGAAGTCCCTGACCGCATGTGGGATGTGCATGCCTTACATCGTAAGACCTAGCGGGCCGGCCGTGACAGCCGTCCGTGCGGCACCCTACGGGTCGGGCAGGCGCTTCGCGATGCCCCGCCACAGCTGCGCCGCATAGGTCGCGGTGAGGTGGTCCCCGTCGCGGCTGAGGAACGTGCCGTCGATCACGATGGGGCATGGGTCGTACGGGCAGGCGAGCTTCCAGGTGGACTGGAACCTCACGTGCGCCGCCTTGGCCGCCTTGCGCGTGACCTGCTCCCAGTGGAGCGTCGCCTCGGTCCCGGCTCGGGGCGAGCATCGGCGGATGTCCCGCGGGTGCCGCTTGAGGCATGCCTGGAGGTCCGAGGACCATTTCTGGATGTCGCCCAGCACCACCACGGTGCGGGTGGTCGAGATGTCCCGCAGCCGCCGATAGGAGCGCGTGAGCGCATCGCGCCACAGCCGGCTCGTCCGCGCGTCGCGCGAGGGCCAGCGGCCGCCTGCGAACTCGGCGATGCGGATGTTGGCCACGATGATGAGCGCGGGCTTGAGGCGCCGGGCCTTCTCGAAGGCCCGCTTGCGCCAGGTGGCGCAGGCCCTGTCCCGGGAGCCGTCGCGGATGGACATGACGTCCGCGATGGGGCACGCCGACTTGGTCATGGTGATGAGCCGCCAGCCCCGCTCCTCGGCGACGCGCTCGATGGCGGGGAACCAATGCACGGCGTGGGAGTCGCCGATGAGGAGCACGACCTTGCCGTCCCGCGGGCCGAACGCGCAGCTGCCTGGCTTGGTCAGGCCGCGTCGCGAGTGGCACTCCGGCTCGCCCGCCGGGGCGACGTCCTTGGCGGCGCGCCGCAGGGACGGCGTGACCCTCGCCGGCAGTCGGGCGGCATCCTGCTCGAGCCCGTTGGCACGGCCGTCGAGGTCCGCGTCCTCGCGCCAGTCCGAGCGGCCGTCGCCGTCGGTGTCCTTGCGCAGGGGGTCCGTGCCGAACCTCTGCTCGCCAGCGTTCGACAGCCGGTCGCCGTCGGGGTCCTCCGCGCCGTCGCGGATGCCGTCCAGGTCGCTGTCGGCGCTGCCCGGGTCCGTGTGGCTGCGCTCGATCTCGAACCGGGTCGCCAGGCGGTCACCGTCGGGGTCCTCGTCGCCATCCTGCGTGCCGTCCCCATCGGTGTCGCGTCGGGCGGGGTCGAGGCCGAGCGCCGCCTCCACGCCCGCTGGGACGCCGTCGCCGTCGTCGTCGGTGGCTGCCATGGCCTCCAGCCCCGAGACGGCCGCCTCGAGGAGGCCGTCGAAGCCCGTGGCTCCGCTGCCCGAGCCGGCCACGCGCGCGTCATCGGAGCGCCCGCCGCCGACGGCAACAGGGTCTGCGGCCACGACAGGGCCCGGGAGCAGCAGTGCCAACGCGACGAACGCGAGACCGAGACGGCCGCCCCCATGGCGTCCCGGCCGGGCAGGGTTGCGATATGCCAATAGAGATGCCCAACGCTCGGGACCCCGGCACGGCTTGCAGGGCCTCCTCGGGGACATGGTACCGCGCGAGTCGAGGGATGCCCCGGACGGCAGCCTCACCCGGCGAGGGGACGAGGAACCCTGGCACTACCGATAATGGGAGTTATGTAACACCATCGCACTGGTCCCGGCTCATGGATCGGACTGCAGGAACGGGTTCACGATGGTGACGCCGTCGATCACGCGGCCGTGCTGGAGGTCCTCGGTCAGCAATCGGTCACAACCAGCGGTGCGGGCCGCGACCATCAGCAGCGCGTCCCAGTACGAGAGCTGCCACTCGTGCGCACCGAGGATCGCGGCGATCGCCATGGTGCTGTCCAGTGGGACCACCGGTTGACGGGTCATCTCCCCGACGAGCGCGAGGGCCTGTCCGGGTGACAGCGGGACCTCGAGCTTCCGTGTGACGGTGACGTAGAACTCGCCGATGACCTGCGGGGACACGACGAGGTCGGGCTCGTACTCCGGCCCGATGACCGCTCGTGCGATCCGCTGCTTCACCGGCATCGCGTCGTCGGCGGCGTACACCCAGACGTTGGTGTCGACGAACGCTCGTCCGCTCA
>CAZYTQ010000062.1:9759-13875 GCA_964650135.1 uncultured Anaerolineaceae bacterium | reverse complement strand
GTCGACGAACGCTCGTCCGCTCACAGGTCGTACAGGTCGTCCCGTGTCCAGCTTCGGCCGCCTGGTCCGCTGGACGCGTGGGTCCGCTGGGTGCGTTCGACGAACGCGGCGCGGGCGGCCCGCGCGTCATCCTCGCCTGCATAGCTCGCCACGTACGCCGCGACGAGCGCGTTCACCGACGTCCCCTGCTCCAGGGCCCGGATCCGCGCCCGCTTGAGGACCTCTGCGTCGATCGTGACCGTCAGGTTCGCCATGATGACCTCGTGCTACACGATATCAGTGTAGCACGAGCGCATGGCACGGCGAATGGACCAACGACAGCCGAGCGAATGGACCCGTCGACTCGTGGCACCCGGTCGGACGCCCCCGAGACAGGTGCGGTCAGACCGGCTCGGTCATGACCTCGACCAGGCGGGCCAGCTCGTCATCGGTCAGCCCGCCGGACCGCAGGAGCGTCTCTGCCCCGCCGTGGCGGGTGTCGAGGTGATCGAGCACCGCCTCCATGTACTCGGGCGGGCTCTCGGTCTCGACCGCGCCGGTGCGCCAGTCCACCAGGTGCGGGTCGTCGCTGTGCCAGCCGAACATGCCCGACGACCACGCGTAGTCCTGGACGATGATCTCGCGGGGCACGCCCACGGCATCGAGGATGAGCGCCACCGAGACCCCCGTCCGGTCCTTGCCGGCGGCGCAGCCGATGACCGCGGGCACGCCACCGCGCGCCAGCAGGAGTCGCACCACCTCCACGAGCTGGATGGCGCGTTCATCGAGGATGTGGCGGTACATGCCCACGAGACCCAGGTGCGGGGTCGGATCGTCCGCGAGCAGGGGCACGCTCCGATAGGCGACCCGGTCGGACGCCGCGAAGACCGACGGCGCGGTCTCGAGCTCGGACGGCCAGCGCAGGTCGATGGCCTGGCGCAGCCCGAGGTCCACGAGCACCTGCTGCGAGGTGGCCGGCAGCAGGTCCAACGAGTCGGTGCGCAGCAGGGTACGCCAGCGGGTCACGCGACCCACGCGGGTGGGATAGCCGCCGACGTCGCGCAGGTTGCGGGTGCCGGGCAGCGGCAGGTGCCGGTCGGGATGGTCGAGCGTCGGGATCGACGACATGGAGCGAAGGGTCATGCCCGAAGCGTACGACGTCCTGCCGACCCCGGCCACGACGCGACGTGGCATCCTCGCTCCATGACCGATCCCGCCAGCCCCTGGCCCAGCCGCCCGTCCTCGCGCCGCTCCCTGCTGGCCGGAGCCCTGGCCGCCGTCCTGGCCACGCTGCTGCTGGCCACCACGACCCTCGCCCAGATGCCCGAGGGGACGCTGCGACTGCAGCGGACGACGTTCCGTGATCCGATGGCCAACGACCAGGAGGCCATCGTGCTGCTGGTGCCCCAGGGCTGGCAGGCGCAGGGCGGCGTGGAGTGGCTGCCGACCTGGTCGCGCATCGCGTTCCTGTCGACGCATGTCGAGGACCCCACCACGGGCATCACCATCGACTGGCTGCCCATCCAGGACTTCATGTACTTCGACGCACAAGGGTTCGATGTCCCCATCGGCGGCAACTACCAGGGCAAGGCCTATGTGCCGCCGGTGACCGACCCGGTCGCGTTCGTGGATGGGTTCTGGGCCCAGGGCGGCATCCTCCCCCACCTCCGCGGGCTCCGGCCGGTCAGCCAGGAGGAGGTACCACCGATCGCCGAGGAGCTCCTGGCGGGCTTCGGTGGTCCAGGCGAGGCACATGCCTACCGTCTGCGCTACCAGTTCGACCACGGGGGCCAGCCATGGGAGCAGGATGTCCACTTCGCCCTGCTCTACTCGCAGGCCAACGGCATCACGAGCTGGTTCGTCAACTTCGCCTTCACCGTGGCCGGGCCGGAGCGCTCGCTGGATGCCGACGAGGGAGTGATCTCCGCGATCATCGCCAGCCGTATCACGACCCCCGGGTGGGAGGCCACGTATCGCCTCGTGAAGCAGCTGTTCTACCAGGGCGTCCAGCAGCAGATGGCCGATACGGCCGCGTTCGGACGCCTGCTCACGCAGTACCGGGCCGAATCACAGGCGCTCCAGGCGCAGGTCACCGCCGAGCGGGAGGCATCCCAGGACCGCATCGCCCGGTACGCCCGCGACATCCTGGGTGGCGTAGAGAACTATGACGACCCGGTGAACGGCGGCATCGTCCAGCTGCCGGTCAGCTGGTCATATCACTGGGTCGACCCCACGGGCGAGTATCTCTCGGTCGAGGACCCGAACTTCGACCCCAACCAGGTCGACAACGTGGGCTGGCAGCGGCTCCAGCGCCACGACCCCTGACCGATGGCGTGCCGGGCAGGCGAGCCCGGCCATCGAAGCGGCCACGATGGGGTGCGTCGTCTCAGGCGGTCGGCTGTGCATCCCGCGATGCCCACGCGGGATCGAGCGTCACCCCGATGACGGCGGGCCGATGGGCGGCGAGCGCCTCCCGGAGCACCGGTTCGAAACCGGCGACATCGGTCACCCGGAGGGCAAGGGCACCACACGCCTCCCCCACCGCTGCGGCATCGAGCGGACCGAGGTCCGTCGCGATGCGCGCGTGGCCGGTCCGGTCCTGGTACGCCCGGACCGACCCGTGGCCCTGGTCGTCGAGGACGATGACGACGGGCCGGGCGCCTTCCCGCACGGCGGTCTCGAGCTCTGCCATGTGCTGGGCGAAGCCGGCATCGCCACACACGGCCACGACCGGCCGATCGGCATGCACGAGGGATGCCGCGACGGCGGCGGGCAGCGCGAAGCCGAGGGCATCGCTGGATGTCGCCACGAGAGTGCCCGGACGCGGGAATCGATGGCTGCTCACGAGGGCGCTCGTGGCCGCCCCGGCGTCCACGACCAGGACGCTGGTCGCCGGCAGGGCACCGCGCAGGGCCCCCGCCAGCTGACCTGGATGGATCGCCGAGGCGCCATCATCCGATGGCGGCAGGTCCGTCGCTGCGATCCACGCCGCATGGTCCGCCTCACGCGCCGCGAGCCGCTGGTCACGGTTCTGGGCATCAAGGACCTTGCCCCGCAGCTCGGCGTAGGCGAGGTCCAGGAAGCGGGACACATCCGCGGTGACCGCGACATCGGGCGCCCGCAGCCCACGGCTTCCGGTGCGCGGCTCGAGGTCCACGTGGATGAAGGTCTGTGACGACGTGGGCAGGCGGAACCCGTGGGTGGTGGACTCGTCGAGCCGGGCACCGAGGACGAGCACGACGTCGGCGTCCTCCAGCCGGCGACGCACCATGCGCGGGCTGCCGGGGCCGATCATGCCGAGATACGCTGGATGGTCGTTGGGGACCACATCCCCGCGCCGCCACGCGGCGACGACCGGCAGCGCGAGCTCATCGGCGAAGGCCAGCAGCCGCTTGCTCGCACGCGAGCGGAGCACCCCTCCCCCGGCCACGATGACGCCTCGATGCGACGCCGCGATCGCCTTGACGGCGCGCTTGACCGCGTCGCGGTCCGTGGCCGGTACGGACACCGCGGGCACCGGTGATGGATCCTGCGAGAGACGCATCGGCAGAAGGTCCTCCGGCAGCGCCACGAGGATGGGGCCCGGGCGACCGGTCGCCAGCTGGCGCATCGCCTCCCCGATGACACGCCCGGCATCCCCCGGTCGCTCCAGCTCCACGGACCAGCGGGCCAGCGACCCGATGCCGCCGGCGAGGTCCGAGTCCTGGAGCGCCTCCCGACCCCGGTGCTCGCGACGCACCCCACCGACGAGCGCCACGACGGGCACCGAATCCTGGCGCGCGGCATGGATGCCCACCGCCGCGCCAGCGGCGCCCGCGGTACGGCCCACCAGCACGATCTGGGGGCGGCCCGTCAGTCGGGCGGCAGCCGCCGCCATGTGGGCCGCTCCTCCGGGCTGACGTGTCGCGACGACACGGATCCCGACGTCCGTCAGCTCGTCCAGCAGGGGCACGACCCCATCGGCGGGCACCGTGAACGCGAACCGCGCGCCGGCGTCGTGGAGACGCTCGGCGACGAGACGCGCGATGGTGGGTCGCGGCGCCGGTGGTGGCACGGCCGCTGCCACCTCGGTGACAGGCTCGGTGGCCAGCTCGGCCCGGGGCTCGACGTCGGGCTCCGTGGCCAGCTCGGCCCGGG
>CAZYTQ010000062.1:6634-9659 GCA_964650135.1 uncultured Anaerolineaceae bacterium | reverse complement strand
GTGGCCAGCTCGGCCCGGGGCTCGACGTCGGGCTCCGTGGCCAGCTCGGCCCGGGGCTCGACGTCGGGCTCGGCGGCCGGATGGGCGTCGGGCTCGGCCACGGGCTCGGCGGCAGGGTCGTCCCCGGGATCGGCCACGGGCTCGCCCCCGGACTCGGCCACAGGGTCCGCGGCGGTGATGGTCACCGCGTCGGTCCCGGTGGTCTCCGGCAACGGTGTCAGGGCGCCGTCGTCATGACCGACGTCCAGACCAGCGACAGGATCACCAGGACCGCGATCAGGCCCAGGCCCAGACGCACCCAGGGACTCGACTCCATCGTCCACCTCAGCGGTAGTTCTGGAACTGGAGTGCCACCGGGAAGGAGTCGGCGTCCTCCCGGAGACGCGTGATGACCTTCTGGAGCTCGTCCTTGCTCTTGCTCGTGACCCGCACGGCATCGCCCTGGATCTGACCCTTGGCCTTCGGGTATTCATCCCGCAGCAGCTTGCTGATGCGCTTGGCGACATCCTCCGGCAGACCCTTGCGCAACCCGATGCGCTGACGCAGGAGGTTGCCGCCCGCCGGCTCCAGCTTGCCCCAGTCGAAGACCTTGAGCGACAGCCCGCGTCGGACCGCCTTGGACTCGATGAGGTCACGCATGGCCTGGCCCCGGAGCTCCGAGTCGACGGTCAGCGTGATGTCGTCCTTGCCCAGCTCGAGGTCCGCGGTGGCACCCTTGAAGTCATAGCGCGTCGTCACCTCGCGCCGCACCTGGTCCAGCGCGTTGACCAGCTCCTGCCGGTCGAAGTCGCTCACCACGTCGAACGATGCATCACCCGCCATGGGTCCCTCCGGAGGTCGTGTCGCGCTCGGGCACGAAGGTCGAATCGAGGCCCACCTCGCGCGACAGGGTCCACTCACGCATCCGCGCGATGAGCCCGGCATCGTCCAGCTCGATGGTCATGAAGCCGCGTTGTCGCACCCGCTGTCCGTCCGAGCGCCGGGTGTAGGCACCGTGCCAGCGAGCCAGCACCGTGGCATTCGCCACCCACACCTGCTCGGCGTCCATCTCGACGTTGGCGCGTTCCGCGGCGGCCGCGTTCCAGGCCGCGCGGATCGCGTTCTCGCCGACGAGGGGCTCCTCGAACGGATCGGAGCGCAGCTCCGCGTCCTTCCGGAACTGGGCGACGGCAAGGTCCACGTCGCGTCGTTCGGCCGCCTGCTTGAGACGTGCCAGCAGATCCTGCCCGTCGCCGGGCGTGAGGTTGGGCATCCATCCATCCTACCAAGTCGGCCGTGCACACCCTCCCCGCCGCTGCGTGGATGGCCCGGACACCCCGACTCCGCGTCAGCCGGTCTCCGAGAGGAGCCTCACGAGTCGCTCCGCGATGACATACGACCGCCCGCCGCCCATGACCAGCACGACATCGCCGGTCGCCACCCGGCTGGCGAGATGGTCCGCGGTCATCTCCACGGACCCGGGCGCGGTCGCGGGCTCCGCCGCGCGGCTGCTGATGGCGTCCGCCAGCGCGCTCGCGGAGGTGATGCTGGTGTCCGGGTCACGACCCGCCCAGATATCCGCGATGACCGCGTGATCCGCGGTCGCCAGCACGTCCGCGAAGGCATCCATCATGGCCGCGGTCCGGTGATACGTGAGCGGCTCGTACACCGCCCACACCGGGCGACCCGGATAGCGACCGCGGACGGCCTCGAGGGTCGCCGCGATGGCCGTGGGGTGATGCCCGTAGTCGTCGAGCACCAGGACCCCGCGCGGCTCGCCCTTGACCTCGAGCCGCCGGCCGACGCCCCCGAACCCACCGAGGTGGCGGACCAGCTCCGTGGCCGACAGCCCAGCCTCGAGACCGGCGGCCGCGACACACAGCGCGTTGGCGGCGTTGTGGCGACCCGGCAGCGTGAGGGCGACCCGCACAGGGCCGGATGCGCCAGCCTCGATGATGGCGGGACCCTCGAGCACCAGCGTGCCGTCAGGGGCTGACCGGCCGACCAGGTCGTGCTCGGCACGCGGTGGCGTGGCCGCATCCGGCGACATGTCCGGCGACATGTCCGCCGTCATCACCGGCGACCCGTCGTCCGCCATCACGCGCCCGCCCGAGCCGCCCACCGGCGCCACGCCTTCGTCGACGAGCGCGACCCGCACGATCCTCCGAAGGCCCGCCTCGCCCGCGGGCAACCGCCCGACCAGGTGGGCCACGCGGGGGTCACCCACGTTCGCGATGAGCACCCGGTCCGGCGCGCCCGGCGCCAGCAGCCACGTGCGGAAGGCATCGATGACCGCGGCCTCGTCCACGAACACATCGGGATGGTCCCACTCCGCGTTCAGGAGCACGGCCACGTCCGGGCGATACGCATCGAAGTTGCCGGCGTACTCGTCCGCCTCCACGACGAACGCGGGCCCCCTCCCCCACCGGGCGGTCGCGGTTGCGCCCCCCGTGATCGCCGGGGCGAGCAATGCCCCCACGAACGCACCCGGGTCACGCCCAGCGGCGGCGAGGAGGCCCACCAGCCACCCCGAGCTGGTGGACTTGCCATGCGTCCCCGCGATCGCGTACAGGCGTCCGCCGTGGGTCGCCGCCACATCGGCCACGACCTGCTGCCAGGGCTCGGGGTGGAGGCCTGCGTCCATGGCTGCCCGCAGCTCCGGGTGGTCGGGCGCCACGGACGTCAGCGCCTTGGTCACCGCCACGCGGTCCACGATCGCTCGACCCTCCCGCGCGACATGCCCCGGGTCATGGTGGTCCGTGACGTCGATTCCGATCGCCTCGAGAGCGACGGTGTAGGGCGAGGCACCGCCAGGGTCACAGCCGGTCACGACGGCCCCGGCACGTGCCGCCAGCCACGCCGCGGCCGAGGCGCCAGCGCCACCGGCGCCGATCACGTGGATGCGCTCACCGGGCTCGATGGGACGCGCGGCACGAGCGGCGTCCAGGCCGGCGCCGATCTGGGCGCTGGTGCGGGTCATGACGCGTCGTCGGGTACAGGTGCGCCGGCTGCGCCGGGTTCGCCACCGCGCTCCGATCCGCTCGCC
>CAZYTQ010000062.1:0-6624 GCA_964650135.1 uncultured Anaerolineaceae bacterium | reverse complement strand
CTGCTCGAGCATCTGGATCCGGCCGATGCGCCGTCGGCGGCGAGCGGATCGGCCGGATCCAGATGCTCGAGCAGCAGCCGCAGCAGGGCACCGGCGCTGGCGCGCTTGTTGGCGCTCCGGTCGCCGTCCCAGACCATGCGGCGGACCTGGGTCCCCTCCGTGTCGGCGACCGCCACGTACACCAGCCCGACGGGCTTGGTGGGTGTCGCGCCCGTGGGACCCGCGATGCCGGTCACGGCGAGGCCCATGTCCGCGCCGAACCGTGACCGGGCACCGCTGGCAAGGGCCTCGGCCACCTCCGCCGAGACCGCGCCGTGGGTCGCGAGCATCCCCGCGGGCACCCCGGCCAGCTGCTGCTTGAGGGCATCGCTGTAGACCACGGCACCCCCGACATACCATGTGCTGGAGCCCGGGACCTCGGTCACCAGGTGGCCGACCAGCCCGCCGGTGCACGACTCGGCGGTCGCGACGGTGCGTCGGCCATCGACCAGGCGACGACCGACCTCATGGGCGAGCTGGAGCAGGGTCGGCAGGTCGTCCGATGCGTGGTCGCGTGGCGATGCGCCCATGACACCACCCTGCCCGATGACCACACCGGGCGTGTCCGCCTGGTCCCCGCTCGGGCTCACTGGAAGCGGGTCGGCGCCTTGCCCTTGTCGATGCGCCAGACGCCTCGACCCGTGTTGGTACCGACCGACGACGGTCGCTGTCCCTGGACACCGATGAGGGTCACACGCTCGCGACCCGTGACCACGACGACCGTGTCCTTCGCGGTCACGATGCGGGTCTCGCCGTTGCGCTGCGTCCGACCCGCGTCCAGCATCTCGCCATCGATCCAGATCTGGATCCAGGCCGCGGCGCCATCCTTGGGACCGACCTCGACCACGAACCCCTGGTAGTCGACCCGGATCGTCCGGCTGACGGTGGCGCTGGCCAGCGTCTCGGTCGCCACGGTCGTGACCTCGATCGTCCAGCGACCCGGTGGCAGCGCGATGTCGCGCTCGAACCCGCCGCGTCTGACCGCCACCTCGACCATCCTCGGGTCGCCCGGCCGCTTGCCGGTGCCCGCCCAGGTCGGTGTGATGCGCACGGCGCTCGCGTCCGTGCGGCCCTTCACGGTGACCGCTGCGTCCTTGGAGGTCGATCCGTCCGCGGGCGCGCTGACCTCCAGCTGCGCGGTCCCGGCCGGCACCGCGCTCGCGGCAGGATCCCCGGACGCACCCGGCTCCCCCGGCGTGCCGACGGGTGTCGGGTCAGGGATGCCACCGGGTCCGATGACCGCCACCGTCGGCGCCGGGGTCGGCGGCGGCGCCGGGGACGCGGGCACGGCGACCACCACCATCACCTGGCGAGGTGGCGCATCGCGGCCGGTCTCCGGATCGCGGGTCGTGAGGGTGAAGTCGTTCTGGCCCTTGCGCACCGCGAGGTCCATCGTCCAGGCGCCCTGGTCGTTGGCGCGCGTGGTGCCGGCGGGCTTGCCCGAGCCATCGGTCGCATCGACGGTCGCATGCACGGGCGCGTTGCCGCGCAGCGTCACGGTCGCCTGCTCCGGTGGCACCTCCATCACCGCGGGCACCGACAGCGATAGCTCGGGTGTCTGCGAGAACCGGGCCAGCTGGAGTCCCACGTAGCCCAGGAACCCGAGCACCACGAGGCTCAGGATCACCGCCACCAGCACACCCGGCGTGAACGTCAGACCACGTCGCGGGTCAGCAAGGGGTTGGGGCGGCACCGCGACGGCCGGCGCGGCCGAGTGCTGGACCGGGTCCTGCTCCTCGTGCCAGCGCTCGAGCACCTCCACCGCATCCAGACCGAGATACGTGGCGTAGTTGCGCAGGAACCCCTTGACATAGACGGATCCGGGCATCTCGGAGTAGTCGCCCGATTCGAGGGCCGCGAGGTTCCGCGCGCGGATCTTGGTGTCCCGCTCGGCACGATAGAGGTCGACGCCCTTCTTCTCGCGGGCTGCGTGCAGCAGGTCGCCGACGCTGGGTGCCGCCGTGGCGTCGACCGGCGCGCGGTCACGGCCCAGCCGTCGGCCGACGCGGATCTGCTGGCGAGCGGTCATGCGTTCGGTCGGTCCCCTGATCCCTGCGGTGAGATGCGGCGCGCACGCGCGGAGGCCATCCACCTCCCCACGGCGACCCTCAGTCTACGCGGTCGCGCCAGTCCCGGCCGGCGCCGGATCGATGGACGGTCTGCTCAGAGGTCGTCCATGTCCTCGGCCGCGCGCACCCAGTTCTCGGGGCCATAGACCTGCCGTGGCGTCGCCGGGTTGCGCGGGTCCTGGGGACCCACGATGCCCACGCGCTCGAGCTCGTCCATCAACCGGCTCGCCCGGTTGAAGCCCACCTTGAGCTTGGTCTGCATCATCGATGTGCTGGCCTTGCCGGTCTGGAGCACCAGCTCCGCCGCGCGGGGTGTCAGCTCGTCCTCGGCGAGCTTCGCGAGCCAGCCGAACTGGCCGCCGCCCTCCTCGCCATCCTCACCGGAGCCGGCGAGCACGTCCGGGTCGTAGCTCGGAGTCGGCTCCTGGGCGCGCCACGCATCGCACACGGCGCGCACCTCGGCATCCGACAGGAACACGCCCTGGAGCCGCACGGGTCGCGGCAGGTCCGAGGGCTGATAGAGCATGTCGCCTCGCCCGATGAGCTCCTCCGCACCGGGCGCATCGAGGACGGTCCGGCTGTCCACGTTGGAGGCCATCGCGAACGCGATACGGCTGGGCACGTTCGCCTTGATGAGCCCGGTCACCACGTTGACGCTCGGCCGCTGGGTGGCCAGCACGAGATGGATGCCCACGGCGCGTGCCTTCTGGGCGAGCTTGACGATGGGGTCCTCGACCTTGCGGCCCTCGCGCATCATCAGGTCGGCGAGCTCGTCGATGATGAGCACGAGATATGGCAGTCGCTCGTCCTCCTCGACCCTGGGGCTGGCGTTGTAGGCGCCGATGTTGCGCTCGCCCCGGGCCGCGAGGAGCTTGTAGCGATCCTCCATCTGGCCCACTGCCCATGTCAGCGCCGCGCGCGCCTGGTTGGGCTCCATGATCACGGGCGCCTTGAGATGCGGCAGGTCCGCGTACGCCGCCAGCTCGACCCGCTTGAGGTCGACCAGGACCAGCTCCACCTCGGCGGGCGTGGCACGCATCAGCAGGCTGGTGATGAGCGCGTTGACACACACGCTCTTGCCCGACCCCGTGGCGCCCGCGATGAGCAGATGGGGCATCCGCGCGAGGTCGACCGCGTAGGCCTTGCCGGACACGTCCCGGCCGAGCGCGAAGGTGAGCTTGCTCGTCGCATGCTCCATGCGCGCGTCCTCGTACAGACGCCGGAAGCTGACCGTCTCGGGCGCATGGTTGGGGATCTCGATGCCCACCACGTCCTTGCCCGGGATGGGCGCCTCGATCCGGATGGAACGGGCCGCGAGGGCCATCGCGAGATCGTCCGAGAGACCCTCGATGCGCGAGACCTTGACACGCACGTCCGGCTTGACCTCGTACTGGGTCACGACCGGGCCGCTGTTGGTGCCCACGACCTGGGCCGGGATCTGGAAGCTGCGCAGCTTCTCCTCGATGATGCGCTTGTTCTGCTCATGATCGACGCCGGCACCGTTGCCGGGCGGGGCACCCACGTCGAGCAGCGCCACCGCCGGCAGCTCCCACACGCGCGGCGGTCGGACCTCCGTCTCGACCTCCGAGCCCGGTGAGAGCACGCCGACGGCGGTCGCGCCATCGGCGCCCATGGGCCCCGGCCGGGAGGTCGCCGGGCGGCCTGGTGTCACGCCAGCGCCCGCCGGGGCATCACCCGGTCGTCGGCCGGCGCCCGGCTTGGTGGGCGCCTCGGGGATACCCCCGGACCACACGGTCTGGCTCAGCGGGGCAGGGCTCGGCGTGGGGCTGGGCAGGATGGGGATCGACTCGGTCCGCTCGCGCGAGGTCGCAGGGACCGCGGTCGCCTCGGGTCGTGGCCGACCCTTCGCCGCCGGCGTGGCCAGCGGTACCGCGTCCTCGTCCTCGCGCAGGCTCCGGGCCCGGGCCGCCTCGATGGTCGAGCCCGTGAAGCTGGCCAGCGCCTTGCCACCGCTCGAGATCGGCTGCACGAGCGCCTTGAGGGTCATGTCGAACAGGAGCAGGATGCCCGCGACGACCATGCCCACGAGCACCACGAGGGCACCCGCCGAGCCCACGAGATTGGTGAGGGTCGACGACAGCCAGTGGCCGAGGGCGCCGCCACCCGCGCTCAGGTCCGCCTCCGTGCTCCCCCGTCCCGGCACCAGATGGATGAGCCCCTCACCGGCGACGAACACCAGGAGACCGCCGAGCGCGATGGCCAGCCAGCCATGATCGATCCGGGGGGCCCGCTCCACGAGCACACCGGCCACCACGAGCAGCACGCCCAACAGCCAGGCACCCTGGCCGAAGGTCGGCCGCAGCACGTCCGTCACGAAGCGGCCGAACAAGCCCTGACCGCCCAGCAGCAGCGCCACGAGCGTGATGCCGCCGAGCACGATGAGCACCACGCCCACGATGGAGCGCAGGGTGCCCGGGGTGAACAGCGGTCCTCGCACCGTCTTCGGCGAGCTGGCGCTCGCGGCACGCTTCGAGCGTGGCGCCGCGGACCGCGTGGCCCGCGGCTTGGCGCCCGAGCGCGAGCTGTTCGATCCCCGGGCGGCGGGCATCAGACCTCCACCACCACCGGCATCACCATGGGGCGTCGACGGGTCTGCTCGTAGAGGTACTGCGAGAGCACGTCCTTGAGCTTCTCCTTGAGGAGCGCGATCTCGTTCATGCGCCCGATGCGATCGCCGGGTCCCTCGAGCACGCGGGCGATGCGCTCGGTGGCGCCGGCCACCATGGCCGGGGTGGGTGCCGCCACGAAGCCGCGTGTGATCACCTCGGGTTTGCCGACCAGCCGGCCGTTCTGCTTGTCCACCGTGACCACGACCAGGAAGATGCCATCGTTGGCGAGCGCGCGCCGATCACGCAGCACCACATCGCCGACCTCGCCGACCGTGAGGCCGTCCACGAACACCATGCCCGACTCGACGGGTGCGCCCCGACGCACGGTGCCGTCCGCGAAGAACTCCATCGGCTGCCCGTTCTCCAGGATGAAGATGCCCTCCGCCGGCACGCCCACCTCGGCCGCGATGCGGCCATGTGCGACCTGCATCCGGAACTCGCCGTGGATGGGGATGAAGGTGCGCGGTCTGGTCAGGTTGAGCATCAGCTTGAGCTCCTCCTGGCTGGCGTGGCCCGAGACGTGGGCATGTCGGATGGCATGGTAGTAGACGTTGGCACCGACCTTGAACAGGTTGTCGATGGTGCGCGCCACGTACTCCTCGTTGCCGGGGATGGGGCTCGCGCTCACGATGACCGTATCGCCGGGCACGATCTCGACGAACCGGTGGTCGCGGTTGGCCATGCGCGCGAGCCCCGCCATGGGCTCACCCTGGGCGCCCGTGGTCGCGATGCACATCTCCTTGTCCGGGACGTCCCGGAGCCGGTCCTTGGGCACCAGCTGGCCGGGCCCCGGGTGGAGATAGCCCAGCTCGCTCGCGATGCGCGTGTTCTGCTCCATGGAACGTCCGATGACGGTGACCTTGCGGCCGAACTCACCGGCAGCATCGAAGACCTGCTGGATGCGCGCGATGTTCGAGGCGAAGGTGGCCACGATGACGCGGCCCTCGAGGCCCTCCATGATGCCCCGGAAGGCCTCGCCGACCGTCTTCTCCGAGGGCGTGTAGCCGGGGGTCTCGGCACGGGTCGAGTCGGAGAGCAGGCACAGCACGCCCTCGGCGCCCAGACGGGCCAGCTCGTGGAAGTCCGTGCCCTTGCCATCGACCGGTGTCTGGTCGAACTTGAAGTCGCCCGTGTGCACGATGGTGCCCAGCGGCGTGTGGAGCGCGATGCCCATGGCATCCGGGATGGAGTGGCCGATGCGGAACGCACGCGCGGAGAACACGCCCAGCTCGATGCTCTGACCGGGGTCGAATGCAAGCAGCGGGTTGTTGCGCAGCTTGTGCTCCTTGATCTTGGTCCCCAGCAGTCCACGCGCGAGCGTCGACGCGTACACCGGGACACCCGGGAACTCGGGCAGCACATAGGGCAGGGCCCCGACGTGGTCCTCATGCGCGTGGGTGATGAGGAACGCCTTGACCTTGTGGCGGCGCTCCTTGAGGTATGTGACGTCCGGGATGACGAGGTCGATGCCGAACATCTCCTCGTCCGGGAAGGCGAGACCGCAGTCGATGACCACGATCTCGTCGCCGTACTCGAACACGGTCAGGTTCTTGCCGATCTCGCCCACGCCACCCAGCGGCAGGATGCGCAGGGGCTCGGTGGAATCGGGGGTGGCGTGCGCCACGGGCGCAGCGTGTGTCACAGGTGTGGCAGGCATCAGAAGAGTCGCATCTGGTCGGTCTCCGGCGTACGGTCGGGGGCGATGACGACCTCGATGGTCGTCAGTTGGTCGAGATCCTCCAGGGCCACGGGCGGGTCGGATACCGCCACCTCGGGCATGAGCGGGTCCGGGAGGGTCTGGTCAGCGATGGGGCGCGCCAGCGCGGCGACCGGTTCGGGCTCGGCCGCGGGAGCGGGCTCGGCCGCGGGAGCGGGCTCGGCCGCGG
>CAZYTQ010000061.1:15114-18835 GCA_964650135.1 uncultured Anaerolineaceae bacterium | reverse complement strand
GGGCCAGACGTTGGCGGAGCCGCTGCACTCCGCCAGGACCGGGTCGCTCCGGACCGCCGCGGTCGTGGCTGTCAGGGTGGAGGCACCCAGGACGACCGCCATCGCCAGACGAGAGATCGAACCACGTGAGGTCATCCCGATACCGACGCCTCATGCGAACCGATACCTGCAGGACGTCCGATACTCGGAGACGTTGCAGGGGCTCGCCATGAGGACGGCCGTGCGCCACGCCGTCGATCGCAGGTGGATACCATGCCGATCGGTTCGACTGGTCGATCACGAGACGCCTGCTCGCAGGCGCGGCACCCGGCCCACGCTCGAGCGAACCGCCGATCGCCCCACCAGTCGAGCAGATGGCATGGAGGTCACACCGGTAGCTCGGCAGGTGCTCGACCAGTGCGATCGATCGGCAGGAACGCGTGCGACTGGGTCGCATCGGCCGACGTTCCACATCGATCGAGCTGGGCGGACGCACGGATCCGCCGATCGCGCGACTGCTGCTGCCGGGACGCGGGTAGGCCCGACATCACCGGACCGTCCCGCCCGGGCCCCGGATCAGCGCCCGAACGCCGGCATCGCGACCGTCGCCTCGGCCAGGCAGTGGTCCGACCCGGACGCGTCGCAGTCCACGGCGGCAGCGAGCGGCACCACGTCCGGCGTCGCGAGGATATGGTCGATACGGAGCAGCGCCGGCCCATCGGGCCGAGGCCCCCAGGTGCGTGGCGGGAACCAGCTGACCGCGGCTGGGACGTCGACGAAGCCATCCGCGAGCGCCCGGAACGCCGGCTCGAGGTCGGTCACGTTGAGATCCCCGACGAGGATGGCCGATCGACCTGCCGCCTGCTCCTCGAGCAGCATCCCGCGCAGCCGCTCCAACACGGTATCGCGGTCCGTGGCGCCCAGCGGCGTGGGCGCATGGGCGACGATGACCGTCACCGGCACCCCGTCCAGGTCCACCGAGGCGTGGATGACCGGCAGCGACGGATCATCGGGCGCCACCTCGATGGGCCACGAGGAGAGGATCGCGAGCCCGCCGTTCAGCGCGCCAGGCCGCAGGACCTGATAGGGGAAGAGCCGCGCCAGCTCCGGATCCGCTGCGATGGCGTCCGCGCGTGCCCGCGTGACCTCGATGAGCCCCACGACCGCCGGGCGTCGTGCTCGCAGCGCCTCGATGAGCCGGTCGGGCGGCTCACGATCGAGACCCCAGATGTTGTAGGCGACGATGCGCAGCGACCGATCGGGCGCCGGCGACACATCGACGGACGGACCTGCCGACGGGTCGGCCCCTGACGTCGGCGCGATGCACAGCAGGAGCGTCGCGAGCAGCACCACCGAGCACAGGACCAGGCGTCCAATCCGCGACCGCATCACGCCCGCGTGTAGGGCACGTAGTCGGGCCACCACGTGGCCGCATCCACGGCGGACACCGGATCGAACCCCGCATCCCGGTCCACGGCCGCAGCGACCCCGCTCGCCACGGCCTCCTCCACCACCGCCACGGCGATGGTCCGTGACACGTCCCGGATCGCACCCAGCGCGGGATACAGCGCCCCGACCGCCAGCCGCTCGTCCGGCACCGCGTCCGCCAGCGAGCGCGCCGCGAGCAGGAACATCCGGTCGGTGATCGTGCGCGCCTCTGCCACGACCGCACCCAGGCCCACCCCCGGGAACACGAACGCGTTGTTCGCCTGGCCGATCTCCCGCACACCGCCCGCCCACGGGACCGGTGCCGAGGGCGACCCGGTCGCCACCAGCGCCCGACCCGCGGACCAGGCCACGACATCGGCCGCTCGCGCCTCCGCCGCCGAGTCGGGATTGGACAGGGGCATGACCACCGGCCGCCCATGGGGGCCCATGCCCGCCACCACCGCCTCGATCACCTCACGCGTGAACGTGCCCGCGACCCCGGTCGCACCGAGCAGCACCGTCGGCCGCCACGACCGGATGACGGACAGCAGGTCCACCCCCTCGGTCGGGCTGGGTGCCGCGACCGCGACCTGGCGCTTCCAGCCGTCGAGATCCGACCGACCAGCATGGACCAGTCCGCGCGAGTCGACGAGCGCGACGAGATCCTCCGACACATCCGCCGCTCGCAGCAGCCGTGCGATCCCGATCCCCGCCGCGCCGGCCCCCACGATGAGCACCCGCTCGTCCGCTGGCGCTCGCCCCGTGATCCGCTCGGACGCGAGCACACCCGCCGCCACCACCGCCGCCGTGCCCTGGATGTCGTCGTTGAACAGCGGCGCCCGGCCCCGATACCGGTCGAGGAGCCCCAGCGCGTTCGCCTGCTTGAAGTCCTCGAGCTGGATGACGCAGCCCGGCCAGACCTCCTGGACACCGGTCACGAACGCCTCCACCAGCTCCGCGTAGCGAGGACCGCGCAGCCGGGGGGCGCGCACGCCGAGATACAGCGGATCGTCCAGCAGCGCCCGGTTGTCCGTGCCCACATCCAGCGTCACGGGCAGCGTCAGCGATGGGTGGATGCCACCTGCCGCGGTGTACAGGGCGAGCTTGCCGATGGGGATGGCCATGCCGCCCGCGCCCAGGTCGCCGAGGCCCAGGATGCGCTCCGAGTCGGTGACCACGATGAGCCGCACGTCGGGGAACGGGCCCTGGCGCAGCAGCCGTGGGATCCGGTCCACATCCCGGGGCGTGATCCAGGTGCCGCGCGTGCGCCGGATGATGTGGCTGTACTCCTGGCAGGCGCGGCCCACGGTCGGCGTGTAGACGATGGGCAGGAACTCGTCGAGGTGCTCGGCGAGCAGCCGATAGAACAGGGTCGCGTTGCGGTCCTGGAGCGCGGCGAGGCCGATGTATCGCTCGAGCGGATCGTCCTTGACGCGGAGGTGGTCGAGCTCCAGCGCCACCTGCTGCTCGATGGACAGGACATGGTCCGGCAGCAGCCCCACGAGCCCGAACGCGTCCCGCTCGTCGTCCGGGAACGCGGTCTCCTTGGTGAGCATCCGACTGCCCAGCAGCCACTGCCCACCCTGCGGGATCGTGGCCGGCCGCCCGGCCACGATGTCCTCGAACGGGTCGCCCAGCGGGCGCACGATCGCGCCGCCCCCTGCCAGGCCGCCGATCAGAAGTTGATGGACTTGTCGTGGACCGCGAGCGCGGTCTCGCCGAGGGCCTCGGACAGGGTCGGGTGGGGGTGCACCGCGGAACCCAGGTCCCACGAGGTCGCCTCGAACAGCATCGCGGCGCTCGCCTCCGCGATGAGCTCGGTGACATGCGAGCCGATCATGTGCACGCCCAGCAGCTCATCGGTCTCGGCATGCGCGATGACCTTGACGAAACCCTCGGTCTCGCCGTTGACGATCGCCTTGCCGATGGCCTGGAAGGGCACTCGACCGACCTTGACGGGGAGGCCCTCCTGCTCGCACTCGACCTCCGTCCGCCCGATGGAGGCGACCTGCGGTCGGGAATACGTCGCCCGCGGCATCGTCCGGTAGTCGACGTGCTCCGACTCCTCACCCGCGATGTGATGGACCGCCGCGATGCCTTCGTGGGCCGCGACATGGGCCAGCCACAGCCCGCCGATGATGTCGCCGATGGCGTACAGGTGCGGCTCGGCGGTCTGCATGTGCTCGTCCACCGCGACGATGGTGCGCTCCACGACCGCCTTCGTCGACTCCAGGCCGACGCCGTCCGTGTTGGCCGCCCGGCCCGCCGCGACCAGCAGCCGCTCGACCACCAGCTCGGACGGCTCGGCGCCCTC
>CAZYTQ010000061.1:0-15104 GCA_964650135.1 uncultured Anaerolineaceae bacterium | reverse complement strand
CCCTGCCCACCATGAGGTGGACCCCCGTGTCATCGACCGTGACCGCCGCCGGGTCGAAGCGCGCCGAGGTGAGGACCTTGATACCGCGCTTCGTGAAGGCCCTCTCCATCTCCTTGCTGACGTCCGCGTCCTCGAGGGGCACGACCGCGGGCAGGTACTCCAGCACCGTGACCTCGGCGCCCATGTCCCGGTAGTACGAGGCGAACTCCATGCCCACGGCGCCGGCGCCGATGATGGCGATCGAGGCAGGCACGTCCGAGGAGCGCAGCACGTCATCGCTGGTCACGATGCGCTCCCCGTCCGGCACGAGCCCCGGCAGGCTCCTCACCCGGCTGCCCGTGGCGAGGATGGTGTCCGTCGAGGTGAGCACCCGCTCGCCGCTCGGCTGGTCCTGGTCGTCGATGGTCGCGACCCGGATGCGCGTGGCACCCTCGAGCGTGGCCGTGCCCCGGATATAGGCCACCTTGTGCTTGCGGACCAGCGACAGCAGGCCCTTGTGGAGCCGGTCGACGACGGCCTGGCGACGGGTGGCGATGGCGGCGGGATCACCCGAGACGGCCCCCTCGACCACGAGCCCGAATGTGCCCGCCCTGCGGATCCGGTCGAGCAGGTCGGCCGATTCCAGCATGGCCTTGGTCGGGATGCAGCCTCGATGGAGGCACGTGCCACCGATCTTGTGCTGGTCCACGAGCGCGACGCGCAGGCCCAGCTGCGCGGCGCGGAAGGCGGCGGAGTACCCGCCCGTGCCGGCACCGATGACCACCAGGTCGAAGGTGTCGAGGTCGCGGGTGTCGCTGGTCGCGGCGGTGGTATCGGGGGTGTCAGCGGGCATGGTCGGTGGACGTCTCGTGCGTGTGATGACGTGGCCGATGGTACCGCAGCACCCCGTCGTCACCTCGCCGCCCTGGCCGTCGGGTACGATCCCGACGCGTGGATCCGCAGCTCATCCAGGCAGTCTGCCTGATCGTCCTCGGCTATCTCATCGGCTCGCTGCCGATGGGTGTCATCGTGGCGCGGCTGACCGGCGGCGTGGATCCGCGGGCCGTGGGCTCGGGCCGCACCGGCGGCACCAACGCATTGCGTGCCATGGGCCCCCGACGCGCGCTGGTGGTGGGTCTGCTCGACGTGGCCAAGGGTGCCGCACCGGTGCTCATCGCGCTCTGGGCCGGCGCTGCCACGGGTGTGGCCGCGCTGGCGGGGGTGGCCGCGGTCCTCGGTGCGTGGCGCTCCGTGTGGCTCCGCTTCGGGGGCGGCCGGGGTGTCGCGACCGGGGTCGGCGGCATGCTCGCGGTGTCCCTGCCCGTGGTGCTCCTGGCGTTGCCGGTGTTCATCGGCGTCATCTGGGTCACCCGCTTCGTGTCGCTCGGCTCCCTCCTGGGGACACTCGCCGGAACGCTCGTGAGCGTCGCGTTCGTGGCGCTCGGATGGCTGGACGCCGGGTGGCTGCTGTACACCATCCCCGCCGTGGCCATCGTCTGGATCGCCCACCGCGACAACATCGCACGGCTCCTGGCGGGCACCGAGCGACGCCTCGGGGCGGTCGCCGACAGCGCCACGCCCGACGCTGTGACGGCGTCCGCTCCCGGGGAGACCGCCGCGACGACGCTCAGCGAGAGCGGCGGAGCGTCCCCAGGAGCACCAGGCCGCTGACCGTCACGAGGCCGATGATGAGCACGGGCGCCGATGCCAGCAGCCCATCGAGACCGGGCACGAGGCCACTCACGACGTTGAACGCCAGCACCCCCAGCACGACCGCCCCGAGCAGCAGCAGCACGTCCCGGTCACGCGGCCGGCGCGAGGGGCCGCTCACGGACGGTCGGCCTGCGCCGGGATGCCGATGGGCGCCACCAGCACCCGGCCCGCCAGGCGTGTCGCGAGACTGGCCCGCAGCCCCGTCCGTGGCCGGTGGAAGGTGATCGTGGCGTTGGCGACCACCACCGGATCCGAGGGCACGCCACTCGTCGGGTCGACGGCCGTGGGCGTGTCCACGGCGAGCACCGGCACCCCCGACCGGCGAGCCCGACGCGCCACGTCCACGGCACTCTGGATGGGCTCCCGGAGCGCGCCCTGCACCCCCGTGCCCAGGAGGGCATCGATGACGAGGCCGGCCCGCTCGATGCCATTGAGCAGCAGACGCGCCTCGTGGGCGGTGGCCACGTGGAGTCGATCCACCTCCGCGAGCCCGTCGAGACGATCCCAGTTCCGCGCTGCGTCCGCGGTCGTCGGTCGCTCGCCCGCGGCCACGAGCGCGACGACGCTCCGGATCCCCTGCCCCGCGAGCCAGCGAGCGGCCACGTGGCCGTCACCGCCGTTGTTGCCAGGCCCCGCCAGCACCAGCACCGAGCCGGTCCGCCGAGCGTCTCCGCTGCCCAGCAGCACACGCGCGACCGCACCCACCGCGGTCCCTGCCTCTTCCATCAGGGAATCGCCGCTGACACCCAGGCGCTGCGCCTTGAGGTCGATGCCCCGCATCTCCTCGCCCGAGATGGGGCTGCGAGCGGCGAACATCGCCCAGCGGCGCTCGAGGGCCGCGAGGTCGAGGTCGGGTGCGGTCAGGAGGGGGTCCTGGGTGGGCAGGGTCAGGGCATCGGTCACGTCTGGATGGTAGGCGAGCGACGGCCACGACCTGCGGCGGCCGTGCACGACACGGTCAGCCGCATCGACCACGCCATCGTGATCGCGCTGGTCGCGTGGTACCGGGCCAACGGCCGACGCCTGGGCATCCGACGCCTCCGCGACGGCTACGCGATCTGGATCGGCGAGACGATGTCCCAGCAGACGCAGATCCGCCGGGTGGACGAGGCATTGCCCGGGTTCCTGGAGCGGTTCCCGGACATCGCCACGCTCGCCGCGGCGAGCCCCGCCGATGTGGTGCGTGCCTGGGGCGGCCTGGGCTACCCGAGACGTGCCCTGGCGCTGCGTGACGCGGCTCGCGAGGTGGTGGCGCGCTTCGAGGGCCGGCTGCCGCAGGACGTCCCGGCGCTCCGTTCGCTGCCCGGTGTGGGGCCGTACACCGCGCGTGCGATCGCGGCCACCGCCTTCGGCGTCCCGGTCACCGCCCTCGATGTCAATGCCCGACGGGTGCTCGGCCGAGCGCTCATGGGTCATCCCCTGCCAGCGACGGTGCGCGACGACACGCAGGCGGCGATGGACCACCTCGCACCGAGGGATGACGCGGCCGACTGGAACCATGCCCTGATGGACCTCGGGGCGCTCGTGTGTCGGCCGGTCCCCGACTGCGATGTGTGTCCCCTCCGGGCCGTGTGCCAGGCCGCGGACGAGGCCCTGGCCGCGAGCGATCACACGACGTGTCCGCCACGTGTCCGTCGACGGCCTGCCGGCCCGCCGTTCGTGGCCACCAATCGCTATGTGCGGGGTCGGATCCTGGCATGCCTCCGGGAGGCACCCCCGGACGTGTGGACGGTGCTCGATCCGGGCCACCTGGGTGTGCATCCGGACCGTCTGGCGCGAGCGCTCGAGGAGCTCGCCGCGGAGGGGTTCGTGGACCGCGACGGCGCTGGCCACGCTCGTCTCCGCGAGGCCTGACCCGGACCAACCCGCGTCAAGGTTCAGGAACCTTCACCTCGTGTGAAGCGCGCTTGGGGCCGTTCTGGGGCAGACTGGGGGCGTGGCTCATCCCACTCGCCCTGCGTCGCCCCTGCGGCGAAGCGGCTCCCCTGGCCCATCGAGCAGCACCGAGCAGCGTTCGCCCGCCGCCCGTATCGCCATCGACCGCGTCACGCGCAGGTCACGGCAGCGTCGGCAGGGTGGTGTGCTGGGTCTGGCCATCACCCTGTTCACGCTCATCGTGTTCGTGTTCACCGGCGTGGCGATCATCACGGCCGGCACCGCAGCGACGGCGCTCATGGCGTCTCTGGAGTCGGACCTGCCGGACGTCCAGCAGTTCGAGCAGCTCCGCTTCCCGCAGCCGACCAAGGTCTATGACCGCAGCGGCGACCATCTGCTGGCGACGTTCCTGAGCGAGAAGCGCACGGTGGTCCGCTTCGACCAGATCCCGCAGCTCGTGCTGGACGCCACGACCGCGGTCGAGGACCGCACCTTCTGGGAGAACCAGGGCTTCGACCTCCAGTCCACCGTGTTCGCGACCCTCGCGGACCTGACCAAGGCCGCCGACCGTGGCGGTGCCTCCAGCATCACCCAGCAGCTGGTCCGGGCGCGCCTGCTCCCCAAGTACCTGTTCGAGCCCGGCTCGGATGTCTACCTGCGCAAGGCCAAGGAGATCATCCAGGCCGCCAAGCTCACGGCCGCCTTCCCGGGTGAGGAGGGCAAGCAGCGCATCATCACGGCATATCTCAACCAGATCCCGTACGGCCACAACGCGTATGGCGTCGCGGCTGCGTCCCAGGTCTACTTCGGCAAGGCGATGGCGAAGCTGACGCTGTCCGAGGTCGCGCTCCTCGCGGGCCTTCCCCAGTCGCCCTCGGTGCTGGACCCGTATCGCTACGCCAAGACCGTCAAGCGCAAGAGCGGCAGCGCCATCGTGGTGCCCACCTGCTCGTACACGCTGGACGCCACCGGACGCGCCACGGTCGAGGAGGGTTGCACCGAGATCGCGCCCATCGTGCGTCGCAACTTCATCCTGCGGGCGCTCCTGGACGGCAACGCCCGGTGGACCAAGATCACCCGCGCGGAGTACCTCGAGGCGCTCAACCAGCCCATCGAGCTCGTCGGCGACAAGGTCCTCCGATACAACGCCCCCCATTTCGTGTGGGCCGCCAAGACCAAGCTGGACCAGATCCTGGTGGACCAGGAGCCTGCCGAGACCGGTGGCTACAAGGTCATCACCACGCTCGACTGGGATACCCAGAAGCTGGCCGAGAAGTACGTCATGGCTGGCGCGATCCTGCCCAACCTCGGCCTCTCGCGCTACAACAAGGCCGTCCGGGACCTCAAGATCAAGGCGACGGACCGCCGCTGGATGAACGTGCTGCGGGGCCGCAACGTCCACAACGCCGCGCTCGTGGCCCTCGACTACCGGACCGGAGACGTCCTGGGCTATGTCGGCAGCGCCGACTACTACGACCGATACAAGCAGAAGTCGAAGCGCTTCGACCCCAAGTACGACGTGGCCGGCATCGGCTATCGCCAGCCTGGCTCGGCCTGGAAGCCCATGGTCTATGCGACGGCGTTCGACGAGAAGGCGCTGACGCCCGGCTCGGTCCTCCTGGACATCTCGACCCAGTTCGCGGCCGGCTGGAAGCCAGCCGATGCCGATGGGCGCAATCGAGGCCCGGTGAGCGCCCGCTACGCACTCCAGCAGTCGTTGAACATCCCGGCCATCCGGGCCCTCGCACGGGTCGGCCCCAAGGCGGTCCAGGACTACACGACCAAGGCGGGCATCAACTATCTCGGGGGCAAGAAGCGCATCACCGGCGCTGGTCTGGCCGGCGCGATCGGCACCGTCGAGGTGCGCTTGCTGGACCTGACGGCCGCGTATGGGGCCTTCGGGGACGCTGGCCAGGTGACCGAGCCGCGCTTCCTGCTGTCGGTCGCCGACCCATCGGGCAAGAAGCTGTGGGAGGCCGGTGAGCCGGCCAAGCGCAAGGTGTGGTCCCCCCAGGCAGCCTGGCTCATGGCGGACATCCTCAAGGGCAACTCGGACCGCAGCGTCAACGACTACTGGGGCAAGGAGTTCCAGCTCAACAATGGCCCTGGCGGACGGCGCCGGATCATGGCGCTCAAGACCGGCACCACCAACGGCGTCAAGGACGTCTCGACATATGGCCTGCTG
Source organism: uncultured Anaerolineaceae bacterium (assembly GCA_964650135.1). Lineage (GTDB taxonomy): Bacteria > Chloroflexota > Limnocylindria > Limnocylindrales > CSP1-4 > JAFMJV01. Next base: position 9,352 of record CAZYTQ010000061.1, on the reverse strand, counting down.
CCCCAGCCCAGCAACAAGAACCAGCCGGCCCTGGCGCTGGGCGTCTGGATGGGCAACAGCGACCACGCATCTCCACGCTTCGGCACGCTCGAGGTGTTCGCGACCGACTCGGCGGGCAAGATCTGGAAGTCGTTCATGCGGGACTGGTCGAACGGCAAGCCCGTGGCCGACTTCGAGCGCCCCTCGAAGGGCCTGGCCCAGAAGTCCATCGACTCGTACTCGGGCGGCAAGCCCGTCAAGGCGACGACCCGCACCACCCAGGAGTGGTTCATCGCCGGCACCGAGCCCGGCAGCAAGGGCGAGGTCGACCAGCCGGGACTGCTGTACGAGCAGCGCTGTGGCATCACCGTCGTGGACCTCAAGAACGCGGACAAGGGCATGCCCAGCAGCTGGCGACGCTGGGTCCAGGGATACATGAACCGCCGCGGCGGAGGCCCGTATCCGATGGCCCCCTCGGGTGATGCCTGCTACGTGCCGCCCACCCCCAAGCCCACCAAGCCGCCCGTGGACGAGCCGACGAACCCGGACGAGCCGACGCCGAAGCCCGAGAAGACGCAGAAGCCGGACAAGACCCAGAAGCCGTCCAAGACCCAGAAGCCCGACGACTGACGCGGCTCGCGCAGCCTCGCTGACAGCGCGGGTGGACGTCCGCTAGCCTTGGGGTCATGCCCGTCTACGAGGACCCCATCGACGCGCGCTTCCTGGACCCCGACACGCTCCGTGCCTGGACCGCGGCGGTGGCCCGTCACATGGGCACCCCCGACGACATCGCGGAGGACGTGGCCGAGGTGCTCCTCGCGTCGGACCGGCGAGCCATCGCGTCCCATGGCACGGCGCGCCTGACGCAGTACGTGGCGCTCGTCGAGGCGGGTGTCATGGACCCTGCCGCGCGGCCGGTGATCGAGCGGCAGCGGCCCGCGCTGGTGCGCATGGATGCGCGCAACGGCTGGGGCCATCACGCCTGCCGGGTGGCCGTCGATCTCGCCATCGAGCGTGCCCGTGAGCTGGGCACGGCGACGGTCGTGGTGCGCCGCTCCAACCACTACGGCATCGCTGGCTGGTACGCCTTGCGCGCCGCGGCCCAGGGGCTCATCGGCGTCAGCCTCACCAACTCCTCGCCGCTCGTCGCGCCGACCCGCTCGCGGCTGCCCCTGCTGGGCACCAACCCCATCGCGGTGGCCGCGCCCGCCGGTCGCTTCGGAGCGTTCTGCCTGGACATGGCGACCAGCACCGTGCCGCGTGGTCGCATCGAGGTCGCGGCGAGGCGAGGCTGGACCCTGCCTGCCGGCTGGGCCATCGATGCGGCCGGAGGGCCTGCCACGACCCCCGAGGCGGCGCTCGCCGGCTCGCTCCACCCGCTCGGCGGTGGCGAGGAGACCGGTGGCTACAAGGGCTATGGCCTGGCGCTCGTGGTGGAGCTCCTGACAGGCATCCTGGGTGGCGCCGCGTTCGGCCCGAACGTGATCTCGCTGTTCTCGACCCACGAGGGGCCTGCCGACCTGGGCGAGACCTTCCTGGTCATCGACCCGACCGCCATCGACGAGCCGGGCGCGTTCGAGGCACGTCTCGAGACGCTGCTCCAGCAGCTGGTGGACGCACCGACGGTGCCTGGCGCGCCCGGACCCGTGCTCGTCCACGGCGCCCCCGAGCGGGCCGCGGAGGCGCGCGCCGCCGAGCGTGGCATCGCGGTGGATGGCGAGCACTACGCATCGCTCGCGGCGCTCGGTGAGCGTCTGGATGTGCCGATGCCCGGATCGATGCTGCGGGAGCACGCGGCATGACCGACACGACCGTCGGGCGCATCGACATCGTCATCGTCGGGGGTGGCATCCTGGGCCTCGCCACCGCGCTGCGTCTGCTCGAGGCACGCCCCGACCTACGGCTGCTGATCCTCGAGAAGGAGGCGACCCTCGCCGCTCACCAGACGGGTCACAACAGCGGCGTCGTCCATGCGGGCCTGTACTACCAGCCGGGATCGCTCAAGGCACGCCTGTGCCGTGAAGGCAAGCAGGCCCTGGAGCGGTTCTGCGAGGAGCACGCGATCCCCATCGAGCGCACCGGCAAGCTCGTCGTGGCGCTCGAAGAGGGCGAGCTGGAGCGGTTCGCGGCGCTCCGTGACCGAGCGATCGCCAATGGGGTCGACGGCCTCGAGGAGGTGGGCCCCGAGCGCATCCGGGAGATCGAGCCGCATGCCGCGGGCATCCGCGCGCTGTGGAGCCCGGGCACCGGCATCGTCGACTTCCGGCGGGTCGCGGCAGCCTACGCGGATGAGGTCCGGGCACGTGGGGGCGTGATCGAGACATCCCGCGAGGTCACGTCCATCGCGCGCCACGGCGACGAGATGCGCGTGGGCACGACCCTCGGGGACGTGGTGGCACGTCGGGTGATCGCGTGCGCCGGCCTGTGGGCCGACCGGGTCGCCGCGATGACCGGCGAGGACACCGCCGATGCGCCGCGCATCGTGCCCTTCCGGGGCGACTACTACACCCTGACCGCCGACGCGCGGCCGCTGGTCCGGGGACTCATCTATCCGGTGGCCGACCCGCGCTTCCCGTTCCTGGGCATCCATCTCACCAAGCGCATCGATGGCAACGTGCTGGCCGGTCCGAACGCGGTGCTGGCCTTCAAGCGCGAGGGCTATCGACGGACCGATGTGTCGCTGCGCGACCTGGCCGGGTCCCTCGCCTATCCCGGGTTCCTGCGGCTGGCCACGAAGTACTGGCGGACCGGCCTCGCCGAGCAGTGGCGCGACTGGTCCAGGAAGGCCTTCGTGGCGGAGGTCCAGCGCTATGTGCCGGACCTGCGGCCAGAGCAGCTCGTGTTCGGCCCGAGCGGCGTGCGCGCCCAGGCGCTCGGTCGCGATGGCGCGATGGTCGACGACTTCCTGCTCGGCGGGTCGGACCGGGTGCTCCACGTGCGCAATGCGCCATCGCCGGCCGCGACATCCTCGCTCGCGGTCGGGCGAGAGCTCGCCGAGGAGGCCATCGGCCGCTTCGGTCTGTAGCGCAGCGCGGGCGCGACGATGACGGGGCGGGCGCCCCTGGCCATGGCCGGCCAGCCCAGGCCGGGACCGGGCGGCGAAGCCGGTGCCGAGGCGATCCGCCGGTGCCGAGGCGATCCGCCGGCGCCGCCCGATCCGTCGGCGCCGCAGCGGCACGCCGGCGCTGCCTTGGTAGGCTGACCGCGTGCCGCTCGATCGCTACTGGCAGAAGCGCGACTTCGCCCGGACCCCGGAGCCTGCCGGCGTGCCGGGCACCGACGATGGCCCGCGCCGGTTCGTGGTCCAGCGCCACCGGGCGACCCGTCTGCATTACGACTTCCGGCTGGAGATGGCTGGCGTGCTCGTCAGCTGGGCCGTGCCCCGCGGGCCGAGCATGCGTCCGCTCGAGCGACGCATGGCCGCGCATGTCGAGGACCACCCCATCGAGTACCTGGACTTCGAGGGCGTGATCCCGAGGGGCGAGTACGGCGCCGGTGACGTCATCGTGTGGGACATCGGCACCTGGGAGCCGGAGCCGGAGACACCTGACCCGGTGGCCGCGGTGGCCGCGGGCGAGCTCAAGATCGTGCTGCATGGTGAACGCCTGGCCGGGCGCTGGGTGCTGGTGCGGACCAGCGGCCGCGGCGGATCCTCACGCAGCACCGGGACCCGCCGGGGAGCCGGCAGGGACGAGGACGGTGACGAGTGGCTGCTCATCCACAAGCGCGATGACACCGCCGATGCCGCATGGGACATCGACACCTTCCCGACCAGCGTGCTCTCCGGCCGTACCAACGACGACGTCAAGGCGGGCGTGCCGGCGATCTGGGACAGCAGGATGCCGGCGGCAGGCGCGCGCATCGACCTGGGCCGGGCACGTGACGAGCCGCTCCCTGGCTTCGTGGCGCCGATGCTCGCGACCGCCGTGGACGCACCCTTCTCCGATGCGGATTGGCTGTTCGAGATGAAGCTGGACGGCTATCGGGTGGAGGCGGTGGTGCGTGACGGCAGGGTCCGGCTCTGGACACGCAACCAGAAGGATGCGGCGCGCTACTTCCCGGAGCTCGCCGCGACACCACCGACCTGGGTCGTGGCGAGCACCGCGATCGTGGACGGCGAGGTGGTCGCGCTCGACGAGCACGGCAACGCCGACTTCAGCCTGCTCCAGGACCGCACCGGCCTGACCGGTATCGGCCTCGCGCGGGGCGACCGGCGACGGGTCGTCGGCGACGACCAGGCACCCGTGGACAGGGCGCCGGCAGCGCTCGTCTACCAGGTGTTCGACCTGCTGCACCTCGATGGTCGCTCGCTGCTGGACGTCCCCCTCGAGGACCGCAAGCGACTGCTCCGACGCGTCCTCCGCGACACATCGCGGGTGCGCTACGTCTCCCACATCGACACCGATGGCCTCGACCTGTACGCGGCGGCCGAGTCGCACGGCGTGGAAGGGATCATCGCCAAGCTCCGCCGATCGGCGTACGAGCCAGGCCGGCGAAGCCGCTCCTGGCTCAAGGTCAAGATCCGGCGCGAGCAGGAGCTCGTGGTGGTCGGCTTCGAGCCAGGCAAGGGGTCGCATGCGCGGCTCGGGTCACTCCTGGTCGCCACCCACGAGGGCGGCGAGTGGCGCTACGCGGGCGAGGTGGGCAGCGGCATCGACACTCGGACGCGGACGACGCTCCGGGCGCGTCTCGACGAGCTGACGACGCCCGTCCCCGCGGTCGTCGACCCGCCCGCGATCCGGGGTGTCCACTGGGCCGAGCCACGCCTCGTCATCCGGGCGACGTACGCCGAGTGGACGACCGATGGCCTGCTGCGGCAGGCTGCGTTCACGGGTATCGAGCCCGACCGGGATCCCCGCAGCGTGACCCGGGAGCGACCACAGGACGCCGACCGGGCACGCGCGGCGGCAGAGCGATCGGTGACACCATCCGTGCGCACGGGACGCGGGAAGGAGCCCACCATGGAGACGGGCGGCCGAGGACCGACGACATCAGGCACGACCATCGCCGCCGCCAGCCCGGACGAGCTCGCCGCACTGGATGCGATGGCGACGGGCGGTCGCTGGGTGATCGATGGCCGTGTCGTGAACATGACCAACCTCGACAAGGTGCTGTGGCCCGAGCCCGGATACACCAAACGTGACCTCGCGCGCTACTACGTGACCATCGCGCCGGTGCTCCTGCCGTACCTCGCGGACCGGCCGCTCAACACCGACCGCTGGCCCGACGGTGTGACCGGCCACCACTTCTGGCAGAAGCAGATCCCCTCCCACGCCCCCGAGTGGGTGGGTCGCTGGGACTACCCGGAGGCGGGCAAGGACCAGTCACACACCTACATCGTGGTCGACCACCCGGCGACCCTCGCGTTCCTGTCCAACCAGGCGGTCATCGACCTGCACCCCTGGACCTCCCGGACGACCGCGTATCGAGAGCCGACCTACGCGCTCATCGACATCGACCCCGGCGAGCGGACGACCTGGGAGGAGGTGCTGGTGCTGGCTCGGCTGTTTCGGGCCGCGCTGGGTCACCTCGGTGTCCGGGGCTATCCCAAGACCACCGGCAAGCGAGGCATCCAGGTGTGGGTGCCCATCCGGCCCGGCTACACCTGGGACGACACGCTGCGCTGGGTGGAGTCGCTGTCGCGGGCGGTCGCGACGACCGTGCCCGACCTGGTGAGCTGGGACTGGGCGAAGGCCGACCGGGGTGGCCGGGCGCGTCTCGACTACACCCAGAACACACCCATCAAGACCCTCGTGGCACCGTACGCGGCGCGACCCGTGGCCACGGCCGGGGTCTCGGCACCCATCCGCTGGGAGGAGCTGGACGATCCCGGGCTGCGACCCGACCGCTGGGACATCCGGTCCATGCCCGAGCGCGTGGCAGATGTGGGCGACCTGTTCGCGGGCGCGCTCGACTTCGACCAGGAGCTGCCGTCGCTCGGCTGATGGCAGCGTCGCCGCACGCCGAACGGCGCCGCGACGTGACAGGGCGGTCTTCGTATGGGACCATCTCTACCCAGACACTGGACAACACAGGAGGATCGACCCCCCGATGTCCCGATCTCATCCGCTCCGCCGAGCGGCCTCCATCCCGGTCGCTGCGTGCGTCCTGGTCCTGGGCGGCGCCACCGGCGCGCTCGCCCAGTCGCCGGATGCGTCCGCGGCAGCCTCCATGGCACCAGCGACCATCAGCGCCGAGTGCGCCAAGGACCAGCTGTCGCTCAAGAACCCCGGTCGGCTCACGCTGAGCACGGACAACCCGGCCTTCCCACCCTGGTGGTCCGACGCCGACAAGCCCGAGGGGTCCGACTGGGAGTTCGGCTTCCCGCCCAACGGCCAGGGGTACGAGGGCGCCACGGCCGCCGCGATCGCCTCGGCGCTCGGCTTCTCGCCCGAGGAGACCGACTGGGTCCCCAACACGGTGTTCGAGAACGCGTTCGCACCGGGGCCCAAGGCGTTCGACTTCCACCTCGCCCAGATCTCCATCCGGCCCGAGCGCGCCGAGGCGGTCGACTTCAGCGACTCCTACTTCGACTCGCACCAGGCCATCCTCGCGCTGACCTACGCGGTCGGGTCCGAGCCAGCGCCGAGCGCCGATCCGGCCGGCACGCCCACGAACCCCATCCTCGCGGTGACGACCATCGCAGGTCTCCAGCCATTCAAGCTGGGTGCGGCGATCGGCACGACCAGCCTCGCGCTCATCGAGGACGTCATCGTGCCGTCCACGGAGGCACAGGTCTACAACGACAACGCGGCCGCCCTCCAGGCGCTCCAGAACGGCCAGATCGATGGCCTGGTCGTGGACGTCCAGACGGCGCTGTTCATGCGTGACGCGCAGCTGGAGGACTGGGACACGCCCTACCCCGAGGCGGTGGTCGTGGGCCAGTTCGACTCGCTCGCGCAGGAGAACCAGATGGGCATCGTGCTCGAGAAGGGCAGCGCCCTGACCGCGTGCGTCAACGAGGCCATCGCGGTCATCACGGCCGACGGCACCCTCCAGGCCATCTACGACGAGTGGATCAGCACCGGACAGGCCATCCCCACCTTCGAGTGAGGCCCCTGGCACCCAGCGTGTCGTGACACCGGTCCCGCGTCAGCAGGACACCCGGCCGACGCCGCGTCGATCGCCCTGGCGATCACGCGGCGTCGCTGTGCTGGTCGCCACGGTCAGCACCCTCGTGGTGTTCGGGATCGTGGCCTGGGTCATCGTCAGCTCGTCCGGCTGGCCCATCGTCCAGGACAAGTTCTTCGACTCCGCCCGCTTCGACGAGGCGCTGCCGCGCGTCTTCGCCGGGCTGCTCGTCAACATCACGATCTTCGTGGTGGCCGCGTTCTTCATCCTGATCTGGGCGCTGGTGCTCGCCGTGATGCGGGGCCTCGAGGACCCCGTCTTCTTCCCGTTCCGGCTGTTCGCGATCATCTACATCGACCTGTTCCGGGGTCTGCCGAGCATCCTCATCATCTATGTCCTGGGCTTCGGCATCCCGGCGCTGCGCATCGAGGGGGTCACCAGTGATGTGTTCGTCTGGGGGGTCGTATCGCTCGTGCTCGTATGGAGCGCCTATGTCGCCGAGGTGTACCGAGCGGGCATCCAGTCGGTCCATCCGAGCCAGGCCGCGGCCGCCCGATCACTCGGCCTCTCGGGCATCCAGACGTTCCGGTACGTGGTCCTGCCACAGGCCGTCCGGCGCGTCATCCCCCCGCTCCTCAACGACATGATCGGCCTCCAGAAGGACACCGCGCTCGTCTCGTTCCTGGGCCCCGTGGAGGCGTTCCGGCGCGCCCAGGCGATGGCGTCCGCTGACTTCGACTTCACGCCGTATCTCGCGAGCGCCATGCTGTTCCTGCTGCTGACCGTGCCCATGGCGCGACTCGTGGACTGGCTCGTCGCGCGGGACCGTCGGCGATATCTCGCGGGCGCCCGATGAGCATCCCTGGCCTGTCCGGGTCCCCGGCGGTGGCGTCCGAGGCGCCCTCGGCGCCCGGTCTCGGTGGCGAGGCCCTGCGCATCGAGGGCCTCCGCAAGTCGTTCGGGGATCATCTCGTGCTGGACGGCATCGACCTCGTGGTCGCGGAGCACGAGGTCGTGTGTCTCATCGGCGCATCCGGCTCGGGCAAGAGCACCCTGCTGCGCTGCGTCAACCTGCTGGAGCCCATCGACGAGGGGCGGATCGTGGTGGAAGGCGCGGAGATCACCGCCCACGGAGTCGACGTGGACCGCATCCGGCGGCGCATCGGCATCGTGTTCCAGGCCTACAACCTCTTCCCGCACATGAGCGTCATCCGGAACATCACGCTCGCGCCGATCAAGGTGCTCGGCATGCCACGCGCCGAGGCCGAGGCGCAGGCGGTGGAGCTGCTGCGCCGTTTCGGGCTCCTGGAGAAGCGCGACGCGGTGCCCGACCGGCTGTCGGGTGGTCAGCAGCAGCGCGTGGCCATCGTCCGGGCGCTCGCCATGAGGCCCTCCATCCTGCTGCTCGACGAGATCACGTCCGCGCTCGACCCGGTGCTCGTGGCGGAGGTGCTGTCGGTCATCCGGGAGCTCGCCGAGTCGGGCATGACCATGGTCCTCGCCACCCACGAGATGGGGTTCGCGCGGGACATCGCCAACCGCGTCTGCTTCCTCGACGAGGGGCGGATCCTGGAGGAGGGTCCGCCCGCGCAGATGTTCAGCGCGCCGCGCGACGAGCGCACGCGACGCTTCCTCGACCGGGTCATCGAGGCCGGTCGGCTCTGAGCCACCCCGGACCGTCCTGGCGGAGCGTGTGTACCGCCCATCGCCACGCCGGCGGCCTGGCGCTGGCCCGTCGCCCGTCCGACGCACGGGCTCGAGCGTGTGCACCGCTCATCGCCATGGCGGCGGGCCGGGGGATAGCCCGTATGGGCGCTGCAGGCGACGGACGCGGAAGGCTCGACGTTCGAACGCGGCTCGGTGCGCTCCCCGCGCACACGCCGCGCCCGACATGCGGCCAGCATCCTCCGCCGCACCGCGCCGGACCCCCCGACACCGTCCTCAGCGACGTCAGCCGCTCGAGTGGTCCGGACGTCGGCGGCGGCAGCCCGCCCTGACCACACCCCGTGTCGCCTGCGTCGGTGAGCGGCGAGCATCACACGCGCTCGCGCACGATGCGGGACGCGACGCCTGGGCGTGGTCGTCGTCGGCATCGGCCGGAAGGATCGCACCCGCTGCCGGGGTCGGCGACGCTCATGCCCGCGCGGTGAGGCGTGTCCCGGCGACGTTCACCCAGAGCAGGCTGGAGCCGGTCGGCAGTCGGGACCCGCCATCGAGAGCGGCAAGCACGCATGACCGCGGCCCGGGAACCTGGCCGCGACGAGGGTCGCATGGTCGCGCAGCAGCTCCCGGTTCCGGCGGG
>CAZYTQ010000060.1:0-19353 GCA_964650135.1 uncultured Anaerolineaceae bacterium | reverse complement strand
GGGACGGGGGCCCGGTGGCCCAGCGCATCGCCGCGGTCTACGTGCCGAGCGCCTCGCGCAGGAAGTCGACCTGGAGCAGGAGCAGGTTCTCGGCGACCTGCTCGCGGTTGGTCATGTGCGTCACGCCGGTCAACGGCAGCACCCGATGTGGCCGCCCCGCCTCCAGCAGCGCCGTGGACAGCCGCAGCGTATGGGCCGAGACCACGTTGTCGTCCGCGAGGCCGTGGATGATCATGAGCGGTCGCCGCAGCGCCGATGCATCGTCCAGCAGGGAGGAGCGCTCGTAGGCCACGGGGTGCGTGTCGGGATGTCCCAGATATCGCTCGGTGTAGCAGGTGTCGTAGAGCCGCCAGTCGGTGACGGGTGCCCCGGCGATCGCCGCGTGCACCACGTCCGGTCGGCGCAGCACGGCCAGCGCCGCCAGGTATCCCCCGAACGACCAGCCCCGGATGGCCACTCGCTCGCGGTCGGTGTCGCCCGCGAAGGCGGCGACCACGCCCCCGAGCGCGGCGACCTGGTCCTCGAGGGCGTGGCTAGCGAGGTCGCCCGCGACGGCTCGCTCGAACGCCGGTCCGCGGCCGGGCGTTCCCCGTCCATCCGCCACCACGACCACGAAGCCCTGGTCGGCGAACCACTGGGATGTCAGGAACGCCGAGGGCGCGGCCAGGACGCGCTGATGCCCCGGCCCACCATACGGATCGAGCAGCACCGGCAGCCGCCGCGATCCGGGGACGTGGCCCCTCGGCAACAGCACCGCGGTCCGTAGGCGCCGCTCGCCCACCTCCAGCCAGTGGATCACGGGCACGACACCGGGGTCCTCCGCGACCGACCCCAGGACGCGCTCCGGGCCGTCCACACGACGCACCCGGACAGCGGTCGCGGGTTCGGATAGCGACTGGCCGCCGAGCACGAGCGTACCGCCACGACCGCGGCCACCCCAGACGCCCGGTCCCTCGGGACTCACCCGGACCGGGTCGGTGTCGGCGCTCCATGCCCACACCCCGATGTCGACCGGGTCCACGCTGGCGCGCATCAGCACGGTGCCACCATCCACCGACAGCACGTCGCGGACCTCCAGGCCCGGCGGGGTGACCGGGCGGCCATCCACGAGCAGCCGGGTCCAGCCGTCCATCGCGCCCAGCCAGAGCATCGAGCCATCCGGCAGGTGCCGCGGCAGCCCTGGCCGGACATCCATCCACGCGCCATCGGAGCCCGACCACGCGAGCCGCGTGCCACCGCTCGCCGGATCCACCTGCCATACCCGCAGGTCATGCTGGTCCCGTGACAGGGTCGTGATGTGGAGCGCGTGGCGGTCCCACGTCACCTCGGCCAGGTACTCGTCATCGAAGGGCACCTGGAGTCGCGCGCCGTCGAGGTCGATGAGCCACAGCGTCACCGACGCATTCCGGGTGCCGGCCGCCGGGTACGCCACCACGGACGGCTCCGCGGCCGGATCCGCCGGATCACCGATGTGCCAGCGGAGCACACCGGTCTCGTCCGTCCGCTGGGCGAGGAGACGGGTGCCATCGGGCGACCACCAGGTCCCGTGCTCCCGGTCCATCTCCTCGGCGGCGATGAACTCGGCCAGTCCCCACGAGACGTCCGGGCCATCGGGCGAGGCCAGCGGCCGGTCCTCGCCGCTCTCGAGGTCCACCAGGCGCAGCTCGCCCTCGGTCACGTAGGCCACGTGGCGGCCACCCGGCGAGAGCCGTGGATCGACGACCGCGCCCGGCGTCTCGCAGGGCCGCGTGTCGCCCGTGGCGAGGTCGACCACCCAGAGCCCGCCCGCGAGCGCCACGGCCACCCGGACCAGCGCATCGTCGGCGCTGTACGTGACGATCCCGGTGGCGGACTCGCGTGCCCGCTCGCGACGCGCGCGCTCCTCGGCTGGCAGCTCGCCGTCAGCCGCGGCGAGGCTGGCGGGGTCCAGCACCAGCCGCTCCTCCCCCGTGAGGACGTCCAGCTCCCAGAGACAGGTCCGCGGATCGACACCCGACACGCTGCGCAGGAACAGGACCCGCAGCCCGTCGGGGCTGATGGTCATGTCCCGTGGCACACCGAGGGTGAACCGCTGGGTGCGTGCCGATCGGCGCGGGAAGCTCTCGGCGGGGTCCGACCCCGTGCCCACGGCGCCGGACGTGAGCGGGCCCCGGCCGCCGACTACGAGGACGTCTCGCGACTCGCCATGAGGGCGAGCTGGTGCTCGATGTCCGTCACCTGCGCCAGGCGCTCACCGAGCACGCGCGCCTCCTCTGACAGCGTGGTCAGGCGCGGGTCGTCGGCGGCGAGCTGGCCCTTCTCCTGCTCCAGCTCCATGAGCCGCCGAGCATCCTCGGCGGCAGCGTCAGCGGTCGCCTTCAGGTCGTCATCGATCTCGCTCATGGGCTCCTCTCACCGGGCTGATCAAGCCGATGATACCCAGTGTCCATCGCGATACACGTACCAGACCACGAGCGTCTCACCCGACAGACCCCTCGGGCGGACGGCGACCATCGGGAACCGGTCCCGGAGACGGGTCTGCAGCTCGTTCGGGGCGGTGGGCGGCGGATGCGCGGCCATCACCTCGTCGCAGGCGCCCGCGAAGTCGGCATCGGCGGCCGGATTGATGACGAGGACCGGTCCCCCACGTCCCGTCGTTCCCTGGCCGTCGGCGGCCTGCATCGTCGAACCTCGAACGCCTGTTGCGATCCCATCGGGTCCCTGCTCCGCCACCAGCCTGGCCCGTCGCTGGTCACACCCGACCTGCACACACCCCGCCGGCCATGCCGATCGCGTGACAGCGAGGTCGATCGCCCCGCAGCCAGCCCCGGCAGCACCCTTACGATGTAAGATGCCCCTGACATCTCGACTCATCACCGAGCCGCTCGACCCTATCCCCATCGGTGAGCACCATGCCCGACCACGGCCACGACCTTCGATTCGGCACCTTCCCGACACCCGCGGCAGCCGACCCTGCCGCCGTGGTGGCCCTCGCTCGGCGTGCCGAGACCGCCGGCTATGACCTGGTGACCTTCCAGGACCACCCCTACAACAGTGGCTTCCTGGACACCTGGACGCTGATGACCTGGGTGGCCGCTGCGACCAGCCGCATCCGCATCGCTCCCAACGTGCTCAACCTGCCACTCCGCCCACCCGCGGTGCTCGCACGCGCGGCCGCCAGTCTGGACCTGCTGAGCGACGGGCGGCTCGACCTGGGGCTCGGCAGTGGCGCGTTCTGGGATGGCATCGCCGCGATGACAGGGCGACGGCTCACGCCCGGCGAGGCCGTGGCGGCGCTGGAGGAGGCGATCGACATCCTGCGTGCCCTGTGGGATGCGGACGACCGCACCGGGGTCCGACGCGAGGGCACCCACTACCAGCTGGAGGGCGCTCGACGTGGCCCGGCACCCGCCCACCGGATCGACATCTGGCTGGGGGCATACAAGCCGCGGATGCTCCGGCTCACGGGTCGTCTCGCCGACGGCTGGCTGCCCAGCCTGCCGTATCTCCAGCCAGGCGACCTCGCCCGCGGCAACGCCGTCATCGATGAGGCCGCCCACGAGGCAGGGCGCCAGCCACGCGACATCCGCCGCCTGCTCAACGTGGGTGGCCGGCTCCAGGCCACCTCCTCGGGCCCGCTGCAGGGCCCCGCGGCACAGTGGATCGAGGAGCTGACCGCGTTCGCGCTCGACGACGCCGTGGATACCTTCATCGTGATGGGCGACGACGTGGCGTCCTTGGAGCGGCTCGCGGGCGAGGTCATCCCCGCGGTCCGGGAACAGGTCGCCGCCGAGCGCGCGCGTCGTGCCGGGTCGTCCGACGAGGCCCCGATGGCCGCCGCCGCGCCCGCCACGGTCCCCGTCGGGGTGGCCGACGCGACCCCGCAGGATACCGGCCGGTCGTGGGAGCAGCTGGGCATCACACCGACCCCCGATGACGGCCGGCGCCTGTCCCGGATGCTGCGCTGGGACGAGCGGACCCGACCCGCGGGTCCGGCGCGGGACCCGGCACTGCGCTACACCGCGCAGGGAGGCGCGGCCGGCCAGCACCTCATCGACGTCCATGACCATCTGCGACGTGAGCTCGCGACCGTCCGCGACATCGTGCGCCAGGTCAGGGAGGGCCAGCGCTCGGCGGCCGACGCGCGCAGCGACCTCGCGACGATGACCTTGCGCCAGAACGACTGGATCATGGGCGCCTACTGCGCCTCGTACTGCCGGACCGTGACCACCCATCACGGCATCGAGGACGAGTCGATCCTGCCCTATCTCCGACGCGTGGACGAGCCGCTCCGGCCGGTGCTGGACCGCCTCGAGGAGGAGCACCGGGTCATCCACGGGGTGATCGAGGAGGTCGACGCCGCGTTGGTGGCGTGGGTCAGCGAGCCGGGTGACGGGAGCACGCTCGACGCCGCGATCGCGAGCCTCACGGACACCCTGCTGTCCCACCTGGCGTACGAGGAGCAGCAGCTCGTGGAGCCCCTCGCGCGCCACGGCTTCTACGCTGGGCAGCTCTGATATCCTTGGGGTCGACACCCACGGTCGACCAACGGCCGATACGCGGACACAGGAGCACCAGCGACACAGACGACCGGCTCCAGGCCGGCAGGTTCACGATCCAGCGCGGATCCTTCATCGATCGTCGCCTCGTCAGGCGACCGCTGGACCCTCACCATCGTCTCCGGTCCTCCTCCCACGGGTCCTGCCCGTGACCGCACCCGAGGTGTCGTCCCGATGTCCGTTCGTCGGACCTTCCTCATCGCCGGTCTGGCCGCCGCGGCGATGTCCCTCGTCGCCTCCCCGATGCTGGCCGCCAAGCCGGAGGTCGGGGTGCGCGTGGAGCGCGCGACCAAGGGCACCGTCGAGGTATCACCCTGGGTCTGGGAGCCGGACCACTCGGACGCGTTGCGCATCGCCGTTGGTGACGACACCCGCCGCGTCGTGGTGCGTATCTGGATGCAGGGCCGAGAGCGTCGCGGTCAGCTCATCGAGCGGCACCGGGCCGGCCGCCGCGGCCCGTGGCGTGTCGTCCTCCGCCAGCGGCTCACGGCTGATGACCTGGCGGGTGGATCCACCGCCGCCGACCGCACGCGCCACGAGCTGGATGGCTTCCTCTCCTTCGATGCCGCCAGCCTTGGCGTGGAGTGGGACCGTGGCCTCTCCTACAGCGTGCTGGCTCCCGTCGGCAGCCGCCTCGTGGTCCGGTTCGCCGCGCGTGACGAGCGCACGGGCCGCTGGCATCGCGTGATCCGGGTCGTCCGCAGCTGAGTCGGCGCGACACCGCCGTCCGCAGCCGAGTCGGCGCGACACCGCCGTGCGCAGCCGAGTCGGCGCGCACCATGGCCGGTCCGCGGCTCAGCCGGCCGGGCCCCTACGTCGTCGGGTCGAGTCCCAGCGCATGGCGCAGCTCGCGCGCCTCCCCCGGGGACATGCCCGCCTCCTCGAGCGCCAGCACCTGACCCCGGAGCGCCTCGCGGATGACGCCTACCGCACGCCCGGAGATACCGACACGCGTCAGCCGGTGCGCCGTGAACGACGACCACGTCGCGGGCACCCATGCCGAGACGATCGCTCCGATCGCCGTCGCATAGGCCCGGATCTCGTGCTGGGCGTGGCTATCCATGCGCAGCTCGAGGAAGCGCAGCAGGTTGTGCAGGTCGACCTTCCAGTACCACTCCGTGTAATGCGAGAGCGGCAGCCCGATGCGCGCGACCTCGCGCGCGACCGCCTCGTCCCCCGCATCGAGCAGGTCGCGGTAGTGCTGGTAGGCGCGGTCGGCATCGTCCCGCCAGCGGGTCCGGGCGGCCTCGGCCACCTCCGCTGACACGGCGCCCGCGCTCCCCTGGCGGTTCGTGGCGGACTGGCGGCCGATCGCGTCCGGCGCAGGGTCGTAGAACGTGTCCGCGATCTCCGAGTAGCGCCCGGAGTACTCGTTGACGCTCGCCGTGCGATGACGGATCCACTGGCGGGCCACGAACACCGGCAGCTTCACGTGGAGCTTGAGCTCGCACATCTCGAAGGGCGACGTGTGCTGGTGACGCATGAGGTAGTCGATGAGCCCTGCATCCGAGCGCACCGTGCGGGTACCCGCCCCATAGGACACGCGGGCGGCCTGCACGATGGCGGGGTCATCACCCATGTAGTCGACCACGCGCACGAAGCCCTGGTCGAGGACGGGCACGGGCCGGAACAGCAGCCGCTCCATGGCCGGGCTCGTGGCCCGGCGCGTCGGGACCAGGACGTCTCGCTGCGCTGCCACGTCGGCAGCCTGCTCCGGCGTCAGCCGCGTGGTGTCGATGGGCACCGGAGCCTGGGTCGGATCGGCGGGGTCGGGCACGCACAGAGGATACGGGTCCGGGCGGGTCCGCTGCCGTGCGGATCGGCCACTCGGGACCATCCGCGCCCTCACCCCGGACCCACGTCCCCCTGTCGCGCTCGTCGCCGGTGCCCGATGGTTCCGGTGATGAGGGAGATCCATCTTCGACGACCCGTCGATGCGCTGACCCCGGGGACGCCGCTGGCGCTCCCCGCGGGCACGTCGACCCGCGTGCTCATCGCCAGCGCGGTCCTCGCGGTCGGGGTGCTCGTGCTGCTCGTCCCGACCACGCCGGTCCTGGGCATCCTGCTCGTGGCCGCCATCCTCGGCGGTGTCACCGCAGCGCTCCTGCGCCGGCCAGCGGACCAGCTCGAGGGCGCGACGCTCGCCGATCTCGAGCCACACGGCTATCGCATCCTGCGTGACCGCGTGGCGCCCTCGCTCGCGGGCACCATCTCGTGCCTCGTCATCGGGCCGGGCGGGGTATTCGTCATCGAGGTCCGCGACGATCGCGGGCGGGTGCGGCTGCGCGGGGACCGCCTGGTCATCGATGGACGCAGCCTCGCGCTGGCACAGCGGCTGAAGGGCCAGGCGGAGGCCGTCGATCTGGCCATCGGCACCCGCATCGTGGGATCGGGCGTGCCGGTGACCCCGGTGGTGTGCGTCCGCCGTGCCGAGCTGCCACTGTTCCGACGGGATGTCGCGGGCCTGCCCCTGCTCCGGGAGCCCCAGGTCGTGGCCGCCATCCTGCGCGCACCACGGGTCATCGACGCGGCCACGGCCGAGACCCTGGCCGACCTTGCCGCGGCTGTCATGCCGGCGGCCGGTCGGGCCACCGCCACACGGCCCAGCGAGACCGTCGGGTCCGCCCGGATCGGCGTGCCACAGGTGACCGCCAGGTCCGTGGGTGTCGTGCGCGGGTCTGCCGAGGCCGCCACGGAGGCTGCCCTCCCCGCCTGAGCCGCGCCGAGCAGCATCCGCGCAGGCGTGCCACGATGCGCCCGTGGCGACGAGCTCACGCCGAACCCAGGCCCGGCCGGACGTCCGGACACGCGGTGCCCAGGGGACGGTCACGCGACCCAGGTCCGGCCGCGCGGCCCCTGACCCGACCCGCCGGTCCCGGGCGTTCATCGGACCCGCGGTGATCATCGCCGTCCTTGCCACGCTCATCGTGCTGGCCGTGCCGGGTCTCACGCCGCGCGCCGGAGCGGACGCCACGGTGCCGGCCGTCGCCGCGGTCGTCGGATCGGGGGCCGCGCCCACGCTCGACCCGGCTGCCACCGGCGTGGCTGCGACCGATCCTCCGACATCCGGCTCGCCGACGCCCACACCCGTCCAGGTCGTGTCGACCCACCCCACGCCCCTGCCCGCCGTCCAGCGACGTCTCGACCGGGCATTCGCGGCCATGGCCGAGGTCGTCGGGGCCCCCGGGCTCGCGGCTGCCGTCCGGATGCCCGACGGCAGCGTCTGGTACGGCGCCGACGGCGTCCTGTGGCCGGGTGGCCCGAGCGTCACGCCGGACACGCCGTTCGCGTGGGGCAGCATCACCAAGACGTTCGTGGCGACACTCGTGCTGCGTCTCGCCGCGGAGGGACGCATCGATCTGGACCAGGCCATCAGTGCGTGGTTCCCCGGCTGGCCCCAGGCCGATCGCATCACCGTCCGGATGCTGCTCAGCCATTCGAGCGGCATCTTCGACTACTTCCAGCACCCGACGTACCCGACACGCGTGTTCGAGGACCCGCTCCACGCGTGGACCACGGACGAGATCCTGGCCCTGACCGGCCCGCGCGCCTACGCGCCCGGCAAGGGCTTCAACTACTCCAACACCAACTACGTCCTGCTGGGTCGCATCCTCGAGCAGGTCACCGGCTCGCCGCTCGCGGACCAGATCCACGACGGACTCCTGGCACCGCTGGGTCTCGACGAGACGGTGTTCCAGCAGGCGGGCCGGGAGAACGGCATGGTCGGGGCGAAGGGCTTCTGGAAGGCCGGCCGGGGGTTCACCGAGTGGTCCGACGGCACCGACTTCCGACCCACGACCTCGGCGGCAACGGTCGCATGGGCCGCTGGCGCCATGGAGGGCTCGGTACGCGACCTGCTCGACTGGGAGATCGGCCTCTACCAAGGGGACGTGCTGGCGCCCGGGTCGCTCGCCCAGATGCTCGACTTCGACCGCAAGTCGGGCTACGGCCTGGGCGCACGGACCCAGACCCTCCAGGACCGGCGGGGCTACGGTCACGGCGGCTCGGTGCGAGGGTTCGTGTCCGTGATGTATCGGCTGCCCACCGAGGACATCGACGTGGTGGTCCTTGCCAACGTGGGCTTCGCGGACCTGGACCGCGTGGCGTCGCGCCTCGTGCGGGCCGCGCTGGCCGCGACCGCGACGCCCGAACCATCCCTCTCGCTGCCATCCACGGCACCCTCGGTGATGATCGTCCCCTGACCGCTCGGCCACCGGACACGCGGCGGTGCGTGTCGATGGCCCGACCGCCCCGACGGAGGCACGTCATGGCGATACGGTGTACGGTCCCCACCTCGCACGTCATGTCCCGTCCCGCTCCGTCCCCCATCGGCCGCCTCGCCATCGTCCTGCTCACGCTGGTGACCCTGACCGGGTGCGCGATGCTGCCAGCCAGTGGTGGGATCGTCCGGACGGGGGTGCTGTCCGATCTCGTCGCCGGGGCATCGTCGATCCAGCGCGGGACATCGGCCGACCCGAGCGCCACACCCGGCCCCACCGCGACCGCGGACCCCGCCTCCGCGCTCCGACCTCGTCCGCGCAAGGGTCCCTTCCGGATGGACCTCTACCGCGCCAACGACCACGTCGCGCAATTCCATCCCAGCTGGTGCGTGGGCGCCTCCATGCAGATGATGATCAACCTCATGGAGCGCGGACGACCCGACCGCAGCCGCGCCACCCAGCGCGACCTGTACCGGCTGGCGCGCGAGGTGAGCCCCTGGGTCGAGACACGCCCAGGCGCATCCACCTATGGCTGGGCGGGTGGCCTCACACAGCTGGGCTATGGCCCATTCGCGGAGCTCTCCGCGGGCAGCCGGGGCGCTGCGCTGCGGCTCGCGGCACGCCAGATGCGTTTCACCGGCAAGCCCGTCGGGCTGCTGGTCTGGCGCGGCCGGCATGCGTGGGTCATGTCAGGGTTCCGCGCGACCGCCGACCCGGCCTACACCGACGACTTCGAGGTGACCGCGGTCTGGATCGAGGACCCCTGGTCGGGTCGCGTGAGCACCATCTGGGGGCCCGGCCTGGAGCCGCACACCCTGGTCCGGACCAGGGACCTCACCGGGTTCACCCGGTGGGCGAGCCGGCATCGACCCGAGTACGGGTCACGCGGCGAGTTCGTGATCATCGCGCCACTGCTCGAGGACACGGCCGACGGGCTGGCTCCTGCCGCCTGAGGCGCTAGGCTCCACGGCATGCGCATCGCGACCTGGAACGTCAACTCCCTCAAGGCACGCATGGATGCCCTGGAGCGCTGGCTCGAGCGCGCAGCACCGGACGTGCTGCTGCTCCAGGAGACCAAGCTCGCTGACGAGGATGCGCCGGTGATGCCCTTCCAGCTCTCGGGCTATGACCTCCTGCACCACGGCGAGGGTCGCTGGAACGGCGTCGCCATCGCCAGTCGGGTGGGGATCGCCGACCCCATCACCAACTTCGGTGACGGACCGGTCCGCGACTCCCGGGCAGGGGCCGCGAGTGGCGCCGCCGAGGAGGACTTCGACCCCTCGGACGAGGCGCGCATGGTCTCCGCGGTGTGCGGCGGACTGTGGGTCGTGTCCCTCTATGCGCCCAACGGCCGCGTCGTGGGCTCGCCCTTCTATGTCGGCAAGCTGCGCTGGTTCGAGCGACTCGCGGCGTGGACGGCGGAGCAGGTCGCCGCGGGGACGGAGCTGGCCATCGGCGGCGACATGAACGTGACACCAGCTGACATCGACGTCTGGGACGCGGTCGCGGTACACGGCGGCACCCATGTCTCGGAGCCAGAGCGGGCGGCACTCGGCCGACTGGCGGACCTGGGTCTCGTGGACGTCTTCCGCGCCCAGCAGGACGCCCCTGGCCGCTTCTCGTGGTGGGACTACCGGGCGGGCATGTTCCACAAGAACCTCGGGATGCGCATCGACCTGCTGTATCTCACACCGGCCACCGCGACGCGCGTCGTGTGGGCGGAGATCGACCGTGAGGCTCGCAAGGGCCCGCCGACCCCGTCCGACCATGCCCCGGTGGTGATCGACCTGGACCAGCCAGGACGGGTGTTCGATGCGGGCTGGGACGCCGCGCTGGGCAGGATCGCGGCGCGGACGCGACCAGTGAAGGGACGCTGACGATGCACTCGGATCCCACCCTTGATCATGCCGTGGACGGGACCGTGCGGAGCGTCTCCGAGGGGATGGTCGTGCGCACCCAGCCCGACCGCCCCCGCATCCGGGTCATCGACGACTGAGTGGTGTGTGACGATCGGCGGGCACGCACGTCCCAGCACCGTGCACGTCCCACCCGAGCGACGGCCCTCGACCGGAGCCGCCCACGTCCCATGACCTGCCCGACGAACCCCCGCCGACGACCGACACCGCTGGCCACGCTGCTGGCGCTCCTGGTGCCGCTCCTGTTGAGCGGCTGCGTGGTGATCGGTGCCGCCGAGCCCACCGCCACACCTCGCGACGACACCATCGGCCTCGCCGATGCCGACGCGGCGCCGACCCGGGCACCGACGGACGCACCGACCAGCGCCCCGACCGGGACCCCGCTGCCGACCATGGCCATCGCGGCCGCGCCGCCGGCCATCCCGTCGCCGAGCGTCGAGCCCACGCCGAGCGTCGAGCCCACGCCGAGCGTCGAGCCCACGCCGCGCCTGCGCCCGCGGCCGCGCCCGGGCCCCTTCGAGATGGATCTCTACCAGAAGGGCGACTTCGTCTCGCAGGTGACCGCCTGGTACTGCATGCCGGCCGCCATGCAGACCATGATCAACATCATGGAGAAGGGCCGACCCGACCGGTCGTCGGCCACCCAGGACCGGCTGTACCGGCTGGCCCGGCGTCTCAGCTCGGACAAGCTGGAGGGCAAGGGCGCCGAGCCCATCGGCTGGGCGCGGGGACTCGAGCGACTCGGCTACGGCCGTTACATCGTCCGCGCGTACCGGACCCGCAGCGAGGCCATCAAGGTCGCCGCGAAGCAGCTGCGCATGACCCGTCGACCGGTGGGCATCCTCGCCTGGCGCGGGGCGCACTCGTTCGTCATGTCCGGGTTCAAGGCCAGCGCGGACCCTGCGCTCGGCGACAGGTACAAGGTGACCAAGGTCGCCATCGAGGACGTGTGGTATCCCCGGGTCAGCAGCATCTGGGGCGCATCCGACCCACCCGACACGTGGGTGCCCGTCGATCGGCTGCCACGCGACCTGCTGCCCTACCGGCGACCCGGCGTGCGGTATCCGGGTCTCGATGGCCGCTTCGTGCTGGTGCTGCCCGTCACGGACGACGACCCGCGGCGCTGAGCCGCGGTGCCGAGGCGCGGCCAGCCCCGACCAGACCCGGCGGGCCAGCGACCGGCGTGCGGGGTATCCTGCCCTCGATGGCACTCATGCGTCTGATCGGTGGGCAGAACCTGAGCGCGCCCATCGTGGTGGCCGCCTTCGATGGCTGGGTCGACGCGGGAAGTGGCGCCACGACCGCCGCGGAGCTCATGGCGCGGGAGGCGCAGGACGTGGCCACGTTCGATGGCGATCGCCTGTTCGACTATCGTGCGCGCCGGCCGACCCTGGAGATCGTGGACGGGCGGCCGTCGGACCTGACATGGCCCGAGCTGCGGCTCGCCCATCGTCGGTTCGAGGGCCGCGACGTGCTGGTGCTCACGGGCCCCGAGCCTGACTATCGCTGGCGGCAGCTCGCCGCGGAGCTGGTCCAGCTGGCTCGCGTGCTCGAGGTGAGCGAGTGGGTCAGCCTCGGTGCCATCCCGGCAGCCGTGCCCCACACCCGCCCGGTGACGATCCTGGGCACGGCGTCGAAGGACGGGCAGCTGCGCGCGGATGTCGAGCCCGGACCGGTGGGCACCATGACGGTGCCCGCGGCGTGCATCTCCGTGCTGGACATGGCGGTCTCCGCGGCTGGTGTGCCCGCGGTGGGGTACTTCGCGCAGATCCCCCACTACGTCTCGGGCGAGTACCCAGCCGCATCGCTGGAGCTGCTGTCCGTGCTGGGCAAGCACCTCGGCGTCCGGCTGCCGCAGGGCCGACTGTCGACCGAGGCGCGCGAGCTGCGCGAACGGCTGGACGCCGCGGCCGCCGCGGACTCGGCCACGCGAGCGTATGTCGAGCGTCTCGAGGGGATGGCCGACGAGTCGAAGCTCCCCTCGGGGACCGAGCTCATCTCCGAGATCGAGCGCTTCCTGCGTGACCGAGGCGCCGGCTCCGAGCCCCGGGGCGGCTAAGGGCCAGGGCTCGTCCGCGTGGTCCGTCGGGCTCGGCCAGCGGGCCCGTTGTCCAGCAGGCCCGTCAGCGAGCCCGTGGTCGGGTCACAGGCCGCCAGCCCGCCGCCGGGTCACAGGGCGCCGCCCGCCGCCGGGGGTGCGTCACCACCGTGGCCGCCATCCCCGATGGTCTCCCGGGCCAGATAGCCCTCGGCGAGCAGGATGTTGGTGGCAGCGGCACGCTCCACGGTCCGGAGCAGGTCCGCCATGCTCGCCATCTCCTCGCGCTGCTCGCGCAGGAACCAGGCGAGGAACTGCTCCCCCACGAGATCCCCCTCGGCCCGGGCGACGCGGGCGAGGTCCTCGATCTGGGCGGTGACCTGCTTCTCCTGCTCGAGCGCCAGACGCACCGGCTCGATGGGGTCGGCGAACTCGAGTCGGGGAGCCGGCACCCCCGGGATGGTCACGTGCGTCTCGGCGTCCATGAGGTACTGGATGATGATCATGGCGTGGTTCCGTTCCTCGACCGCCTGGCGATAGAAGTGGCGGGCGAGCTGCGGCAGCGTCTGGTCGTCGTACCAGACCGCGATCGCGATGTACTGCTGCGAGGCCGAGAACTCGTTGACGAGATGCGCATCGAGCGCGTCGGTGAACCTGGACACGTGGGCCTCCGTGGTGGGTCGGGTCAGATGATGCGACGCGTCGCAGGGCCGACGGTACACCGGCTCCCGCCACCTGCGCCACCCGTCGACCTGGCGTCAGGATCCGCGCTGTCGTTCGATGGTCAGCGACCGCAAGCCCCGGTCCGACACGTAGCGGTTGCGATCCACGTCCCCCACGATGCCGGGCACCCGCCCGAAGGCCGTCCATTGCCAGAACGTCCAGCCGTGGCCATCCCAGCCCGCCGCCGGCACCTTCGGGGATCGGCTGCCCCAGTGGGCGACCCAGAGCACCCGGTAACCCGCCGCGGCGATGCGGCGCGTGTCGCCCAGATGCGCCTGCCAGAATGCGGCGTTGCTGTAGATCATCGGGCGCACCCCCGTGCGAGACCGGACACGCTCCAGGAACGTCAGTGTCCAGGTCCGCAGCTCGGATGGCATCAGGGTCCCCGCGTCCTCGAGGTCCAGCGCCGGGATCAGGTCGTCACGGCGCAGGTCGGCGTGACGCAGGAACCAGTCCGCCTCCCGCCGGGCATCGCGGCGGATGCGTGCCACACGCGTCCCGGTGCCTGTGAGACTCGGGCGAGCGAAGTGATAGGCCGTCGTGAAGATCCCCACCGCGCGGGCGCGTCGATGGTTGCGTGCGTACCACCCATCCACGAGCTGGACGCCCTCGGTCGCCTTGATGATCGCGAACCGGATGCCCGCCGCCCGCACGCGCGTCCACACGATGCGCCCCTGGTAGTGCGAGACATCGATGCCCTGGCGGCGGAACGTGCGGCGGCCCACACCCTGCGTGGTGCTGGTGACCGCCGTGGCGGTAGCCGGTCCGGCCACCCGCAGCGCGACCGCCGGGATGGCAGGTACCAGGACAGCGAGCGCGACCGCGAGACACAGCCCACGCAGCCCGCGATGGACCGGCCGACGGCGAAGACGTGACACGTGATGGATCCTCCCTCTCGACTCCGACCCTGATGGTCGGGCGGGCCGGTGCGTGCTGTCACCCCTCCCCCGGGCTCGTGGGGCCCCGGACCATCGTCCTGCCCGGCCGACTGGTAGCCTCGGCATCGATGGACCACGATGTCTTCGGACCGCCGCTGGACGCCCGGTCGCTGGCACTCCGTGAGCAGCTGCCCCGCAGACCGGATCCGGTGACCCTGGAGGGCGTGCGATACCTGCTGCGCCCGCTCGACCTCGCGCAGGACCTCGATGCCCTCCACGCCATCTCGGACGGGCGCTCGATGCGGGTGGGTGAGCTCAGCGCGGAGGCCTACGACCCGGCCCGCCTCGTCTGGCGCCATCTGTCCGCCGGGCCGTTCCCCGACGCCGCGGCGCTCGGCCGCTGGCTGACGCTCCAGGACACCGCGGCCGACGGACGGCCCTTCACCGTCATCCATCGCGCGACCGGCCATCCGGTCGGCGTCGTGACGCTCATGTCCAACCATCCGGAGCACCTCCGGATCGAGCTGGGCAACATCTGGTATGGCCGCCTCGCCCAGGGGTCGGGCGCCAACACCGAGGCCACCTGGCTGCTGCTGCGCCACGCCTTCCACCTTGGCTATCGGCGCGTGGAGTGGAAGTGCGATGCACGCAACGAACGCTCGCGAGCGGCCGCCCTGCGCATGGGGTTCCGCTTCGAGGGTATCCAGGAGCGGCACATGGTCATCCGTGACCGGGACCGCGACACCGCCTGGTTCCGGCTCCTCGACACCGAGTGGCCGAGCGTGGACGCGCGACTCCGGCAGCTGGTGGGACTAGTCCCCTCCTGACCCGTCCGGGGGATGTCCGGTGCGGTCCACGGCGCCCTAGGATGCCGACCGGACCGATCCAGCCGCGCTGGCTGGCGGTCCGACCATGACCTGACAGCTCGACCCGTACGCCCCAGGGAGGTCTCCGATGCACGCACGTCCGATGGACATCAGCGGGCAGCGCTCGCTGCTCCGCACCGCGCTCATGGGCGTCGGCGCGGGCGGTCTCGCCGTCGCTGCGGCGATCGCGCTCGCACACGGTGCATCGGCACAGGAGCCGCTGCGGGTGACGGTCGGCGCGGGCGAGGGCACCGTGGCAGTCCAGGCGTTCCTGCCGGGCGCCTTCAGCGTCGCTGCCGGCGACTCGGTGACCTTCACCATCGGCTCTGCGGAGCCCCACACCATCACCTTCGGCGAAGGGCCCCAGGAGATCCCGCCCGCGGACTGGGAGATGTCCGGCTGGTCCATCACGTCCGAGGGACCCGGATCGGATGAGCCCGTCGCGGAGGGCCCGGTGGACCTGGGCTCGGCCTTCTGGTATGGCTCGGGCTTCCTCCACACCGGACTCCTGTCCCAGGGCTCGAGCGCGACCGTCGTGTTCGATACGCCCGGCACCTACCCGTTCCTGTGTGCCATCCACCCGGGCATGGTCGGTGACGTGACGGTGCTCGCACCCGGTGAGGGCACGGCCACCACGCAGGCCGAGGCGGATGCCGCGGGAGCCGCCTCGACCGAGGCGCTCCTGGCCCAGGAGGGCGCGCTGCGCGAGGCGCGCAGCGCCGCCGTCGAGTCCATCACGGCCGCCGATGGCACGACCACCTGGAACATCTTCGCGGACGCCTCGACCGTGGGCTCCCCGCTGCCCGGTGGTGGCGATGGCTATCTGGAGCTGCTCGAGTTCGTTCCCGCGGAGCTCGCCATCGCACCCGGCGACACCGTCCACTGGTCGGCGCGTGGCGTACACACCGTGACCTTCCCGGCCACGGGCGAGGATCCGACCACGCTCGACCCATTCGCCCCGGCGAGCGGTGACGACACCTACGACGGGTCGGCGGCGGCCAGCTCCGGACTGCTCAACGCGGGTCCCGGCTCGCCCTCGTCCTACACCCTGACCTTCCCGACCGCGGGCACGTTCCAGTACGTGTGCGCGCTGCACGCCGGTCTTGGACAGGTGGGCACCATCGTCGTCGGGGACGCCGCGCCGTAGATCCGGGCGCGCGTGGTCACCCGTGCCCGCAGGGCACGATCGCCGCGGCGCCTCGACTTCCGCGGTGATGGCCACCGGCCGCCCTGACTTCGGCCGATGCCACGGCGCCTCGACTTCGGCCGCGATGGCCATGGGCGCCCTGGATGTGGTTCCCACCTAGACTCGGCCGTGATGGCCACCATTCCGTCGCCTCCGACGTTGTCCCCGCTGTCGCGCTGGGTCGCGACGCGGTACGCCACGCCGCTCCGCGAGGGCGGATCCCTGCCCGCCGTCGTCGCCACGGACGATGGCGACTGGGTGGTCAAGTTCCGGGGCGCCGGCCAGGGGCCCGGCGCCCTCATCGCGGAGGTGGTGGCGGGGTCCATCGGCCAAGTGCTCGGCCTGCCGGTGCCGACGCTGGCGATCGTCGAGGTGACCCCGGATCTGGGCCGAGCCGAGCCCGATCCCGAGATCCGGGAGCTGCTGGAGCGGAGCCCGGGTAGCAACGCCGCGCTCCGCTTCCTGCCGGGTGCCCTGCCCTATCGGCCGGGGGTGAGCGACCCGCCGGATGCCGACCTCGCGGCGGACATCGTGTGGTTCGACGCCCTCGTCACGAACATCGACCGGACCGCACGCAACCCCAACATCCTGGTCCGCACCGATGGCCTGTGGCTCATCGACCATGGTGCGGCCCTGTACGTCCAGCACACGTGGCGTGATCCCGAGGACCACGCACGCCGCCCGTTCGCCCATGCCGGGGAGCATGTCCTGCTGCCGGTGGCGTCATCCATCGCGGACGCCGACGTCCGGCTGGCGCCACTCATCGACCGGCCGCTCCTGGCGGACATCCTCGATCGTGTCCCGGATGACTGGCTGAACGTGCCCCGGGAACGGTTCGTGGACTACCTCGCTCGACGGCTGGAGCCGCCACGACCGTTCGTGGCGGGGGCCGAGGACGCCCGCCGGGCCATCCTGCGCGAGGGTGTCCCCTCGCCCGGTCGCAGTCGGACGGGGGCACGCGCGGATGCCTGACCTGACGCACCCGGATGGCCGTCCGTCCGGGGAGTCCACCCGTCTGCCGTTCCAGTACGCGATCCTGCGCGTGGTCCCGGACGTGGAGCGCGGCGAGCGGCTCAACGCCGGAGTGGTGCTCCACTGCCGGCCCGCGCGGTTCCTGGCGGCGGCTGTCCGGCTCGACGAGGCGCTGCTCCAGACGATGGCGCCCGGCGCGGACCTGCCACGCATCCGGCGTCACCTCGAGCTCGTCCCCCGACTGTGCGCGGGCGACCCCACTGCCGGACCCCTCGCGCTCCTGGAGCAGGCGGAGCGGTTCCACTGGGTCGTGGCGCCCAGCAGCACGGTGGTCCAACCCTCGGCCGTCCACACCGGTCTCACCGATGACCCGGCGACCACCCTGGGACAGCTCGTCGCGCGCCTCGTCGAACGATGACGACCACGCCATGTACCTGACGTGGATCGTCCGGAACCGGTAGTCTCCGCGACATGCGCGCCTCTCGTCTCCTGTCCATCCTGCTGCTGCTCCAGACGCGTGGCCAGCTCACGGCGGGCGAGCTCGCCGAGGAGCTGGAGGTGTCGATCCGGACGGTGTATCGGGACGTCGAGGCCCTGAGCGAGGCCGGCGTCCCGGTCTACACCGAACGCGGCCCATATGGTGGTATCCGACTCGTCGACGGCTACCGGACACGTCTCACGGGGCTGACCACGGACGAGGCACAGTCGCTCTTCCTGTCGGGACTGCCGGGACCGGCAGCCGAGCTGGGCCTGGGGACGGTGGTGGCGGCCGCGCGACTCAAGGTCCTTGCGGCGCTGCCGCCCGAGCTGCGGTCCCGGGCGTCACGGCTGGGGCAGCGCTTCCATCTCGACGCACCCGGCTGGTTCCGCTCCCCCGAGGCGGTGCCACATCTCCAGGCCCTCGCCACCTCGGTCTGGGAGGACCGGTTGGTCCGCATCCGATACGACCGCGGGGACCGGTCCGTGGAGCGTGTGCTGGCGCCGCTGGGTCTGGTCATCAAGGGCGGCGTGTGGTACCTGGTCGCGCTCGTGGACGGCGCGCCGCGTACCTACCGCGTGTCACGCGTGCTGGATGTGGCGGCCACCGATGAGCCGTTCGACCGGCCCGCCGACTTCGACCTCGCCCTGTTCTGGACCGAGACGACCGCCGCGTACGAGGCGACCGCCGAGCGGATCGAGGTGACGCTGCGGGTGGAGCCCGAGCGCATGGGCTGGCTGATGGACGCTCTGGGCGAGGAGACCGTGCGTGCCGCCACGCGGCTCGACGAGCCCGACGATGAGGGCTGGATCCGGCTGGGCCTGCGGCTCGAGTGGCCGCGCGACGTGCATGCGCGGATCCTGGCGCTCGCGGGCTCCGTGGAGGTGGTCAGCCCGCCTGAGCTGCGGCAGCGCATGATCGTCAGCGCCCTCGATGTGCTGCGTCGCTATGGCGCGGTGGCGGGCCCACCAGCCGAGGACGCTCGACCGGACCTGTGACCCTGGCGGTCGATCGGACGGCCGCCGAGCCCGAGCCGTCGGCCCGCGCCGTATCGGGCCGCTCCGTCGGCCGGTCGCCCAGGCGAGCGACGGCTCGCCCGAGGGCCTGACGTCCGGCGGTCAGGACCCGGTGGAGCATCCCCGGACCGGGCCGGACATGATGCGCTCGCAGGCCATCCGCCACCGCCTGCTGGCGTTCCCGGGCGATCACCCGGGTGAGGTCCTCGTGGAGCATCTGGCTGCCTCCGGTCGTGGTGTCCCGATCGTCCGCGCGACCGCCACCGATGTCGAAGGTAGGGCATGGAGCTGTCAGATCCCGTCAGGTATCGCCAGGTGTGGAGCGACGCTCCGGGCCACCTCGCACCGGGCTACGATGCGGTCATGCTGGTCGAGCGCGACGGGTCGGTGGTCATCGCCTGGGAGGCGGACGGGTTCTCCTCCATCCGCGTCCGTGCCCGGTTCCGCCAACCCGACGAACTTGCCTCCTGGGCACGTGGCATCGCCGACGAGGCCCTCCTCGAGCGGACCCTCCAGGGCCTC
>CAZYTQ010000059.1:0-19457 GCA_964650135.1 uncultured Anaerolineaceae bacterium | reverse complement strand
ACGAGCGCT
Source organism: uncultured Anaerolineaceae bacterium (assembly GCA_964650135.1). Taxonomy (GTDB): domain Bacteria; phylum Chloroflexota; class Limnocylindria; order Limnocylindrales; family CSP1-4; genus JAFMJV01. The sequence goes on along the minus strand of CAZYTQ010000059.1, from coordinate 19,448 downwards.
CGATGTGGCATGGACCACTCGCGGCCTGTCACGATCGGCTCGGGTAGACCAGTCGACGGGGCGCCACGTGGCCGGCGGCCGCGGCGGGCAGGTGCGCGATGCCCTATCGAGTCGATGCCGTATCGAGTGAACCCGCCGCTGCGGCAGAGCGACGGGCGACGCGGAGCGACGGACGCCGCTGCGGCAGAGCGACCGGCGCGCCGCGGACCGTCATACGCGATGACTGGTCGATGCCTGTACGGGCCGCCGGGGCCCTCATCCGTCAGACGAGATCGCCGGTCGCGCGTATGACGCCTGGGCGAGCGGTGCACGAGCGTGGAGCAGGCGCCGCGAACGGCACCATCGCCTGGGGCAGTCGTATGACGCGCCACCAGTGTGCGCATATGACACCCTGGCGCCCGAATCGATTGACGACCTGACCCCGAATCGATCCAGCGGGCGACATCGAAGCCTCCGACGTGCTCGACGACCACCCCGACCCCGCCGGGCCGACCCGGATGCGGTCAACAGGGCAGGGTCCGTCGCCCGATGTCATGGAGAACACCCGCCGGCAGCATCGCTCACGTGGCAGCCGGGCAGCGGAACTGGGTCGAATCCATCAGGTCAGCCCGCTCTCCGTCTACGGCCTCCCACAGGGATCGCGCTGCAGCGGCATCGCCGTCGTCCAGGGCCGCGGCGACCGCGTCGAGCGCCGCGATCAGTCTCACACCGGATTCCCATGCGGTGGCCGAGCCCGTGAGGCTCCGCAGGCGGGCACCCATATCGTCGGTTGGGTCGGCGTCACCGTCCCACGTACGGTCGAGCACCTCCAACGCGGCACAGATCGGCCGAACGTAGCCATCCGGCGGCGTGATGCCGAACGCGCAGGAGGCGACGCACACGGTCGCGAGTCCCGCACCAAGCACGAGGGCGACCCACGCGTGCGCATGCCTGGCGACGGCTGCCATCTGGACGCGCATCACGGTCCTCCGACTCCATGGCCCGGCCGAGCTTCGCGATCATACGGCCCTGCATGGCCGCAGGCTTCATCGACTCGGGTGTGCGACCTCAAGCTCGCGTCGTGGACGGCCCCGAGTGGGCCGGAGACGATGGACGAGCATCGATGCCGAGCGCTCCACCCGGGATGCATCACCGGCCAGCCAGAACACGCATCCACCGATGGCTCCGAGCATGGCCATCCCCTCGGAGGCCAGGCCCGGCGCGATGGCATGATGCGAACGTGCGTATCGAGCGAGCGACCATCCACGACATGGCGGGCGTCTACCGTGTCTGCCTGCTCCAGGGGGAGGCCGGCGAGGACGCGACGGCGCTGTATCGCGACCCGGACCTCCTGGGACACGTGTACGCCGGACCGTATGTGGCGCGTGGGGTCGGCACCCAGCTGGTGCTCGTGGACGAGGCCGGCGTCGCGGGCTATCTGCTGTCCGCGGACGACACCCTCGACTTCGAGGCCTGGGCGGAGACCACCTGGTACCCGCCGATCCGGGCTCGCTACCCGCGCCTCGATGATGGCTCCCGGGATGCCGAGGTCATCGGGCTCATCCATCAGCCGGAGCGCACGCCGCGCGAGCTGGTGGCGCGCTTCCCCGCCCACCTCCACATCGACCTGATGGATCGTGCCCGCGGGCTGGGCCTCGGTCGGATGCTCATCGACCGGCTCCTCGCGGAGCTGCGCGGGCGACGCGTGGAGGGCGTCCACCTGGGCGTCGATGTCGCGAACACGAACGCCATCGGCTTCTATCGCCACCTCGGCTTCGAGCCGGTGGTGGACGAGCCCGACACCCTCATCCTGGCCCAGCGTCTGGTCGACGCCTGATCGGCCGGCACGGGTGCGTCGGACGGCCATCGGCTATCCTCGGCCCGCGACCCCATGGACCGGTCCCGTGAGTCCGGCGAGGAGTGACGAGGTCCCGTGACCGATACGCCACACGACCAGGCGCAGACGGCCGGTCGTCGGATCATGACCAGCGACGAGGTGCGGCGTGCCCTCGTGCGCATCGGCCATGAGATCGTGGAGAAGCACGGCGGCACGGACGACCTGGCGCTGGTGGGCATCGAGCGGCGCGGGGTGCCGATCGCCCATCGCATCGCGGCCATCATCGAGGCCAACGAGGGCGTGCGGCTGCCGGTGGGCAGCCTCGACATCACCTTCCATCGGGACGATCTGGCGCCCGACCCGGCCGGCCAGCGCGCGTCCGCGCCCCGGCTGCGAGGCACCGCCCTCCCCTTCGACCCGGCTGCGACCACCATCGTCATCGTCGACGACGTGCTGTACACCGGTCGCACCATCCGGGCGGCCATGGACGCGCTCGTGGACCAGGGCCGGCCCGCCGCGGTCCGGCTCGCGGTGCTCGTGGATCGGGGCCACCGGGAGCTGCCCATCCGCGCGGACCACGTGGGCAAGAACGTGCCGACGTCGCGTGACGAGGTGGTCCACGTGCGGGTCCAGGAGGTGGACGAGCGGGACGAGGTGGTCATCGAGCGGCGCGAGGTCCCGGTCGGCGTCGCGTGAGCGGAACGGCGGGCGCCCCTCGGGGTGCGGACGGTGCGCCACCGCCCACCGGCTGGCGCCATCCCCATCTCCTGGACGTGGACATCCTGAACAGGGACGAGCTCCGGACGGTGCTGGACCTGGCCGACACGATGGCGGAGGCCCGCGGCGCCGAGGCCGACCGGCGGGGTGCCGAGGTCGACCGGGGGGCAACCACCGCAGCTCGAGCGTCTGCCGACGCCTCTCGGCCGCTGGCCGGCTGGACCGTGGCCACGCTGTTCGCGGAGGCCTCCACCCGCACCCGGGTCAGCTTCGAGCTCGCCGCGCGGGCGCTGGGCGGCGACCCGGTCTCCCTCGATGCCGAGCGCAGCTCGCTGTCCAAGGGCGAGTCGCTCATCGACACCGTGCGCACCCTCGAGGCGCTGGGCGCCCGGATGCTGGTCGTGCGCCATCCCCGGAGCGGTGCCCCGCAGCTGGCCTCGGAGCACTTCAGCGGACCGGTGCTCAACGCGGGTGACGGCTGGCACGCGCATCCATCGCAGGCGCTGCTCGACCTGTACACGCTCCGCCAGACCCTGGGCGAGGAGCGGCTGGCCGGGGCCCGGGTGGCCATCGTGGGTGACGTGCTCCACTCCCGGGTCGCGCGGTCGGACATCTGGGCGCTCACCTGCTGGGGCGTGGACCTGTGGGTCACCGGACCCACGGTGTTCCTGCGTGGCTTCGACGCATGGGCACGAGCGTTGCCGTCCGACCGGCAGCTCGGTGTCACGGGCGACCTCACGACCGCCATCCGGGGCGCGGACGCGGTGATGGCCCTGCGGGTCCAGCGCGAGCGGCTGGAGGGCGCGGGTGCCCCGTCGGAAGCGGCCTATGCCGCGCGCTGGGGGCTGTCGGAGGAGCGTCTCGCGCGACATGCGCCGGATGCCATCGTGATGCACCCGGGCCCTGTCAACGAGGGGGTGGAGCTGCCCCCGGACGTGGTGTCCGGGCCGCGCTCGGTCATCACCCGCCAGGTCGCCAACGGGGTGCCGGTGCGCATGGCCGCGATGGCCCTGGTCGCGGGACACGCCAGGACGGGCGGGACGCCATGACCTCGAGCCCCACGCCGGCGCTGGGGGCCGTGGTCGGCCACCTGGTCATCGGTGACGCCCTGCTGGTCGATCCGCTGTCGGGTCGCCTGGGCCCGGGGACCGTGATCGTGGAGGACGGCCTCGTGGTCGCCGTGGAGTGGGCCGCGCGATCGGGATACGCAGACGGCGGACCATCGGTGGTGGTCGCTCCGGCCTTCGTGGACGTGCGCGCCCACATCCGGGAGCCGGGCGGCGAGGACGCCGGCTCGTTCGTGACGGAGCTGGCGGCGGCCGCCCATGGCGGGTTCGGCTTCGTGGCGACCATGGCTGACACGCGACCACCCGTGGATCGGCCGGAGGTGGTCCAGCGGGTGCACGCAGCGGGCGCCGCGACGGCCTCCCCGGTGCGCACCCGGCCGTGGGGCGCGCTGACCGTGGGTCGGGAGGGCAAGGTCCTGGCGCCGTTCGCATCGCTGGCCACGGCCGGGGTCGTGGGCTTCGGCGACGTGCCCGCGGCGACCGTGGACCCGGCCATGCTGCGCGCAGCACTCACCGAGGCGGGCGCGCTGGACATGCCCGTCGTGGTGCATCCGGACGAGCCATCGCTGACCGCGGGGGCGGAGGCGAACGAGGGACTGCCCGCCACCATCCTGGGGCTGCAGGGGGCTTCGGCGGCGGCCGAGGTGAGCGCCGTGGCGCGCGCCATCGCGATCCTGCGCCAGGTCTCGGCGGAGGCGCCACCGGACGTGCATCCCCATCTCCACCTTGCGCATCTCTCCGTGGCCGGGTCGCTGGACGTGGTCCGGGGCGCGCGCGCCGAGGGGCTGCGCGTCACCTGCGACGTGTCCGCGGCGCATCTCGCGCTGCACGACGGCTGGCCGGGCGGGGATCGGCGCTGGTCGTGGGACGCGGCCCCCTCGCCATGGGCGGGGCGGCGGGAGGGAGATGCGGCGCCGTATCACCCCTCGACCCGGGCGACACCGCCCCTCCGAGGGCCCGAGGACGCCATCGCGCTGCTCGCGGGGGTCGAGGACGGCACGGTCGATGCCATCACCTCCGATCACGCGCCGGCACGGACCGTGGACGTCGAGCTGCCCTTCGGGGAGGCAGCGGCCGGCATGAGCGGCCTCGAGACGACGCTCGGGCTGGTGCTCGAGGCGGTCGCCGCCGGCCGCCTGGGCCTGGTGCGCGCGATGCGGGCACTCTCCCTCGGACCATGGCGTGCGCTCGAAGGGGCGCGGCTCGACCTGCCGGCACCCGCCCTGCGTGTGGGTGCCGAGGCCAACCTCGTCGTGTTCGACCGCGTGGCACGCTGGCCGGTGAGCGCCGGCACGCTCCGCTCACGGGGCCGCAACACGCCCCTCCTCGGCCGGGAGCTGCCCGGCGAGGTGCTGCTGACCATGTCGCGGGGCCGCGTCGCCTGGTCCACATCCGACGACTGACGACCGGGGCCGTCACGGCTGCCTCCCTGATCCCGGGTGTGTCGGCGGCCACGCGGGGCCGCCCCCCTGATGCCGGGCGTTGCCGCATCGCCTACGGCCTCGACCCCGTCACCCGTATGGGCCGCCAGGCGAGGCGGCCGTCGGCGGTCGCGGGGAGCGTGATCGACGGTGGTTCCCAGAGACGCCGCGGTGGACGACCAGGTGCCGCCGTCACGACAGGTCCGGGGACGCCGGTGGCCGGGATGATGCTGATACGCCCCGAGCCCAGCACGGCGATGTGACGGCCGGTCGGTGACCAGACGCTGTCTGTGGGCATGTTGATGCAGCAACCCGGCAGCTCCCAGAGCCGTGACGCCGGTCCTGTCCGGGTCTCCGCGGTCCAGAGCTCCAGGGCGTACGTCTCGGTTCGGACCAGCCAGGAGATCAGCCGCCCGTCGGGCGACCAGCCAGGCGACGTGACCACGCCCCGACCCGCGTCGACCACGAGCGTCGGATCGGTCCCGTCGAGCCGAGCGGTCCAGACCTGGGACGAGCCTTGCACGTACGCGACGCGTCCGCCATCGGGCGACACCGCAGGCGACGAGGTCGGGTCACCGGCCGTCCCGTCCACGAGCTTGCGGAGGTCGCGGGTCGCCACGTCCACGGACCAGATGTCGTCGTTGAACGGGTAGACGACCTGTGTGCCGTCCGGGCTGATGGTGGGCCAGCCCTGTGATGATCCCTCGTCGCATCCCACGCACCTGGCCAGCTCGCGCGTGACCGCGGTCGCCACGTCGAGGACCGCGATCGAATCATCCTGGATGAAGGCCATCCGGGAGCCGTCCGCGCTCCACGAGGCCGCGGGGGCGCAGACGCAGCCGTCGAACAGCTGGTGGGAGTCCGAAGCCATCGAGACCCGACCCACGCTGATCGGCCCATCCACGATGGTCGGCGCAGGTGGTGGCTCACTCGGCCGGGATGCCGCGACGAACGCGACGCCGACACCCAGGCTCGTGATGAGCAGCAGGAGGAGGACGACCACACTGGCGGTCCCGTGACGCTGCCGGCGGGCGACCCGGCGGGCGACCCGGCGGGCCACCACGTCGGGCGGTGGCGACTCCTCGAGGCGCTCCGCATGCCATGCGAGGAAAGCGGCCAGGCGCGCGTCGCGCGGATCATGATCATGGGGTCCAGCAGGTGCCGTCACCGATCGATGCTCCCCAGCTCGTCCCGGAGCCTGGCCCGGGCGACCTTCAGGCGTGAGCGCATCGTCTCGATGGGTACGTCCAGCATCACGGCCGTCTCGGCCACCGGGTAGCCCGCATAGAGATGGAGCGCGACCGCCGAGCGTTGCTCGGGGGTGAGCCGTGCGAACGCGGCCTCCAGCACCGCCCGATCCGCGACAGCGGTGTCCCCCGGATCGCGCCGGGGCAGCGGCAGCGAGTCATCATCGATACGCACCATCCTGCTGAACCACGAGCGCCGTGACCGCGCGACGCGGATCGCCTCGCGGACCACGATCCTGTCCAGCCAGGGCCGCAGGGCGCCCGGGTCCCGGACGGCCTCGCGATGGCGCCACGCCTGCTCGAGGCCGGCCTGGACCGCATCGGCAGCATCGGAGCCGTCCCGACACACCAGCCGGGCAAGGCGGATCAGCCGCGGATAGTGGTCGGCGACGAGCAGCTCGAGACCGCTGTCGACACCCGGTGCGGCCCGGCTCAGGCTGGGCGTGGTCAACGCATGGTTCGGACCCACATCGCCCCTGTCGCCTCCCACGATCGGGGCGATCATCACGCCCGTCTCGGAGATAGAGGGTCCGGGCCGCCGGAATGGGTCAGAGTCGCTGCGAAACGCTCGGCGAGTCGCGAGTCGATCCTGCGGTCTGGGATCGGCAGATCCTGCGGTCCGGGGATCTACGCCTCGCGGGTCGCCCGCCACACGGACTGGTTGACGATGTTCTCGAGGCGCTCCTGGCTGCCGCTCACGGGTCGCGGGTCGAGCTCTCCGGAGGTGACCCGTGCCGCGAGATCGGGCAGGCTCAGCGACCCGTCCAGGATGGCCTGACCCAGCTCGCCGTCCCAGCCCGCGTAGCGCGCCTCCTTGAGTGCCACCAGCTCGCCGTGCTCGACCACGTCGGCGGCCACGAGCAGCGCCTGGGCGAGCGTATCGAGCGCCCCGATGTGAGCGTGGAACAGGTCGGTCCGGTCGGAGCTCTGGCGTCGCAGCTTGGCATCGAAGTTGAAGCCGCCCGCGCCCAGCCCGCCCGCCAGCAGGATCTCGACCAGGGGCATCACCAGGTCATCGACCGAGTTGGGGAACTGGTCGGTGTCCCAGCCGTTCTGGGGATCGCCCCGGTTGGCATCGATGCTGCCCAGCATCCCGTGGGCCGCCGCGTAGGCCACCTCGTGGTGGAAGGAATGGCCCGCCAGCGTCGCGTGGTTGGCCTCGATGTTGACCTTGTACTCGCCCTCGAGGCCGTGACGCACCAGGAACCCGTGGACCGTCGTGGTGTCGTAGTCGTACTGGTGCTTGGTCGGCTCCATGGGCTTGGGCTCGATGAGCAGCTGCCCCGTGAAGCCGATGCGTGCCTTGTGGTCGGCGACCAGGTGCAGGAACCGGGCGAGCTGCTCGCCCTCGCGCCGCAGGTCCGTGTTGAGGAGCGTGTCGTAGCCCTCGCGACCACCCCACAGGACGTAGTTCTCGCCACCCAGCCGCTTCGTGACCTCGAGCATGTGGGTGACCTGCGCGGCCGCGTATGCGAACACCTCGGGATCGGGGTTCGTGGCCGCGCCGGCCTGGTAGCGGGGATGCGTGAACAGGTTCGCGGTGCCCCACAGGAGCTTGACGCCGGTGCGTTCCTGGTAGCCGAGCGCCTCCTCCACGATGGCGTCCAGGTTCGCGGCGAACGTCGCGAAGCGGTCGCCCTCGGGGGCCACGTCGCGGTCGTGGAAGCAGTAGTAGGGCGTGCCTAGCTTGCTGAACAGCTCGAACGCGACCGCGAGGCGAGTGCGCGCGCCACGCATCTCGTCCGGGTCGGCGAGCCACGGCCGGTCCAGCGTGCCGATGCCGAACATGTCCCGGCCATCCCACGAGAACGAGTGCCAGACGCACACGCCCGGGCGCAGCCAGTCGACCATGCGCCTGCCCAGGACCACCCGGTCGGGCTGGTAGACCTTGAACGCCAGCGGGTCGGTCGAGTCGAGACCCCCGAACGGGATCGGCCCATCGACCTCTGTGAAGAACGGTTCGCTCATGGGTCTCTCTCCTCCGGTCCCGCCGCGCGTCTCCCTGGCGCGGCCCCTCCTCGTGGTCCGCCACGACCTCGGCCGGCCACATTGTGGGACCGCTTACATCGGCGTGCACGGGAGGACGGTCCGGGTTCCCCGCCGCGGCCGGAGGGATGACGCCGACGGGCAGCCGGGACCGCAGCCGGATCGGTCCCCGGCGGGTCCGAGCGCCGGGCCGGATACCATCGATGTCGATGCAGACGCCAACGCCGCCGACCAGCCCCGGCCACCAGACATCCCCTTACTGGCACACGACCGCCGAACCCATCCCGACGCCGGCGGACCACCCACTGCCCGAGCGCGCGGACGTGGTCATCGTGGGTGGTGGCTATACCGGCTGCACCGCGGCGCTCCAGCTGGCCCGCAGCGGTGCCAGGGTCGTGCTGCTGGAGGCGAACACGCTGGGCTGGGGTGCCAGCTCGCGCAACGGCGGCATCGTCCATCCGGGGCTGCAGTGGGGTCGATCCGCGCTCCAGAAGCGCTATGGGGAGCGGCTCGGCGAGGAGCTGTTCCGGGACGGCGTCCAGGCCTTCTTCACCGCCGAGCGGTTCATCACCGAGGAGGGCTTCGCGGCCGACTACCGGCGCTGTGGCATGGGCGTGGCGGCGTGGTCCACCAACGACCTCGGCGGGCTGGAGGAGGAGCTCGCGGAGCTGACCTCGGTCGGGCTCACGGGTCGGATGGTCCGCGGCGCGGACGTGCGCCAGGAGCTCGGCTCGAGCCACTACCCGGGCGTCATGGTGGTCGAGGAATCGGGCATGGTGAACCCCGCGAGGTACATGGCCGGGGTAGCTGGTGCGGTCCTCGCGGCCGGGGTGGATGTGCATGTCCGGACGCCCGCACTGGCGGTGGATGTGGCGGGACCGGATCGGATCGTGCGCACGCCGCGTGGCATCGTGCGAGCCGGTGCCGTGCTCATCGCGACCAACGGCTACACCGACGGCGCGGTGCCCTGGCTCCGCCAGCGGCTGCTGCCGATCGGCAGCTACATCATCGCGACCGAGCCCATGAGCGAGGGGCTCGCCGCCAGCATCAGCCCGCGTGGGCGGGTCTTCTTCGACACCAAGGCCTTCCTGTACTACTGGCACATCAACGCCGAGCGACGGCTCATCTTCGGCGGCCGCGCATCGTTCCGGTCGACCTCCGTGGACGAGACGGCGCGCATCCTGCGTGAGGCGATGCTCCAGGTGCATCCCCAGGCGGCGGGCCTCGCGGTGACGCACGCATGGGGCGGCAACGTGGGCTTCACGTTCGACCGACTGCCCCACCTGGGCGAGCACGACGGCATCCACTACGCGATGGGCTACTGCGGCACGGGTGTGACCCTGGGCACGATGTTCGGCCTGCGCATGGGCCGGCTGCTGGGACGGTCGACGGAGGTCGCGGACGAGCCCCTCGCGTTCGAGCGGACACCCTTCCCTGCGGCGCCGGTCTGGCCGGGGGTGTATCGCGGCGACCCGTGGTTCCTGCCCGTGGTCGGCGAGGTGTTCCGGGTCGGTGACTGGTGGAAGCGCAACGGGCCGCGCTTCCTGGGCGGCTCGCGATGACGACCCCGGGGGCGCCCGAGCCATCGTCCGGGGTCGAGACGGAGGAAGGGGTCGAGCCGGAGGCCGGGGTCTCCGGGGTCTCCGGGGTCTCCGGGGTCGAGCCGGAGGCCGGGGTCGAGACGATGCTGCCCGATGGCGCCACGCCGGTCGACCCCCCGACCGCACCACGCGACCCTCGCGTGACCCAGGGGGAGGCGCCGACCTACAAGGGCGAGCCGCTCGATGCCGAGCGTGGGCCCGGTCTCGGCTGCTTCTGGGCCCAGATGATCCTGCTGGGCACCCTGCTCGTGCTCACGCCGCTGTCGGTCGTGTGGGCATGGCCCGAGTGGCTGAGCGCGGCGATGCTCGTCATCACCCTGGTCCTGCTGCTCTTCGCCGGCCAGACCGTCATCTTCCTGATGCGCCTCGTCGCCGCGGATCGGCGGACCCGCCGCGTGCCGCGCTCCCCCGCCGCGCGGCGCACCGTCGGCATGCTCGAGGACGAGGCCGGCGTGCCAGTGGCGGACGCATCGCCCGAGGCGGACCCGCCGGCCACCGACGACACCCCCACCGACCCGACCCGGTCCGACCCGCCAATCGGCTGACGGTCACCGCGCCGCACCACGCCGGCCGGGGGGTCTTGCCCGATCGAGCGAATCGGCTTCCAGGAGGCGGAGCCGCGCGTCGAGGATCGCTCGCGCGAGGGCCGACTCACCTCGAGCGAGCCGGAGCGCAGCGAGCGGGACGGCGGCCTCCGGATGGTCGTCATGGCCGTGGAGCAGGACCGCCGCCTCCTCCAGGCGACCCTGGGCGACCCGGAGCCCAGCAAGTCGCAGTACCGCGTGCAGGCGCAGCCATCGATGCCCTCGCTCGAATGACTCGATCGCAGCGAGGAGCTCCCGTTCGGTGCCGTCCCCAGTGACCGGCAGCGATCAGGAAGCTGCCGAACGCGGTCCGGCAGCACGCCGCGAGCAGTACGCCGCGAGGAACATCACGCGAGGATGCGCGGCGGACCCGGGCGTGCCAACGGCCCGCCGCGCCATGCGATCATCCAGGCGTCCGTGCTGGTCGGCCGGCTGCGAGGTGGGTCCTGGGTGTCCGAGAGCGCGCCCGGCGAGCATCCCGACCGCCGGTCCAGCGGTCCCATGGCGGGAGTCGAGGAGCACGCCTGCCGCTTGCGTCCGCGGCCTCTTGCGGACGCGACTGCCGACCTGGATCGGCTCGGTACCGATCGCTGATGGCGAAGCGTGGATACCCTGCCATCTGGTTCGACTGGTGAACCACGTGCCGCGGGACCACGGACCCAAGGCTCGGCTCCACGCTCAGCCCGATCGCCGATCGCGCGACCAGCAGTCCCTCTGGCCAGGACGTGGCCCTCGTGGCCCGGCTCGTGGTCGACCAGCTCGATCGATCGGCACGGCGTGCACCGGCGGTGGGTGCCACACCCATCGGCGAACGCCCGGCGAACGACGCCGGGCCCGGTCACCGGACCATGCGACAATGCGCAGGCCCAACCCCCGCCCGTCATCGGAGGTCGATCGAGACCGTGCCCGTCCTGGCGACGTTCTTCACCGTGCGTCGTGGTCGCGACCCGTTCTTCAAGTTCTTCATGAAGAAGCTGTTCCCCAAGCAGGTGGACCGCTACGAGAAGGACTTCGGGATGCGGTTCCTGGGCTGGTACAACGTGGCGTACGGCTGGGACTTCGATAACGTCATCCTGCTGGAGCTCCCCGACTACTCCACCATCGACAAGCTGGAGGGGGATCCGCGCTCGCGCGCCATCGGCCATCGGGCCGGAGAATGGATGTTCGAGCGTCATCATGCGATGTTCCTGCGCGAGCGGATGGGGCCTGACCTGGAGTTCCACCCGTGAGCACCGCCGAGCGCAGGCCTCGTCCCACGCGGACGACGAGCGAACGGCGCCACCGACACCTGGCAACGATGGCGGTCCGGACCGCTGACCGAGGGAGGACCACCCCATGACCGAACCGCGACCCGGCACGCTGGGCGAGATCGCGATCGAGGCCGCCCAGGAGCGGACCTCCTTCCTCAACGACGCTGCCGAGCAGCTCGTCCGTTTCCTCGATTCCAATCGCTCACGCATCGCCGAGGTGGGCGGCATGGTGCTGCTCGACGAGGACCCCGACTACCTGTCGGTCGCACCTGACCTCACCTTCCGCTCCAGGACCCGGATGCAGGACGCCGAGACCGGGGAGTGGCGCTCGGAGACCGAGGTCATCGAGAGCCCCTCGGAGCTCATCGAGATCTACAACCCCTCCGAGATCTACGCCTGGTTCGCCGAGGCAGCTCGGGAGCAGGCGGGTCTGCCCGACCAGCCGACCGCTGCGGAGGACCTCCTCGACGAGGCCGGCATCTCCGCCGAGGAGGCGGTGGGCGTGGGCATCGGTGGAGATGACCCCTACATCGGGGCAGCGGATGACTGGGCGGCCCAGCAGGACGAGTCCGCGCCCGCCGACCCGGCCGAGGCCGCGCGCCGGCTGTACGACCTGGCGCTCACGTTCCAGTCGCGCAGCCAGCTCTCCGAGGCACGCCTCGTGGAGCAGTTCGAGATCGCTTCCTCGCCGCTGTCGGGTGTCCTGGGCGACCTGCTCATCCTGGATGACGACGACGAGCGGGTCTGGTTCAAGGGCCAGGGCACGTTCGAGGCCGAGGTCATCCCCGAGGCCGAGGGCGACGAGGAGGTCTCGGAGGGCCAGTGGAAGCCACTCCAGTCCCCCGAGGACCTGGTCCAGTACTACGACCCGACCGACCTGTTCGGCAACCTGGCCGAGACGCTCGCGGAGCACTTCCCGAACGTGGATCCCGAGTTCGAGGAGGCCGACGAGGAGGCCTGAGCACAGGCCTGCCATCGACCGGGGTCGAAGGGACGGGAGCACCGCGATGCGGCTGTTCGAGGCGGAGCTGCTGCATGGTCGCCGGATCCTGCCCGACCAGTGGCTCCAGGGCTATCACGCGCCATGGCTCGCGGCAGGTGCCGCACCCGGCCAGTTCGTGCACGTCCGGACACCCGACTGGAGCGGCCTGGTGCTGCGTCGGCCGTTCAGCCTCAACACGCTCGACCGGGTGACCGGGGAGGTCACCATCCACTTCCGGGTCACGGGCAAGGGCACGGACCTCCTCGCCCGGATGCACCCCGGCGACACCGTCGGCATGCTCGGCCCGCTGGGCCGCGGCTTCGAGCTGGACCCACGGAGCCGGCACCTGCTGCTCATCGCGGGTGGGCTGGGCATGGCGGGCGTGCGCTGTCTCGTGGACGAGGCGCTCGGCACCGGTCGCCAGGTCGTGGTCCTGTTCGGTGCCTCGACGGCGGCCGAGGTCTATCCCTCGAGCCTGCTGCCCGACGAGGTGGAGTACATCGTGGCCACCGACGATGGCAGCCTTGGTCATCACGGTCGGGTGACCGATCTCGTGGCCGGGTACGAGGCGTGGGCCGACCAGGCGTTCGCGTGCGGACCCGAGCCGATGCTCGCGGCACTCGCCGGGATCGCGCGCGGGCGTGACGGCCGGCTGGGCGTGGCACGCCTGGGTCGCAAGGGCGGGGTGCGGGCGGCAGCGCTCGGCACGCCACAGGCGCGTCGGGCGTCGTGGCTCCAGGTCTCCATGGAGCAGACGATGGGCTGTGCCGTCGGCGCATGCCTGGGCTGCGTGGTGATGGGCGTCGAGGGACCGCAGCGCGTCTGCCGCGAGGGTCCTGTGTTCGCACCCGAGGAGATCGTATGGGCGGAACCGGCATGACCCTCATGACCGGCATGCGGCGACGCGCATGAGGCGCAAGCGCAGCGTGGTGACCGACCGGGACGTCAGCGCCCTGCCCAGGACGCCCCGGAGTCGGAGCACGGTGCCGCGGCCCCCGGCGGCGGTCGCGCCCCGACCGGTATCGACACCGGGGCCCGTCCCCACGCCGGCCGTCGAGGTGGACCTGTCCGTCGACCTCGCGCCGGAGCGCCCGGGCGCGCTGGTGCTGCGCAATCCCCTGCTCGTCGCGTCGGGCACGTTCGGCTATGGCGTGGAATACGGCGAGGTCGTCGACGTGGACCGACTTGGCGCCATCTGCTGCAAGGGCACGACCCTCAAGGCGCGCATCGGGAATCCACCACCACGCGTCACCGAGACGCCCGCGGGCATGCTCAACTCCATCGGCCTCCAGAACCCGGGCGTGGATGCGGTGCTCGAGAGGTACGCCGACCAGTGGGCCCGTTGGCAGGTCCCGGTCATCGTCAACGTCGCCGGTGAATCGGTCGAGGACTACGTGGCCGTCGCCCGGAAGCTCGACGGGCAGCCGGGCGTGGCGGCCATCGAGCTCAACATCAGCTGCCCCAACGTGGGCAAGGGTGGTCTCCAGTTCGCGCTCGACGCGGGGGCCGCCGGCGAGGTGACCCGTGCCGTTCGACGCGCCACCGACCTGCCGCTGCTGGTCAAGCTCTCGCCGTCCGCGTCCGATGTGCGCTCCATCGCGCGTGCCATCGAGAGCGCCGGCGCCGATGCCATCTGCGCCGTCAACACGCTCTCGGGCATGGCCATCGATCGGCGCGCACGGAGGCCCTTCCTGGGCAATACCTATGGCGGTCTGTCCGGGCCGGCCCTCAAGCCGGTCGCGTTGCGGGTGGTCTACGAGGTCGCCCAGGTGGTGGACATCCCCATCGTGGCCATCGGCGGTGTGGGCGCGCTCGATGACGTGCTCGACTTCCTGATGGCGGGTGCCTGCGCGGTGCAGGTGGGCACGGCCTTGTTCGCTGACCCGGTGCTGCCGGTGCGGCTCATCGACGAGCTCGACGAGTGGTGTTCGACCAGGGGCATCGCCTCGCCCCGCGAGATCGTGGGCGCCGCCCTGCCCGCGCATCGCGAACGACCGAGCGTGAAGGGCGTGGAGTACCGCCCATGACCGCCGAGAGTGCCGCTGGTGCAGCCGCTCCCGACCCGGCGCACATCGCCGCACGCACCGAGGCCCTGTTCCGCGCCTCCGGCGCGCTCCGTGACGGCCACTTCCTGCTCAAGAGCGGCCGCCACGGCGACCGCTACCTCGAGAAGTTCCAGGTCCTCCAGTACCCGACGGCCGTGGTCGAGCTGTGCGGCTTCCTCGCCGACCTGGTGCGCGACGCGGACGGGCGGCCCACGGTCGATGTCGTGGTCGGCCCCACGACCGGTGGCGTCCTGCTCGCCTTCGAGGTGGCCCGCCAGCTGGGGGTGCGGGGCATCTTCGCGGAGGAGGTGAAGGATGCCGACGGGACCGCCCACCGCGAGCTCCGACGCGGTTTCACCATCGGTGTCGGTGAGCGGGTCTACCTCGTGGACGACATCCTGACCACCGGCGGCTCGTTGCTCGCGATGCTGCCCGCCATCGAGGCGACACCCGGTGACCTGGTGATGGCGGGCGTCATCGTGGACCGGTCCGGAGGCATGATCGAGGTCCGTTCGACCGCGACCGGGCGCATCACGCCCGTGCGCTCGCTGTGGACGCTCGATGTGCCGACCTACGAGGCCGGTCCGGCGACCTGCCCCGCCTGCGCGGCCGATGGACCGCTCATCGCACCCGGCTCGACCGGCACGAAGGCACCGACGACCACGCGACCATAGGCACCGGCCCGTGACCCGCGTTGCCGCGACTCGGGTCCCGTACCGGCTGCGCCACCGGCACCGCCCGCGTCAGCCCGCGGCGCCCAGCACCTCATCGAGCGCCGCGCGCA
The DNA here is from genome assembly GCA_964650135.1 of uncultured Anaerolineaceae bacterium. GTDB lineage: Bacteria > Chloroflexota > Limnocylindria > Limnocylindrales > CSP1-4 > JAFMJV01. The sequence goes on along the minus strand of CAZYTQ010000059.1, from coordinate 3,948 downwards.
GCTCGTCCGCGCTGGCGATGCCCTGGAACTGGGCACGCACGATGCCCGACCCATCCACGAGGAACTGATAGGGCTCGGTCGGCAGCCCGTAGTCGAGGACGGCCTGCACGACCTGGAGGCCACCGTTCGCGTCGAGCAGCGGCTGGAGCCCTGCCTCGGTCTGCTGGAGCTGATACGGCTCGACATGGATGAAATCGACGCGGTCCTTGTAGTCGGCCGCGACCGCCTTGACGATGTCCAGCGTGGGTCCGCACGTCGCCGTGGTGCAGAACTGGGGCGTCGAGAACACGATGAGCGCCGGTCGCCCGGAGCCCACCGCCTCGGCGATACCCAGGCGATAGAGGTCGGGGTCGGGGTCCGTATCGGTCGAGATGGCCGCGATCCCCTCGGGCGTGGTGGCGGTGGGCGTCTGGGAGCGCGGTGCGGGTGCGCCGATGGCAGGCACCGAGCCGTAAGGCAGGACGCTGAAGATGGCCCGCGTGGTGATCGGGCCGGACGGCAGCCCTGCCGCGAGCTCCATGCCCCAGTCACCGACGCAGTCGAAGGACGCGGTCACGTGGTACAGGCCGAGCCCGTTGCCGGAGTCGATGAAGGTCCCGGTGAGTGCTTCACCGGGGGTCGCGGGGTCTCGTGCCAGCGCGTAGAAGCGCACCTGCGTGACCACGTCCGCGGACGCGAGCGATGTCTGGTCGGTGGGGTTCGCGATGGAATACAGGAACCGGGAGGGCGGGCCGGCCACGGTCTGGGTGCTCACGATGATGGGCAGCAGGTCGCCCGTCGCGGACACGCTGCCGAACCCCGGCCAGCCCTCGTAGCTGCCGTCGGGGCTGGCGGGACCGCAGTCGGGTGCCACGACCTGGTCGGGCGATTGGGCGGCGGCCGGCGCGGTGAGCGCGGCGGCCGTCATCGCCATGCCCAGGAGTGATGCGAGGAGGCGTTGGGTGAGGTCCATCGTCCGGCCACGATACCCCGCCTGCGGACGACCGGTCGTCCGTGGCCTGCACGACGACAGGCGGTCTGGCGTGACCCCGGCATCGGCCCGCTGGTATAGCATCGGAGACGCACGCCCGCGACCCACGACCCGGGGTCGTGCGAGCTCCCGGTGCACCGCCGACCGGTCCGCCGGACCCAAGCCCCGAAGGATCCATGTCCCGCTACCAGAAGATCGCGCTCGTGGCCGTCCTGTCGACCTTCGTGATGGTCGTCATCGGGGTCGTCGTCCGCAGCACCGGCTCTGGCATGGGCTGCCCCGACTGGCCGCTGTGCCACGGCCAGGTCATCCCACCGCTGGGGGACTCCGCCGCTTGGCTGGAGTCGATCCATCGCTGGTGGGGCGTGATCATCGGCTTCGTCGTCCTCGCCCTGCTCATCGAAGCCGTGGTGTCGCAGCGCGCCACGCGCGCCATCGTGGTCGGCTCCGTGGTCGCGTTCCTGCTGACCGGCTTCCAGGCATGGCTGGGCATGATCACCGTGGCCCACAACAACTCCGGCGAGTCGGTCACGGCGCACCTGACCGCGGCGATGATCCTGTTCGCGGTCACCATCTTCCTGTACGTGCGGGCAGGCTACCCGCCGGCCCTGCCGCGTCATGGCGCGAGCCAGCGGCTGACGCTGCTCATCGGTCTGAGCGCCATCACGGTCTTCGCGGTGCTCCTGTTCGGGTCGCACGTGACGGCGGTGAACGGTGCCCTCGCCTACCCCGACTGGCCGCTGTTCGGCGGGCAGCTCATCCCCTCGTTCGACACCTCGAGCGGCAACTTCGCGGCGGAGATGGCCCAGTTCGCACACCGCGTGGTGGCCGCCATCGTGGGCGTGATCGTGCTCGTCACGACCATCCTGGTCTGGCGCCGGACACGCTCGACGGCGGACGAGCCATTGCCCGGTGGACCGACCGTGCTGGGTCTCGTGGGCACGGCCGCCGCGCTGTACGCGATCCAGGTGATCGTGGGTGCGATGCAGATCTGGACGGTGCTCGCTCCGTGGGCCGTGACGCTCCACCTCTCGCTGGGTGCCGCCATCTGGGGGCTGCTCGTCGCCGCGACGTGCATCGCGTGGTACGCGGCACGGACGGTGGACCTGTCGGATGCCGTGGGGGGCGGAAGCGCGCCGCGTGATCGCACGCCGGGCGTGCCGCTGACGCCACCCACGACGCCGCCCACCACGCGCGAGCGGGTGGACGCGTTCGTGGCGCTCACCAAGCCGCGCATCATCGAGCTGCTGCTGGTGACGACCCTGCCAGCCATGGTGCTCGCCTGGTCCACCGTGCGCGGCATGGACCCATTCGAGTTCCTGTGGCTGGCGTTCTGGACCCTGGTCGGCGGCTCGCTCGCGGCGGGTGCGGCGAACGCCATCAACTGCTATCTCGATCGCGACATCGACGAGATCATGGTGCGCACCCGGCGCCGACCATTGCCGGCTCATGCGGTCGCCCCGGAGGACGCGCTGGTGTTCGGCCTGGTCCTCACCGTCATCAGCTTCGGGCTGCTGGCCGTGACCACGAACCTGGTCGCGGCGTTCCTGACCCTGCTGGCCGTCGCGTTCTACGTGGTGGTGTACACGATGCTGCTCAAGCGCAACACGCCCCAGAACATCGTGCTCGGCGGGGCGGCAGGCGCCCTGCCACCGGTCATCGGCTGGGCTGCGGTCACGGGTGACATCACGCTGGCCGCGTTGCTGTTGTTCGCGATCGTCTTCTACTGGACACCACCGCATTTCTGGGCGTTGTCGCTGCGCATCCGCGGCGACTACGCGGCGGCCAACGTGCCGATGCTGCCCGTGACCCACGGCGTGGCCGAGACCACCCGCCAGATCGCGCTCTACTCGGTGCTCATGGTCGCGCTCACGCTCGTGTTCTTCGCGGTCGCGCACATGGGGCTCGTGTTCCTGGCGGGCGCGTTGGCGCTGGGCGTGATGTTCCTCGCGCAGGCGTTCCTGATGTGGCGCGACGGGACCGACCAGCGCGCCGTGCGGCTGTACAAGTACTCCATCACGTACCTCACCGGGCTGTTCGCGCTCATCGTGCTGGACGTGGCGGTGTTCGTGCCCCTGGCGTGACGGCCGTGGCCGGATGGGTCCGGCGACATCGCGAAGCGGTGGCCCGCGGTGGTCGGGTGGCGGCCCTGAGCCTGATGCTGGTGCTGGGCGGCGGTCTCGTGGCGGCGTGCGAGCCCACCCTGTCGACCGAGACCGGGCTGGTCACGGATGTCCAGTCGACCTCGCTGACCGATATCGATGGCTTCCGACTGCGGACATCCGACGGGCGGACGCTGGCGTTCTCGACCGTTGGCAGTCGATACCAGGACGATGGCTTCCCCATCCAGCACCTGCGCGAGCACATGGCGCTCGCCGAGCCCGTGCAGGTGACGTATCGGGTGGTCGATGGGGTGAACCAGGTCGTGAAGCTCCAGGACGCGCCCATCGGCCGCTGAGCCGAGCGCGGCCGGCCGCTGAGCCGAGCGCGGCCGGCCGCTGAGCCGAGCGCGGCCGGCCGTTGAGCCGAGCGCGGCCGGCCGTTGGCCGGGTACCCGTCCGCCCGGGGAGTGCCACCGTGCGGCGCCGGCTGGCCGTGGGTCCGGTGCGGCGCGGCCCCGGCTGGCCGTGGTCCGGTGCGGCGCGCGGCTGGCCGTGGGTCCGGTGCGCCGCCGGGTCTGCCCCCTAGCCTGGTAGCCCCACGGCTGTTCAGGATCGCCGAACAGGATGGCACCCACGGCGGGGCACCGGACCACTCACGGGCCCCATGGACAGTCCGATGGCCCCATCCGCGGTGCGATCGAGGTCGCGAAGCTGAACATGCGTCGACTTCGGGGCGTCGGAGGACGCTCAAGGGGCGCCGGGTCGGCGTAGCACCGTGCAGCAGCCCCGGGCCTGTTCGACGAAGCTGAAGGTCCGCGCCGAAGCGGCCCTTCGAGCCCGCCCACCGACCCCTGGGCACGCGGCCGATGGCCAGGC
>CAZYTQ010000058.1:1767-19808 GCA_964650135.1 uncultured Anaerolineaceae bacterium | reverse complement strand
GTCGGACCGATCGGCAGGGTATCCCCGCAATGGGGGGCCGCTGACCCGGCGGGAGGCCACACGGCGGCGGCGATCGACGCCACGCGACGAGCGGTCGCTTCACCCTGGTGGCCGTGGACGAGGATGGCCGACCCACGGCGAGCTGGCATGCTGCGCGATGATGGGCCGATGACGACTCCTGCGGACTTCTACGCCACCATCGACCGGCTGGTCGAGCGCCACGCCGATGCCCTCATCGCGTTGAGACGGGACATCCACGAGCATCCGGAGCTGTCGGGTCGGGAGACGCGTACAGCACGGGTCGTCGCCGACCACCTCCGCTCGCTCGGCTTCGACGAGGTGCGCACCGACGTCGGCGGTCACGGCGTCGTGGGGGTCCTGCGTGGTGGCCAGCCGGGAGACCGGGTCATCGCCCTCCGCGCGGACATGGACGGGCTGCCGGTGCGGGAGGCGTCCGGGGAGTCGTTCGCGTCACGGGTCACGGATGGGGACTACCCGGCTGGGCCGTTCCCGGTGACCCATGCCTGTGGCCACGACTGCCATGTCGCCGCGGTGGCCATCACCGCGAGCGTGCTCGCGGAGATGCGCGCGGACCTGCCGGGGACGGTCGTGTGCATCTTCCAGCCGGCGGAGGAGGGTCCGCCCATCGGGGAGACGGCGGGCGCGCGGGCGATGCTCGACTCGGGTGTCCTCGATGACCCCCGCCCGACCATGGCCTTCGGGTTGCACGTCGGCCCCTTCCCGACGGGGCTGGTGAGCTATCACGTGGGTGCCGCGTATGCCGGGTCGACCCTCGTGCGGATCCGCGTCGAGGGGGTCCAGACCCACGGCTCGACCCCCTGGCTTGGCGTGGACCCGTGGCCCGCGGTGGCCCACATCATCGGCGGCGTGGGCCAGCTGTATCGCCAGGTGCCGGCCGACCATCGGGTGTCGGCGACCATCGGCCACGTCGAGGACGTGGGTCGCTTCAACATCATCCCGGGCCACGTGACGCTGTATGGGACGCTCCGCGCATCCACCGATGCCGACATGGACGATCTGCAGTCCGGCCTCCGACGCCTGGCCGAGCACGCCGCCGCGGCATACGGCTGCACCGCGACCGTCGATCTCCTCCAGCGCGTGCCGCCGGTCCAGAACACGCAGGCCTGGATGGATGCGGCCCTGCCGACGCTCCAGCGCGTGGTCGGTGCCGGGTCCGTGGTGGAGGCGCCGCCGATCATGGGCTACGACGACGTCTCGCTGTTCGTGGAGGCCTTCGGCGGCCTGTACCTCAACCTCGGGGTGCAGGACACGCGGCTCGATCCGGTGCGCGTCCTCGCGCCGATCGAAGGTGGTCGCGGCCTGGTCCAGAACCACAACCCCGGGTTCTACGCGAACGAAGCCGCGCTGGCCACGAGCGTGCGCATCCACGCCAACGTCGCCATCGACCATCTGCTCGGGCTGCTCGAGGTCGCTCGGTCGGACGGCTGACCGGCGGTCATCCCCAGCGAGGCCTACGGTGTGTCGAACCGCCAGCCGAGCATCACATGGTCGGACTCCTCGTCAGCGCCCGCGGATCGATAGGTGGCCATCGCGGCGAGGTTGTCCCGCTCGGTCAGGACCCACATCCCGGTGCAGCCCAGCGTGCGCGCCCGGTCCGCGAGCGCACGCACCAGCGCCCGGCCGATGCCCCGACCCCGGAACGCCTCATCGACGCCCAGCTCATAGAGGAACATCTCGGTGCCCTTGTCCGGGTGGGTCATCTCGATGCCGCTGACGAATCCCGCCGGGGCACCGTCTACCGATGCGAGGCACAGGTGATGGCCAGGCTGTGCCAGGGACCGCGTCGCCCATTCGTCGCGGACCGGTTCATCGAACAGGTGGCTTGCGGCAAGGAGCGGTCCTTCGTCGCCGGCGACCAGCCAGCGCAGGTGATGCGTCATCGGCTGCCGCCGCCCGGCCCCGAGGAGGACACCGCGTGTCCCACGAGCTCCTGCAGAACCGTCAGGTCCAGGTCCTTGGCGCGACGGAACGCGATGCTGGCGCTGCCGACCCGGACCTTGCCCAGTCGGTCGGCGTACGCCTGGACCAGGTACCGACCGTCCTCGGCGGCGCTGACGTACACGCTGATGTGGCGCTTCTGTCGCGCCAGGCCGACCAGGAACCAGTCGACGGTCGCACCGCCGCGCTCGACGACCTGCAACGCGCCATAGCCGACGATCCGCTGCTCCGTGCCGCCCCAGAGGGTGCCCTCCCAGAGCACCCGCTCCTGGTCGGGCATGGCCTCACGGATGGTCCGGTCCAGTGTCTCGATGTCGGGCCGCTGGTCATCCGGCAGCGACGCGATCCAGTCATCCGGGCTGGTGGCTGACCGTTCCATCACGCTCCTCGCAGTGGGTAGCGCAGCTGGGTCGAGCCCACCTGGACCACGAGCGCCGGCGGTTCGGCCGACTCGCCGCGCCACGCCTCGAATGCCGATGTGCCGGGTGGCGTGCGCAGCTGCCACGGATCCTCGCGCGTGCCGCTCCCCAGGGTGCTCATGTCGTGTGGCCTCCAAATGTATGCAGGTCCGTCACTGCGCAGACTACGGCCCCGCTCCGGACATCAGCTGTCAGGAACATCTGGGCAGCTCCCCACGTGATCGGCGGCCGATCCGGTGGTCGTCTCCCGGCTGGCACATGACGACGAGCGAAGCCGTGTCACACGGCGCGACCCACCACCAACCCGGCGACGAGCGCCACGGCGCCCAGGACCATCGATCCCACGATGTTGGCCATGGCGAGGCCGGTCTCGCCCAGCTCCAGCATCCGCCAACTCTCGAGGAGCCAGGTCGAGAAGGTGGTGTAGGCGCCCACGAAGCCGACCAGCACGAACGGCCGCAGCTCGGCGCTGAGCACGCCGCGATCCACGATGAGGGTTGCCAGCAGACCCACGAGGAAGGTCCCGCTGAGGTTGACGACCAGCGTCCCGAACGGGAAGGCGCCCCCGATGCGCTCGGTCACCCACTCATCGACCAGGAAGCGAGCGAGCGCCCCCAGCGCGCCCCCCGCGGCGATCGTCGCGAGGACCATGATCCACCCCCATGCGTGGACACGCGACCGACGCATCGAAGGCATCGCCCGCGCGAGAGCCAGCACAGGAGTCATCAGCCCTGGATGGGCGGTTCGAGGATGGCGGACCCCATCGCCAGGCACGATGCTAGCCGAAGTCAGGAGCGACGCGGCGCGTCCCCGGGGGGACGCGCCGCGGGCCGAGGGCACTCCGAGGAGGTGGAGCGCCGTCGGGGTCCCCGGTCAGATGCGGACCGGGGTGATCACTGCGCGGGCGCGGCGTCCACGGGGCCCAGTCCCAGGAACACGGTCTCGCCCAGGTTCTCGTCGACGCCGTCGTTGTCGGTGACCACGAACAGTCGTCCATCCGGGGTCACGGCCACACCCTCCAGCTTGTCGGGCACCGAGATGCTCGCGGCGTCGAGGTCGGGCAGCACGTCCCGCAGGAGCGCCTTGGCCAGCAGGGGCAGCGGCTCTCCGAGGGGTGCGAACGTGACCGACGCAGGGTCGATCACAGCGATGTGCTTGATCGCGGCGTCCTGGCCCATCTGGTTGTCGCGCTCCACGATCGCGAGGCGACCGTCCGGCAGGGCCGTGATCTCCGAGAGACCGACCCACGCTCCGTCGACCGCGGGCGGCGTCTCGAGCGGATAGCTCGCGAAGGTCCACGAGGCATCCGCGACCGCGTATCGGCCGATCTTGACGTGACCCGGCTCGTCGTCCGCCCACTCGCGCTGGATGGGGACCCAGACGGCCTCGTCACCGGCAGCTTCGGTCCCGGTGACCGCGACGCCCTCGAAGCCGCTGCTCGTCGCGCCGGCCAGCAGCTCGTCGGGCAGCCCGACTGCTTCCTGGATGGTGCCCTGCGCGTCGGTCCGGATGATGAGGTTGGGACGCGTGCCCGCATCACCGACCCGACCCTCAGAGGCGAGCCAGAACCCTCCCTCGGGTCGTGCTGCGACGCCCTCGAGATCGAAGTCACCGGTGCCCTGGTCGGCCACCCCGACACCGCCGATGGCGATGCGCTCGGTGATGACGGCGGGCGTCGACGACGCGTCGATGCCGTACAGCCACGCCTGGGCCAGGACGGAGTCGCTCACTGCCCACAGCGTGTCCGGGTCGCTCGGGTCGCTCGACAGGCCGGACATGCCGACCCACGGGATGGGCAGGCCGTTCGCCTCGTCAGCGCTCCGGAGCTGGGGATAGGTCCACGTGCCGTCGGGATCGGCGGCGAAGAGGGTGATGATGGGCCGGTACGGGAAGCCCTCATCCGCACCGTCGACCTCCGACGTCACGGCCAGCACACCCTGTGACGTGAGCACGAGGCCCTCAGGTCCGATGCCGCTCGGCAGGAGCTGGACGAGCGATGGCTCGCCCTCGGTCACGTCAAGGACGGCGACGATGTTGGCGCGCTCCGCAGCGACGAACAGCAGCCGCCGGTCGCCGATGGTGCCCACCAGGATGCCTTCCGGCTCGATGCCCTTCGCATCGGCGCGGGCCTCCGGGAACTGGCCGATGCGCACGACCTCGTGCTCGAGGCTGCTGCCGGGCTCGAACACCACGGTGCCGTCAGCGCCGAAGATGGTGAAGCTGCGCGAGCCACCGGACACGCCGTCCGCGTCCACGTAGTCGCCTTCGTTGGCCGTCGCGAACGTGCCGTCATCGACCCAGGCGACCGCGTCAGGCTCCCGGCGCACGCCGGTCAGCGAGCTGTCGAGCTCGAGCAGTGGTGCATCCTGGGGCCCGAGCTCCTCCTCGACCGTGTCGATGTCGGTCAGGTCGACGGTCCCCGCCGAGAAGTCGTTGATGACCGTGCCGGTCGCGAGGTCGACGATGACCAGGTGGTTGTTCTCCTGGAGCGACACCACGGCCTGGTCGAGGCTGTTGATGGACACGAACTCGGGCTCGGCATCCTCCGGTGCGACCTCGGCGATCCCATCCAGATCCACTGCGCGCAGGGTCCACGCATCCGGGTCGCCGTCCAGGTCCAGGACCTGCAGGGATCCGCTGGGTGCCTGGGGCAGCAGCCCGTCGTTCTCGTCCTCGTCGCGCTCGTTCTCGATGACGATCGCCGCGTATCGGCCGCTGGGCGCGACGGCCACCGAGTCGGGTTGGCCGGGCAGCTCGATGGTGCGCACGATCGATCGGTCGGCCAGATCGATGACCACGAGGTCGCCGGACGGATCGTCGAACCCGTTGAGCGGGCCGTCAGCGTCAGGATCCTCGTTGGTCTCCACTGCGGCGAGCGCCCAGCCCCGATGCACCGCCACGCTCGTGGGGTTGCCGGGCAGATCGATGCCGCCCAAGGCCGCCGGCGCCGAGGGATCGCTGATGTCCACGAGGCCGATCCGCGCCGTGAAGGGATCGCTGAACAGGAGCGTGTCGCCATCAGGCGTCGCGGCCACGATCTCCGCGGACGTGGGCGTGGAGCGCTCGGTGCCGTCCGGCAGGTCATCAGGGACGAAGAAGGTCCCGACATGCCGGAAGATCGGGTCGGGCGCCGCGGCCGGACCAGGCGACTGGCCGAGAGCCGCGGTGGGTGCCAGCATCAGGCTCGCTCCCAGACAGGTGCCGAGCAGAAGGCGGTGACGGGTGCGAGGACGTGTGGTGGGCGCGGCGGCCATGGTCCCTCCGGTGGCTGGATTCGGGGCGCGTGTCGCGCCGCACCGAGCGTCTGTCGCCACCGTCCACGGACCGTTATCGGCAGGTCATCATGCCGTTGTCAGCAGGTCACTCCGCGGCTGTCCGCATGAAGGGCGGGATGGTGCCCGCGTATGCGAGCGACGCGGCGCGTCCGTCACCCACCGTCCAGTGGCGCTGCGACCGCTACTATGCTCGGGCCGACGAGGACGCCAGGAGGAGCGGAGTGGGTTCGATGATCCGGCGGTCGACATTGCTCGGGACCGCGCTGCTGATGGCCTGCGTATCGGTCGCCGCTCCCGTGAGCGCACAGGGAGCCCCGCGCGCGGTGCTCGAGGTCGTCGAGGTCGATGTCCTCGCCACGGCGCCTGGCGAGACCTCCTACTTCCATCCGCGATGGCGCAACGTCGGCGATGCGACCGCGATGATCCAGTCCTGGACGATCACAGGGCCGGATGCGCATCTGTACCGGCTGGAATCGGACCCACCGGTACACGGGCTGCCTGTGGGCGACACAGAGAGGGTCCGCATGCGGTTCACGCCACACGCTGCGCGCCGCAGCCAGGCCTCGCTGGAGATCGGATATGACATCGATGTGGCCGATGGCGTGGAGACTTCCGACGTCCTGGTGGTCCCCATCGATGGTCTCGCCACCGACGCACCGACGGGCCTCGTCCAGGTTCCCGACCTGCCGCTTTTCGGGCCGGTCGTGCAAGACGAGTGGGTCGAGGGCTCGTTCCTGCTTCGGAACGACTCGTCCGACACGCTCGCCTACGAGATCGATCTCACGTCCAATGACATCCAGACCGTGGGGATCCCCTGCGACAAACGCGGGCCGCTCGCGCCTGGCGGGACGTGCACCGTGCGTCTGAAGGTGCGCCATAAGCGCGAGGGACGAACCCACGACTACTTCTATGTGAGGACGCCCAAGCCCTATCGCGACCTGCACGTCCGGTTCGCGACAGATGTGGTCCCGAATCCGGCCTATCCGGACACGAAGCGACCGCGCAGCTTGGTGTTCGATCCGTTCCGGGTCGTGAAGGTGTCGTTCTCGCCCAAGACCACCCTGACCCTACGGATGTCGTACTCGGCTGTCGACGAGCGCATGATGGGTGGGTACGGCGTCAAAGCGAAGGTCGGCGGCGGGGTCGAGCGGATCGTCCTTGACCAGCAGCCACCCTTCCCCGATCCACCGAGACCGATCGATCACATCGACATGCCGATCAAGGTGGGCCAGCTCGTCGAAGCCTCGTTCCGGGCGTGGGATGCAGCCGGCAACAAGACCGGTTGGGTGCGCAGCGACTGGGACTCCGTGTTCTCGCTGGTGGACACGACCCGGACGACTGCGCAGGTGTCGTCTGGATGGCGTGTCGTTCCACGACCCCGCAAGTCGTATCGGGGTTCGGTCCTACGCACGACCAAGGCGGGGGCGTCCATCACGCAGCGCCTGCGGGGTCGAGAGTTCTCGCTGATCGGTCGCCGGTCCCCGGCCTCGGGCAAGCTGCAGGTCTGGGTGGACGGTCGGCTCATCAGGACCGTGAACCTCCGCTCCGCGACCGCGACTGGTCCTCGTGTGCTCACCACATTCCATACGGATGTCAACAAGTCCCATACGGTCAAGTTGGTCGTGGTCAAGTCCGGGCCACGATCCGAGGTCACGGTGGATGCATGGGCGGTTGGCGGCTGACGCGTCCCGTGTCAGCTCCAGGTCCGCGATGACGAGGCAGTGGTCGGAGCCGAGCGGTGTGCAATCAGGTGCGATGCGCAGCGGCGCAAGCCCGTTCGCCATGAGCACGTGGTCGATGCGCAGCAGCCCAGCCGGGATGACCTCCAGCGTGAAGGGTCGCCAGGTGTTGCCCATGCCGGTGCCCACCGCGTGGTGTGCGTCGGTCAGACCCGGGGTCAGCTCCTCGTAGGCCACCTCTCGGTCGGTGAGATTGAGGTCACCCAGGACCAGGAGTGGCGTGCCGGCGGCGAGGTCGGGCTCCAGACGGGTCCGCAGCGTCCGCAGCGCGATGTCGCGGCGCGCGCTCTCGTAGGTCACGAGCACCAGGCCGGACAGGCCCCACTGTGGCGGGGGCGCGTGGACGGCGACGGTCCGCACCCGCCGGCCATCCGGCAGCGTGACCAGCGCGCTGATGAGGGGTGGGTCGCCGGAGGTCTGGGTGTCATCGATGGGCCAGCGGCTCAGGAGGCCCATGCCATCCCAGCTCTCGGAGGGCCGCAGCACCCGCCACGGGTAGCGTGCCCCGATGACCGGGTCGGCATCGATCCTCGCGGCCAGATCGGGCGTGAGCTCCTCGAGCGCGACGATGTCCGGTGCGTGCTCGGTGAGCACCCGCGCGACATCGTCCGAGGCGACCTGCCCGAACTCCAGGTTCCAGGTGGCCACGGTCAGTGGCGTCGCGTGGGGATCCGCGGCCCGCGCGCCGGCATGACCGATGGGCGGGTAGCGAACGAGCAGCGTCACGAGACCGACGCCGATGATCACGCCCAGGATCCGCCGCTCGCGACCTCGAGCGAGTGCCAGCACGAGGATGGCGCCCAGGAACGGGATGACCAGGTATGGCCCGAACACACGCGTGACCGCGGGTGGCCCGTCGCGCACCGGCAGCAGCATGCCCACGAGCGTCACGAGCAACAGGCTCGCCAGGATCGCGATGCTGGGCCAGACCACGATGGCCGCCAGGCGGATGTGTCGGGAGCGACCTTGGGTCGCTCCGGTGGCGCGCGGCCTGTCGGGGCGGTGGGTCACGGGGTCGGACATCGGGCCGATCGTCGCCGGCCGGGCGGGGAACCGTCAAACGGACGTGGCGTGGCAGGGCAGCGGTACCTCGCCGCCGAGAGGCACCCCCGCGCCGAGCAGCCGGACACACCGTACCGGATACACTGCGCCGACCACGGCTGGCGGCATGGCGCCCGAACGTGCACCCGGAGGGATGCGATGCGAGGAGCGGTGATGGTCGCCGCGACATCGGTGGCGGCACTGGCACTGGCCGGTGCTGCGGTCGCGTCGGGCGCATCGCATCGCGGCTCCGCGACCTGGGTGCCGTACCCTCCGGTCGCGGATCAGGAAGACACAGCCTCGGATGTCATCCCGCTCGTCGACGGGTCAGCGACCCTGACGCTCACTGGCGGGACGACCGTGACCGTCGAGCTGCCCCTGGTCGCACCCAGCACGCACGAACGTGAGACTGGCGACCTCATCGCGTTCCGTGACCCCGAATGGGCCGTGACCGTCTACTACTCGGGCGTCGGCGTCCATCGGTTCGTGCCCGGCGGCCACTGGATGTCGAACTGGGGCGCAGGCTGCGAGGCCGACGTGGTCGTCGAGGGGACGTCGCTCCGGGGCGATGCCACCTGTCGTGACCTCCAGTGGATGGACGTGCTGACCGTCCTGGCGTTCTTTGACGACGACGACCTGGGCCGTGTCGAGGGGCAGGAGCCGTTCGATCTCGAGCTGAGCTTCCAGGGGACCCTTGCACGACCAGCGCCGACCCGTGATCCATCGGCGACCGCGGAGCCGACCCCGGGGCTCGAGCGTGCGATCCATGCTGCGCACATCCTCTACGCGCCCGCCGATGATCCAGATGGCGCCTACGACCTCGATCCGGACGATCCCACGTGGGAATCGGCACGTCTCGAGGCGCAGGCCGCTGTGGATGACCTTCGGGCGATCGCCGATCCTGACGAACGCATCGCCGCCTTCGTCCTCCGCGCGGAGGGGTCAGACGATACCGTCACAGCGCAGGAGGGCGGTGACCTCGACTGGTTCACCCGCGACATCATGGTCCAGGAGTTCGGGGACCCTCTGTTCGACGCGGTCGATCCGCAGCCCGGCGACATCGTCGGCCCGGTGCGTACCGAATTCGGCTGGCACGTGATCCTGTTCCACGAGGAGCGAGAGGAGTCGTCCTTCGACTGGTGACCACCGAGCCCTCGGCTCGGGTGGTGGACCTGGCTGGAGCCGGGTCGTATCGGCACAGACACACCGCGTCGGTCGTGGTCGCCGGGAGGCGCCATCATCGGTGCACAGGGGAGGGACGCGATGCGAGGAGTGATGACGGTCGCCGCGACAGCGGTGGCGGTACTGGCGCTGAGCGGCTGCTCGATGATCCCTGGGTGGTACGGGCCATCGTACGGCCCGGATGATGACGAGTTCGGCGAGCCGATCGACTACACGGATGGCTCCATGCAGGTCGAGGTCACCGGTGGCACGACTGCCACCCTCGATCTGCCGTTGGTGGGCGGGTCGCGGGTGCCACGAGCGTTCGAGTCACTCGGGTTCCGCTCCGAGGGCTGGGCCGTCGGCCTGGATGCATACCTGTACGGGGGCATGTCGTCGGACGCCTGGTCGGTCACGATCCATCGAGTGGCGGACGACGAGTACTCGATCGCCGGCCAGTTCGACCGCGGCTGCCGCGTCGACGTCGATCGGTCCGAGCGTGCGATCAGCGGGACCGTGGACTGTTCCTGGCTGCGCTGGTCGGACGGGATCATGCTCGGGACCGGCTTCATGGGCATGGACGGCCAGCCGTACCGCGATGAGGAGCCGTTCCACCTGAAGGCGACCTTCGAGGCGACGCTCGCGCAGCCGGAACCGACGCGTGACCCATCTGCCACCCGGCGGCCAGCTCCGACCGTGGACGAGATCGACTTGGGGGGTCCGATGGGGGAAGGCCCCCAGGTCCACGCATCCCACATCCTGTACTCCCCGGGGGACGGACCGTCCTTCGCCATCGATGTCGACCCTGCAGACCCGACGTGGGAGGCCGCGCGCCTCGCCGCCAAGGCCGCCGCGAGCGACCTTCGCGCCGTGACTGACTCCGACGAGCGAATCGCGGCGTTCGCCCTGCGCGCGCAGGAGTCCGATGACCGGTCCAATGCCCAGGTCGGTGGTGATCTCGGCTGGTTCACCCGGGACACCATCGTCCCGGAGTTCGGCGACCCACTGTTCGATGCGGTCGACCCGCAGCCCGGAGACATCATCGGCCCGGTCCGCAGCGACTTCGGCTGGCACGTGATCCTGTTCCACGAGGCGCGCGACGAGACGGCGGATGCGACCAGCGCCTGACCAATGACCTTCGATCCGCGCTTTGCGGACCTCGCGCGACAGCACGAGCTGGGCGACCAGCCGATCCCCGACATCGTGCAGCGGCTCGCGGAGGGCGCCACTCCCGAGCTGGTCTGGCGCAACGACCTGGGCGGTCTCACCTTCCGCCTGGGCGAGCGCTACCTCAAGTGGGACCCGCTCTCCACGGGTATCGACCTCGACCGTGAACGCGTCCGGCTGGAGTGGGTCGCGCAGCGTCATCCGGCGCCGCGTGTCCTCGACCACGGCACCGACGCGACCGGCGCGGAGTGGCTGCTGACCGCCGGGCTGTCGGGAGGGCCCGCCGTCGGTGACACCTGGCGTGCGCGTCGCAGCGAGGCCATCGCCGCCATCGCCTCAGGCCTGCGGGCCATCCACACCATCGATATCAATGCGTTCCCGACCGCCTGGACGGCCGAGTCATGGGTCGGTCGTCAGCCACCGGCGATCGGTCCACGCCCGCCCATCGACCGACCGGTCATGGTGCATGGCGATGCCTGTGCGCCGAACACCCTCATCGACCTCGATGGCCACTGGACCGGCAACGTCGACTTCGGTGACCTGGGCGTCGGTGACCGGTGGGCCGACCTGGCCGTCGCCTCGCTCAGCCTCGACTGGAACTTCGGTGAGGGCCACCAGGCGGAGCTGTTCGAGGCCTACGGCATCACCCCGGACGAGGAGCGCATCCGCTGGTATCGCGCACTCTGGGAGCTGGAGTCCTGATGCCAGCGCCCGGTCGCATCCATGCGTGGCGTCGACGCCGCCCGCTCTGGCCTCCGACCCGTCAGCGGTCCTCGAGCCGGAACCAGGTAGAGCGCATGGATGACCCCGTGCCGCGCCACGTGTTGTAGACGCTCTTGAAGACCCAGCCCGCGACCCGCTTCGTCCCCGCCGAGCCGCGCAGCGTCACCGACGTCAGCCGCCCGGACGCGCCCCGGTCGTTGAGGTCGATGGATCGGAGCTGACCCACGTTCGTCCGCCGGTCGTGGCTCAGGATCCGGCCGAGCGTGCGCATCGTGAGGGTCTGGGTGTGCCAGTCCTGGTACGGGCTCGCGGCATCCCAGGCTCGACCGTCGGGTCGCCGGTCCGCGACGCCCCGCAGATAGGGCACCCGGGTCCCCAGGCCCCCGTCGCTCGCGGTGAACACCCGCCACGAGTCCTCCGTCGCGCCACCGGACGCGCTGTGATAGAAGGTCTGGGCGACCTTGCCCTGGTAGGTCACGACCCGTCCTGCCGTGGACGTCACCGCCGTGGTGGAGCGTGAGTGCTCGGCGGCGATACCGCCGTACATCTGGCTGCGCTCGTCGGCGTACAGGTCGAACGGTGAACCCGGCTTGCGCGCCTTCCATGCATACGACCGCGCCACGATGGCCTGGGCGCGCAGGCTCTCGAGCGGCCATGACGCGGGCATCTCGCGCGGCACCACCCCACGCAGGTAACGCTCCAGGGGCAGCTCGTTGATGATGCGCACCTGGCGTGCGGCATCGCCGGCGATGCGGAGCGTGCCCGCGAACTCGCGATACGCCGAGGGGATGAGGGCCACCACGAAGGTGGTCGCACTGTCCACGGGTCGTACGACGATGGCGCGACGCGTGGTGACGCGGGCCAGCACCGTCCCGTCGCGAGCCACGACACGCAGCTTCCAGCGGTCACCCGACGTCCCCACCAGGAGCAGGCGAGCCTTCGCCGGGAACCGGCCACCGACCCCCTCGATACGCCATCGGCCCGACGTCGCCCTGGCCAGCTCCACGGGGTACGAGGGCACACGACGCCAGGGCAGCACGTTCACGCGGATCGTGGCGCGATCGGTGCGTGCGCTCGACAGGCGGGTCCCCGGGAAGTAGTGGGTGGCGATGCGTGCGGCGGACTGGCCAGCCTCGGCGCGCCCGCGCGCGCCCCACTGGCTGAGACCCACGCCGTGGTCGGTGCCGTGGCCCACGATGCGGAACACTCGCTCGGGCGTCGGCGGCGGCGTGCGCTGCCGCGTGATGGCCACCTGGTCGACGTCGAGGGCCATGCCGCGCGCCCTGCCGCCGATGACCAGCCGCTGCGCGAACGATGCTCGCGGCAGGGTCCCGGACACCGCCGTGAGCTCGGTCGAGCCCATCCGGACGCTGAGCGAGACACGGCCCGCCCGCGTGGTCCTGGTGATGACCGTGAGGCGCTTCCAGGTGGCGAGCGGCAGGCGCGTGGTCGAGCGGTCGATGCGTGCCCCGGCGCGCACCAGCAGCCGCCCGTTGCCAGCCCGCTGGAGCGTGGCCACGACCCGGTCGCCCGACGTGATGCGGATGAGCGGCACCGTCCCCGCCGAGCGACGGACACGCACGTGGAACGTGGCGCTGACGCGTTCCTGGGTGACGGCGCTCGGCCATGGTCGGGGCGCCGTCCAGCGGAGACCGGCGCGCGGTGATCCGGCGTCGGGCGTGACCAGACGAGCGCCCAGGCCGTCGTCACGGGCCGCGGCCGCGGTCAGGCGGACCGTGCCACCGCCATCCGTGAGCGTCGCGAGGTCCCGCGACCACGATGGCGCGGCCGTCGACGCGCCTGCCGGCAAGAGCATCGTGAGTGCCAGCACCACCACGACGGCACGGGCCAGGGGCGCGAGGCGCATCGGTTCGAGTCCTCTCCGGCGCTGCTGGGGCAGGGCCCGGATCGTCGGCGCGTTCCAGGAGCGGTCAGGATGGCTCTGGTGCGGTCTGGTGTCCAGCCGGACCATGGTCCCGGCCGGGTCGCATGACCCATGGGGCCTGGGCTCAGGTGCCTCCGGTCAGATGCCGCACCAGCATCGTCAACCACGCCACCACGAGCCGAGCCACGGCCATCGCCTGGTCCGCTGTCCCCTCGGGCGCCACGAACGCCGAGGCGGTCGGGCTGGGCGAGACCGACGGTCGTGGCGTGCGCTCTGGGCGCGGAGTCCGCTCGGGTCGCGTCGTCGCCCTCGGGGTGCGTTCCGGCCTGGGCGTCGGCTTTGGCGTCCGCTCCGGCCTGGGCGTCCGCTCCGGCTTGCGCGTGGGTCGAGGCGACGGGATCACCTTGGTCGGTGCGTCGCTGAAGCTGCCGGGCGGGACCGGTGGGTCGTCCGCCCAGAAGCTCTTGCGGCCGTTGTGGATGCCGTTCCGGCCCGCGGGATCGGGGTACTTGTCGCGGCGACCGTAGATCCCGTATGGGTCGACCGTCTTCCAGTGGTCATCCATGAGCTGGAAGTGGAGGTGCGTCACGCAGCACGGGTCACCGCTGTAGCCGGCATAGCCCAGGAGCTCACCGCGCTTCACCTTGACGGTCGCGTTCCCCCGTGGGATGCGTGTCGAGATGGACCGGAGGTGGCCGTAGTACGTCCGGTACTTCTTCCCGTTCACGGTGTGCTCGATGAGCACGCGGTTCCCGGTACCGCCGATGCAGCCCTTCTGGGTGGTCTCCACCTGGGAGCAGGCACGCCCGTCCGCCGCCGCGTACACCGGGAAGCTCTTCCATGTCCGTGAGCGATCCAGGGTGCCCTGGATGTAGTCGATGCCACCGTGGTACCGCTCGTGACCCGGTCCAGTCCAGTAGAACCCCTGCTGGATGCGCATCCGCGACGGGTGGTCGAAGGGGAGCGACAGGAACCTCGGCGGATCCGCGGCGGCGACCGGGATCGCGATGCCGATGGGCACCGCGAGGCTGAGCAGGACGAGGACGGCGAGCAGGCGTGCGATGGTGCGAGGCATGGGTCTCCGTGTCGGTGCCCGCGGGCGGGCCAGCGTCCGGCACCCTCTCCTTCGCCGGCCGATGCACGCTACCCCGAACCCGTCATCCGCGCTCGGCGGAGGGGCCGGCCCGCGGCGCCTTGACAGGTGACCAAATGGTCACATATGCTCCATCGGATGGACGAGGTCTTCCGGGCACTGGCCGATCCCACGCGCAGGGAGCTCCTGGATGCGTTGATGCACCAGGACGGTCAGACGCTCGGTGAGCTGGCGGCCCGGGCACCGATGACCCGGTTCGGGGTCATGAAGCACCTGCGCATCCTCGAGGACGCGGGCCTGGTGGTCAGCCGACGGCAGGGCAGGGACAAGCTCCACTACCTGAACCCCGTCCCCATCCAGCTCCTCCACGACCGATGGGTGAGCAAGTACACCGCGCTGTGGGCCGAAGGGCTCACGGACATCAAGCGACGACTCGAGGAGACCGACATGGAGAAGGTGTTCGAGATCTGGATCCGGACCACACCGGAGCGACTGTGGGAGGCCATCACCGACCCCGACCTGCGGGCCCGCTATCACTTCGGGAACCGGATGACGGGCGATCCCACACCGGGTGGCCGCTGGACGATGGGCCACGCAGGCGTCGAGACGCCCCTGGCGGAGGGCACCACGCTGGAGGCCGACCCGCCGCGTCGACTGGTCCAGACCATGACCGCGCTGTGGGGCGAGGATGTCCAGGCGGAGGGCACGTCACGGGTGACGTGGGAGATCGAGCAGGTGCGCGACTCGTGCCGGCTGACGGTGACCCACGACCAGCTGCGCGAGGGTGCCAACGACCAGCTGTATGGCGGCTGGCCGATGATCCTGTCGGGGCTCAAGACCCTGCTGGAGACCGGAGGGGACCTGACCACGCACGGCTCGATCATGTACGGCGAGATCGGGTCGTAGGGTGACCTGCCCCTGGTGACGGTGACGACCGGGCATCGCCCGTCACCAGGGCGCTCGATGTCGCAGGCCCCGTATCCTGCTGTCATGACGACACCGCGTACCCTGCCCTACGGCTCGTGGCCGTCGCCGATCACGCCCGAGCTGGTGGTGGCCGGCAGCCGCGGACTCTCGGAGCCGATGCTCGACGGCCCGGATGTGCTCCTGCTCGAGGGCCGTCCCGACGAGGGCGGCCGGGTGACGCTCCTGCGTGTCTCGCCCGAGGGCGGCGTCAGGGAGGTCACGCCCGCGCCGACCAACGTGCGGACCCGTGTGCACGAGTACGGCGGCGGCGCATGGACCGTCTCGGACGGGCTGGTCGTCCACTCGGAGCTCCGGGACGGCAGCCTGGTGCGGGTCGACCCCGATGGCACGACCCGCACCCTCGTGGGCGTGCCCGGTCTCCGGTTCGCCGACCTCCACATCGATGCGGCGCGCGGTCGCGTGCTCGCGGTCCAGGAGGATCACCGGCGCGACGACCACGACCCCACCAACAGCATCGTGGCGGTGGACCTCGCGAGCGGTGCGAGCGTGCCGCTCGTGGAGGGCCACGACTTCGTGAGCCACCCGCGGATCTCGCCCGACGGTCGACGTCTGTCGTGGCTGACGTGGGAGCGACCGGACATGCCTTGGGACGCGAGCCTCCTGTGGGTCGCCCCGATCACGGACGATGGCACGCCCGGCATCGCCCAGGTCATCGCGGGTGGCCCGACGGAGTCCATCGCCGGCCCGGTCTGGGCGCCCGATGCGACCCTCGTCTTCGCGACCGACCGACCGGGCTGGTGGAACCTCGTGCGCTGGGATCCGGCGACGGGGGAGCAGGTGGAGCTGGCGCCGATGGCCGCCGACCTCGCAGGCCCCCAATGGGTGTTCGGTCTCAGCACGCTGGGGTTCGCCGACGATGGCCGCGTGGTGGCCATCGCGCGGGCCGCGGGCGAGGACCGACTGCTCATCATCGAGGGGGACTCGCCACCGAGGGAGGTGCCCATCCCGGGCGCGACCGATCTCGCGGGTCTGCGGGTCTCGGGCGCCCACGCGGTGCTCGTGGCGACGGGCCCGACCCAGCCCAGCGCGGTCGTCCGGCTGGACCTCGACACCAGCGAGCACGTCATCGTGCGCAGCGCTGGCGAGCTGCCCGTCGATGCCGCGTATCTGTCCGTGCCGCGCTTCGTGGCCTTCCCCACGACCGATGGTCGCGAGGCGTACGCCTTCCACTATCCGCCTTCCAACCCGGACGCGGTGGCACCGCCTGGCGAGCTGCCGCCACTCATCGTCATCTCGCACGGCGGTCCCACCGCCAACACGAGCCGTCGGCTCGACCTGTCCATCCAGGCGTTCACCAGCCGGGGGTTCGCGGTCATCGATGTCGACTACGGCGGCAGCACCGGTTATGGCCGCGCGTATCGCCAGCGGCTCGATGGCGCGTGGGGCATCGTGGACCTCGACGACTGCACGAGTGCCGCCACCTGGCTGGCGGCGCAGGGCCTCGCCGATCCAGCACGCCTGGCCATCCGGGGTGGCAGCGCCGGCGGGTACACGACCCTGTGTGCCGCGACGTTCCGGGACCTGTTCGCGGCGGGCGCCAGCTACTTCGGGGTGGGGGATCTCGAGGCGTTGGCCCGGGACACCCACAAGTTCGAGTCGCGCTATCTCGACCGGATGGTCGCACCCTGGCCCGATGGCGTGGCGGTCTATCGCGAGCGGTCACCCATCCACGGGGTCGACCGGATCCGGACACCCCTGCTGGTGCTCCAGGGTGCCGACGACATGGTCGTGCCGCAGGCCCAGGCGGACGAGCTGGTAGCGGCGCTCGCGCGCAACGGCGTGCCCCACGCCTACCTCCTGTTCCAGGGGGAGGGCCACGGCTTCCGGCGTGCCGAGAACCGTCGGCGCTCGCTGGAGGCGGAGCTGTCGTTCTACGCCCAGGTCCTCGGCTTCGAGCTGGCGGACGTCATCGAGCCCATCGAGGTCATCGGCCTTCCCGCACGCTGACATCCGCCGCGCCGGTCAGGACCCCGCCAGCCCCACGAGCGTGGTCACGGTCCGCAGGTTGCGCGCGGTGCCCGCGACCCCGAGCGCCCGCACGAGTGACGTCTCCTTCAGCTGTGGGCGTCCGGCACCGTGGGCGTACCGGAGGTGGAGCTCCTCGCCGATGACCCGCCACCTGTCGTCGCCCGTCTCGATACCGCCTGCCCGGACGAGCGCCTCCGCGGTCGGCGGCCCGCTCAGGAAGGAGATGTAGCTGTACCGCGGTTCGATCACCTCGAACGGGTGGGCGTCCAGCGCGGCGCGCATCTCCTCGGGCGTCCGCGAGATGACCTCGCGGTGATAGCCGAACCGGGCGGTGATGGCTGTCTCGAGCGCCCGGTCGAACGCGGCCGGATCACCTGGCGGCACGCACAGCAGGTTGCCCGACGCGATGTACGTCGTGACGGTCATCGCGCCCAGGTCCGTGGCCATCGCGCGCAGATCCGCCATGGGCAGGGCGGCGCCGCCCACGTTGATCGCGCGGACCAGGTGGATGCGCATGCCCGGTGTGGTCATCGCCGACGATGGTAGGTCCCGTGGCCGCCCGTGGCCGCCCGTGGCCGCCCGCACGTGCCTACCCGTCGCACG
>CAZYTQ010000058.1:0-1667 GCA_964650135.1 uncultured Anaerolineaceae bacterium | reverse complement strand
CCCGTGGCCGCCCGTGGCCGCCCGTGGCCGCCCGCACGTGCCTACCCGTCGCACGTGCCCTTCCCGCGATCGTCCATGGGCGAACCTGACATCGTCTGACGCCGATCCACGGCATCCTGTCGGGATGTCATCCCGTCGTCCCATCACGAACCGGCAGCGACGCGCGCGCATCGCGCAGCGTCACGCCATCACACCCTGGACCCGGGTCGGCTCGCTCCGGGAGGCCGCCGAGGCGATGGGTGCGCTGCATGGCACCGATGTGGTGGGGGGCTATCTCCAGGCGTGGGCGCGGGTCCGGGAGAGCACGCTCGACGGGCTGGTGGACCAGCTGTACGGGCCGCGCACGGAGGTGCTCAAGCTGATGGGCATGCGCCGGACGCTGTTCATCTCGCCACTCGATGGGGTCGCGACGATCCACCACGCGGCGGCGCTCGACGTGGCACGCAACGAGCGGCGTCGGACCCTCGCCCTGTTCGGCGGCGAGGACGGTCTCGGTGTGGAGGCGGCGACCCGCCTCGCGGAGCTGGAGGCGCTCGGCCTGGAGGCGGTCCGCGGGATGGGGGAGGCGACGACGACCCAGCTCACCAGGATCGACCCGCGGCTCGGCCAGCGCATCGAGGTCAACCGGGACAAGGCGTACGCGGGGTCGATCAGCATCGCCCAGCGCGTGTTCCTCCAGCTGGCGCTCGATGGCCACATCGCGCGGGGTCGGCCGCAGGGGACCTGGAAGGGCTCGCAGGTCCGCTGGAGCCCCATCGAGCGCTGGCTGCCGGACGGCATCCCCTCGATGACCGTGGAGGAGGCACGCACCCGGCTCGTGCGACGCTGGCTGCGGGTGTTCGGGCCGGGCACGCGCGAGGATCTGCGCTGGTGGACGGGCTGGACCGTGGCCGCGCTGATGCCGGCGCTGGCCGGGGCGCGCGCGGTCGAGGTGACGCTGGACGATGGGCGTATCGGGTGGGTGCTCCCGGACGACCTCGAGCCGGACCCCGACCCGCCGCCGTGGGTGGCGCTGCTGCCCGCGCTCGACGCCACGTCCATGGGCTGGATCGAGCGCGACTGGTACCTCGGCCCGCACAAGCCGCGCATCTTCGACAGCGTCGGGAACGCGGGTCCGACGGTGTGGGTCGACGGGCGCATCGTGGGTGGCTGGGCGCAACGGCCCAGCGGGGAGATCGCGACCTGGGCGCTCGAGGACATCGGGTCGGAGGCGACCACCGGGGTCGGCGAGGAGGCGGCACGACTGGAGGCCTGGCTGGGCGCCGAGCGGTTCCGGACCAGCTTCCCGACACCCCTCGAGGTCGAGCTGCGGGACCGCTGAGTGGCCTCGGAGCCGCTCCGGCCGACCACCCTGCCGGGCCGAGGCCTCCGAGCTCCGCTCCGACATCGGCCCAGGTTCACCGAGTCAGATCGGAGCATCGCCCGAGCTCCGCTCCCACGCCCGGTGCCCACCGGCCGCCGCCCATCCGGATCCATCGGCCACGTTCGCGGGTGCGACCTGCGCCTGCCCATGACGTGGGGCGCACGGAGGAAGGTTCATCTCGATGGTGATCCGCCGATCGCCCCGTCGATGGCACGATTCGCGGGGCGGGTCTACACTACGCGTGCGGGGTGGAGCAGCGGCAGCTCGTCGGGCTCATAACCCGAAGGTCGGCGGTTCGAATCCG
>CAZYTQ010000057.1:8195-20109 GCA_964650135.1 uncultured Anaerolineaceae bacterium | reverse complement strand
GCGAGGATCGAGATGAACACGATGTTGTCGATGCCCAGGACGATCTCGAGGGTCGTGAGGGTGATCAGCGCGACCCATGCGTCGGGGTCGGTCAGGAGCTCCACGGAGCGGCACCTCGGCGATGGGTCAGGGGCGTCGGCAGCGCGTACGGTACCCGACGCGAGATGCCACCGCGAGCGTCGGCTGCGGGCGTCGATCCGGCCTCTCGCCCGGGCGGCGAGGACCGATCGGGCACGCACGCTGGTCGGTCGCGGGGGTATCGCCAGTCGCAGGGGATCGTGGGATGATATGAGAGCCGTATCAGGCCCGGATGCCCGTCCTCTCGGACGGCGGCCCCGCCACCGGCACCCATCCCACTGACACGAAGGAGTGCATGGCTTGCCCAGGGCAGACATGATCGAGGTGGAGGGCGTGGTCTCGGAAGCCCTCCCCAATGCGATGTTCGGCATCACGCTGCAGAACGACCACAAGATCCTCGCGACCCTTGGCGGGAAGCTGCGGGTCAACTACATCAAGGTGCTCCCCGGTGACCGCGTCAAGGTCGAGCTGTCGCCCTACGACCTGACCCGCGGCCGCATCACGTACCGGATGAAGTAGCGGCCCCAGCGGACCGTTCCATCACGACCCTGGCCTGGCCCGCACCCCTGGCATGACCGTCGCCACCGGTGCCGCCGGCCCGCGCAGTCTCGCAGCCACCGATCCCGACCGCGGCCTGACCGCCGCGGAGGTCGAGGCACGCCGCGCAGCCGGCCTGCGCAACACGCCACCACCGCCCACCACGCGGACCTATTGGCAGATCGTCCGCGAGAACGTGTTCACGTTCATCAACAACGTGCTGTTCCTGCTGGGCATCGCGCTGGTCGTGGTGGGCCGCCCGCTCGACGCCATCGTCTCGGTCGGCGTCATCTCCACCAACATCATCGTGAGCGTGGTGCAGGAGATCCGTGCCAAGCGCACCCTGGATCAGGTCGCCCTGCTCCATCGGCCCACGGCCACCGTCATCCGGGATGGCGCGACGGCCGAGGTCGCACCCGAGCAGCTGGTGGTCGGGGACCTGCTGGAGGTCGGCGCCGGCGACCAGATCGTGGTCGATGGCCGGATGGCCAGTGGCCGGATGCAGGTCGATGAGTCCCAGCTGACGGGCGAATCGGACCTCATCGCCAAGACCACCGGTGCGGAGGTCTACTCGGGCAGCTTCGCGGTCTCCGGCTCTGGTCGGTACATCGCGGAGAAGGTCGGCGAATCGAGCCTCGCCAATCAGATCACCTCGGGTGCGCGGACCTTCCGCCGGGTCCTGACGCCGCTCCAGCGGGAGGTCTACGTCGCCATCCGAGTGGTGCTCCTCATCGTGGTGTACCTGGAGCTGATGCTCGTCTTCAACGCCGTCGTCAAGGCGTCGGACGTGGCCGATACGGTGGGCGAGGCGAGCATCCTCGCGAGCCTCGTGCCCAACGGCCTGTTCGTGTCCATCGCCATCGCGTATGCCCTCGCGGCGGTGCGCATGCTGCGCTATGGGGCGCTGGTGCAGCAGTCCAACGCGGTCGAGTCGCTCAGCCATGTGGACGTCCTGTGCCTCGACAAGACCGGCACGCTCACCGCCAACAAGCTCTCGTTCGACACGCTCCATCCGCTCGCCGTGGACGAGGCGGAGCTGTCCCGGCGCCTGGCCGCGGCCACGGCCAGCGGCAGCGCCGCGAACACCACCAGCACGGCCATCGCGGAGGGCCTGGGTGCGTCGCCGCTGCGCGTCACGGCCGAGGTGCCCTTCTCGTCGGCGCGCAAGTGGAGCGCGGTGCTGGTCGATGCACCCGACGCGCCCGGCGGACCGGTGCAGGGCGTCATCGCCCTGGGTGCGCCCACGATGCTCCAGCGCTACGCCCTCGCGGACGGCCAGGACGGTCGACCCACCTGGGAGGCCATCGAGCAGCAGGTCGCCGACCGTGCCCGTCAGGGCCTGCGGGTGCTGCTGGTGCTGGGCTCGGACGCGATGACGCTCGAGGACCGGGACGACGACTCCGTGCTCCCCGACGGCATGACGCCGCTGGGCCTCGTGACGCTCCGGGACGAGCTCCGGCCCGAGGCGAAGGAGGCGCTGGCCGCGTTCATCGAGGCGGGTGTCTCGCCGCGCATCATCTCGGGGGACGATCCCGAGACCGTGACCGCCCTCGCACGCCAGGCGGGCCTGGGGCCCGAGCTGGAGCTGCTGTCGGGCCCCGAGGTCGACACCATGGACGACCTCGAGCTGCGCGCGGCGGTCGAGCACACCACCATCTTCGGGCGCATCACGCCCCAGCAGAAGGAGCGCCTGGTCGACGCGCTCCGCGCCAACGGCCACTACGTGGCGATGATCGGCGATGGCGTCAACGACGTGCTGCCGCTCAAGAAGGCCCATCTGGGCATCGCGATGCAGAGTGGCTCGCAGGCCACCCGTGGCGTCGCCGACCTCATCCTCACCAACGACTCGTTCGCCTCGCTCGCCCCGGCGGTGCTGGAGGGCCAGCGGATCCGCAACGGGATGCAGGACATCCTGATGCTGTTCATGAGCCGCATCAGCACCGTGGCGCTGCTCATCGTCTCATCGCTCATCGTGGGCATCTTCCCGCTCTCCATCCGCAATGGCTCGGCCGTGACGCTCATGACCGTGGGTATCCCGACCATCCTGCTGGTCCTCTGGGCGCGCCCCGGGCCGGCACCCAGGGGCGGGCTGATGCGGTCGCTGCTCCGGTTCGTGGCACCCGCCGCGATCCTGTCCAGCCTCCTGGGCATGGTCGTGTTCTACGGCATCCTCGAGTGGGAGCTGCGGCGGCTCGCGGACACGACGGCGTACGCGTCGGCGCTGGCGATCGCCATCCCGATGGCCCAGACCGGCGTGACCGCGTACCTCATCGCCGTCGGCCTGTTCCTGGTCATGTTCGTGGAGCCACCCACGCCGTGGTGGACGGGTGGTACCGAGCTCTCGGGCGACTGGAAGCCGACCATCCTCGCGGTGGGCCTCATGGTCTCGATCCCGCTGCTCATCAACGTGCCGCTGGTCAACCAGTTCTTCCAGCTCGAGCCGCTGCCCCTCGAGTACGCGCTCCTGGTGATCGCCCTCGTGGCGGCATGGGTCCTGTCCGTCCGGCTGACGTGGCGTCACCGGCTCATCGAGCGATTCCTGGGAGCTGGCTGACCCGTCGGTTCGACCCGGTGACCGGGACCGCGATCAGTCCCGGCGGATGACCTCGTCGGGCTGCTCCCGCGCCATCAGCGCGCGTGCTGCCGCACCATCGGTCACGAGCATGCGCACGATGCCCGTGTCGAGCGCTCCCGCGATGGCGGTCGCCTTGCCCGCGCCCGCTGCCACGGCGAGCACCCGGCGGACGTGCCGCAGCTGGTCGGGCGTGGCCGCGATGGCTCGTTCGATGAGCGGGTCGACCACGAATCGGCCCTCGATGTCGAACGGGTGGACGAGCAGGTCGCCCACGGCGCCCGCACCCGTCAGCCGGGCCACGTCCGCTGCGTCGAGCAGACCGCCCCGTACGAGCGCCGAGTCGCTGGCGGCGACGCCCAGCGCGCCGATGCCCACCACGGCCAGGGTCACGGCGTCGAACAGCGCCGCCGTGGCGCCGATCGCCGCCTCGTGCATGAGCGCATCGCGGACCGCCGTGGATGCCACGAACGCAGGTGCATACAGCGGATGACAGGTCGCGCCGAGACGGTCGGCGAGGAGTCGAGCGACCTCACCCGGGTCGTGTGTCTGGACCACGGTGGTGGCACTGCCGGCGAGCTGCACGACCCGCACCCCGGGTGACGGGCGGGTGGGCAGCTCCGCGACGGTGGCGGCGACGGTCGACCCCCACGCGATGCCGATGACGTCGGTCGGTGCGATGAGCTCGCCGAGGACCGACGCGGCGAGCCGGGCGATGGTCGTGACATCCGCATCCTGATCGTCCGGTCCGGCCGCGACCACGCACAGGTCCAGGCCCCATCGTTCCTCGATGGCGCGCGCAAGGTCGCGGTCGCGGGTCGGGATGTCACGCAGCTCCACGCGCACGAGGCCCTGCTGCCGGGCCTGGTCCAGGAGGCGTGCCACCCGGAAGCGTGAGATGCCCAGGCGCTCCGCGATCTGGACACGCGTCATCTCGCGGTCGTGGAACAGCCGCGCGACCTGGCTGGCGAGCGTGGTGTCGTCCGGGGCCATGGTCGTCAGGCTGCAGCGGACGGAGCGTCCACCGGCTCGAGCAGCGCGCCGTCATGGAGCAGACGTGCCCGCAGACGCGCCACGTCCACGTCGCGTGGAAGCCGGCCGTCCGCGGCCGCCATCGCCGCGGCCGTGCCAGCGGCCTGGCCCATCGCCATGCATGTGGCCATCGAGCGTGCCGAGGCATGTGCGTCGTGCGAGGCGCTGAAGCAGCGGCCCGCGACCAGGAGTCCGTCCACGGTCCGCGGCAGCAGGCTGCGATAGGGGATGCCATAGACACCCGAGTCCCGGACATGGACCCAGGTCGTGTCACGGGCCGCGCCATGATCCTCGATCGGGGCGCCACACAACGCGATCTCGTCGGGGAAGCGGGCGCCCGTGAGCACGTCGTCCCGGGTCAGGACGTGGTCGCCGTGGATGCGTCGGCTCTCTCGCACACCGATCGCGGGTGACGTGCCCACCAGTACGCTCCGCTCGAACCCCGGCACCCGGTCGCGCAGGAAGCGCTGGTACTCCGCGACCTGGCGTCGGCCCGTGACCTCGGCGCGGGTGAGCGCCTCCGGGTCGAGCGGGTCGACGCCGCTGATGCGCGTCATGTGGATCATCACCACGCCATCGTGCGGCGTCCGATGCCACGATCCCTCGATGCGCGGCAGCTGGTATCCGCCGCTGTCCGCGGCGGTGCGCATCAGCTCCCACAGGTGCGTCTTCGGGACGGCCGCCGCGCGGGTGACGTCCACGTTGGCGAGGCGGAACAGCGTGGAGAGCGCCTGGAGCTCGGGTGTCGAGGCCGGGTCGTCGTGGGGCGCGCCGGCCATCGCCGCGATGTCACCGTCCCCGGAGGCATCGACGATCGCGTCCGCGTGGACGGTCCGATCGCCGCCCTTGTTCCAGAGCCGGATGCCGGTCACCCGCGAGCCGTCCATGACCACGCCCGTGGCCCACGTATGGAGCAGCAGGTCCACGCCCGCGTCCTCGGCCATGCGCTCCCAGGTGACCTTGAGCACCTCGGCGTCATAGGTCACGCCCGTGCCCGCGCCATAGGTGTTGGGCCGGTCGAAGGCGACACCCGCGTCCCGCAGGCGCGTGACCACCTCCCAGCCGAGACCTGCCACGACCTGGCGGGGTCGCTCGCCGGGCGTCCAGAAGGCATAGAACGTGTCCAGCACGGCCGTGGACGTGCCACCCATGGACGCCATCCGGTCGACGAGCAGCGTCCGCGCGCCGGTGCGTGCCGCGCTGATGGCGGCGCACGATCCCGCAGACCCCGCCCCGACCACGATGACGTCATATCGGTCCTGCACCCTGCGAACCTCCCTGCCCTTGACCGGGCGCGACCGGTGCAGCATCGCGCCTCTCGGCCGGAGCATACCTGCCGGTGCTCAGATGAGCAACTATCGCTCATCTGATTGACATCCTGAGCGGGCGTCCCTATGCTCGGACACGGTCCGCCACAGGGGGAGAGGCATGCCGGAGCTCGTCATCGGCGTGGATGTCGGGACGACGACCGTGAAGAGCGCGGCGTTCGCGCTGCCGGCGCTGGATGCCCCGGTGGCACTCAGCAGACGGCCCTCGGTGACCCGCTCGCCGCGACCCGGCTGGTCCGAGGCCGACCCCGACGAGGTCGCTGCCGCCGCGTTCGAGACCGTCCGTGGCGTCGTGGCCGAGGTGGGCGCTGAGCGCGTCGCGGCGATCGGCATCAGCGGTACGGCCTGCGGCGCATGGCTCCTGGATGGCGCCGACCGGCCCGTCCGTCCGGCCATCCTCTGGAACGACGGGCGTGCCGCGTCGGTGACCGCGGCATGGCACGCGTCCGGTCGGGCCGAGCGCATCTTCGACCTCAGCGGCAACACGCCGTTCCCGGGCTACACGCTGAGCGTCCTCGGGTGGCTCGCGACGCACGAGCCGGAGCACCTCGCGGCGGCTCGCACCGTCCTGTGCTGCAAGGACTGGCTCCGGCTGCAGCTGACGGGCATCGCGGCCTCCGACGAGAGTGATGCGTCCTACGTGCCCATGGACATGCGCACCCGTGGCTGGAGCCAGGAGCTGCTGGAGCTGGCCGGCGTCGAGGCCCATCGACGACTGCTGCCGGAGCTGCTCGACCCCCGGACGGTCCAGCAACTCCATGCGGAGGCGGCCCGGCGGACCGGCCTGCGCGAGGGGACGCCGGTCGCCGTGGGCGCCACGGACATCATCGCGGGCGTCGTGGGCGCGGGCGCCACCCGGCCCGGCGGCACGGTCACGATCCTGGGCACGAGCGCCAACTCCACGGTCGTGTCGGACACCATCCCGTGGGAGCCACGGGGGGTCGGCATCATGGCCGCCGCACCACTCGGGCGGTATGCGCGCTCGCTCATCAATACGGCCGGCTCCGAGACGCTCGACTGGGGAGCCCGGTTGCTCACCGGCGGCGACGTCCGGCGCCTCCTGGCCCTCGCCGAGGACGCGCCCGCGGGGGCCGACGGCCTGCTGCTGGTCCCGTACCTGAGTCCCGCGGGGACGGTCTCGCCGCGCTTCGACCCGAGCGCGACCGGTCGGCTCACGGGTCTGCGCGCGCACCACGGCCCGAGCCATGTGGCGCGGGCCATCGTCGAGGGTCTCGCGCTGGCGGTCGCCGATTGCTATGCCCACATGGCGCTGCCCGTGGAGCGGGTCATCGCGGTCGGCGGTGCGGCCCGGTCGGATCTGCTCCTCCAGGGCATCGCCGACCTGGTCGGACGGCCCGTGGAGCGATCCTCGATGGAGGAATCGGGTGCCCGCGGGGTCGCCGTGCTCGCCGCGTGGGCCATCGGCGCCACGGACGACCTGGATGGGCTGGCGTCCGCGATCGCCCCGGGCGAGCGCTTCGAGCCGCGCCCGGACGGCCCGCTCGCGGACCTCCTCGGGCGGTACCAGGAGGCGGCCGGGACCACCGGCAGGCTCGTGTCATGACCGCGACATCGGTGGCCGCAGGCGGGCGACGCCCAATCAGCGGCGCGGTCGACCGGCTGGGCGGCGGGCTCGCCTGGATCGGTGTCGTCGTCGCCATCCTGGTCGGCTATCTGCTCGATCCGGACCTCGTGTCACCCCAGCAGCTGGCGGTCATCGCGCGTCAGGCCGCGCCGCTCGGGCTGCTCGCGGTGGGCCAGACCATCGTCATCCTGGTGCGCGGCTTCGACCTCTCGATGGGCGGCGTGGTCGCGCTGGTGACGGTGCTCGCGGCGAACCTGTTCGGGGGTGCCGGCGAGCCGCTGCTGGTGGTGCCCATCTGCCTCGCGGTGGGCGCGCTCGTGGGCAGCATCAACGCCGTGGGCGTGGTCATCGGGCGGGTGTCGCCCCTGATCATGACCCTCGGCATGGCGTTCATCCTGTCGGGTGCGGCGCTCGTGTTCACGGGGGGCGCCCCGACGGGCGAGGTCCCGGAGGCCATCCAGGCCATCTCGGCGACCCGACTGCTGGGGGTCTCGCTGTCCGTCTGGGCCTGGCTGCTGGTGGCCATCGGCGCCATCGTGATCCTGCGGGGCACGCGGGCCGGTCGCTACCTGTACGCGACCGGCGCCAACCCCGAGGCCGCCCGGCTGTCCACGGTGCCGGTCCGACGCGTCGAGATGCTGGCCTACGTCGTGGCCGGCGTGTGTGCCGCCTCGGGTGGTCTGCTGCTCGCGGGGTTCGTGGGCAGCGGCAGCCTGGGTGCCGGACAGGATCTGCTGCTCCAGTCGGTGGCCGCGGTGGTCATCGGTGGGACCACGTTCGCAGGAGGGAAGGGAGGTGTCTCGGGAAGCGTCGCGGGCGCGTTCTTCCTGACCCTGGTCAGCGCCATCCTCACGGGGCTCGGCGTCGCCAGGTTCGGGAATCTCATCACCCAGGGGCTGGTCATCGCGGGCGCGGCGGCGTTGTTCCGCCGACGTGCCTGGATGCGCTAGTCCCGGGCAGCCGAGGAGGTCGTACGATCATGTCAACCATCCACGCGTGGCGTCGCAGCGCCACGTTCCTCGTCGCATCGGCACTCGCCGTGGGCGGCACCATCGGCGTGGTCCGGGCGCAGGATGTGTCCGTGGCACCGTCCGCAGACGCGGCGATGTGCGCCGTGGGCTCGAGCGATGTGGGTATCCCGAGCGGGACCGATGTCGCGTTGTTCACGCAGATGACCCCGCTGGATGGCAGCGTCACCACGGACACCACGGCGTTCGCGAAGGACGGCCCGTACACCATCGGGTTCTCCGACTGGGGTCTCGTCAACAGCCACCGGGTCCAGACGCGCGGTGCGATGCAGATCCTGGCCCGCGAGCTGGGTGTGGACCTGCAGATCACCGATGCGGGCGGTGACACGACCAAGCAGATCGCGGATGTGGACGACCTGCTGACGCGGGGCGTCGACGCCCTCGTCATCGCGCCGTCCGTCGCCGATGCGCTCGGCCCCGCCATCGACCGGGCCGCGGACGCGGGCATCCCCGTCGTCGTGTTCCAGAGCGCACCGGGCACCGACCGGTACACATCCTTCGTGCGTGCCGACGACGCCCAGTTCGGCTCGTCGGGCATGACCCAGCTCGCCGCGGACATGGGTGGTGCGGGCAACCTCATCGCGCTTCGGGGCGTGGCCGGCAACCCGGTCGAGACCTCCCGCTACGAGGGCTTCCGATCGGTCGCCGATACCTTCCCGGACATCACGGTGGTGGGTGAGGACTACGGCGACTGGAACGAGGACAAGGGCAAGTCGATCACCCAGAACCTGCTGGCCGCCAACCCGCAGATCGATGGGGTGTGGTCGTCCGGTGCGGCCATGACCAAGGGCGCCATCGCGGCGTTCCAGGAGGCCGGGCGTGACCTGCCCCCGATGAGCGGCGAGCATCTCAACGGCTTCCTCAAGCTGTGGCAGGAGCTGGGCATCGAGAGCGTGGCGCCGGTGTACCCCAGCTGGATGGGCCCCGAGGCCCTCAAGCTGGCCGTCCTGGCGCTCCAGGGCCAGTGCGTCTACACGGACTACCTGGTGCTGCCACCCGCCATCACGAACGCCGACCTGGCCAGCGCGGTCAAGCCGGACGCCTCGGATGACTACTGGGTCGAGGGATATCTCTCCGACGAGCAGATCTCGGAGATCTTCCCGCAGTAGGGCAGGGGTGCCGTGGGCGTCAGCGCGCTCACGGCACCATCCCCGCGGGTCGATCATGACCACACACTCGGACACGCCGCTCCTCGCCACCGTCGACGTCTCCAAGGCGTTCGGCGGCCCGGCCGTGCTGGGGGGTGTGTCCTTCGATGTCCGTGCCGGCGAGATCCACGCCATCGTGGGCGAGAACGGCGCGGGCAAGTCCACGCTGGTGAACATCCTGGCGGGTGTCCACCAGCCGGACGCGGGCAGCCTCCGGCTCGACGGCCGCGAGGTCCGCTTCACCGATCCACGTGCGGCGGCAGCGGCGGGCATCCATCTCGTCCATCAGGAGCTGGCGCTGCTGCCCCACGCGAGCGTCACGGAGAACGTGTACCTCGGAGCCGAGGTGGCCGGTCGGGCCGGGCTGCTCGACTGGCCGACGATGCGTCGACGGACCGCCACGCTGCTGGCCCGGCTGGGTGGCACGGCGCGTCCCACCGACCGTGTCGGCACGCTCAGCGTCGCCCAGCAGCAGCTCGTGGAGATCGCGCGGGCCCTTGCTGGTGACGCGCGCGTGGTCATCCTCGACGAGCCGACCGCGGCACTCTCGCCCGCCGAATCGGAGGCGCTGTTCGGGGTCATCCGGGACCTCCGCGCGAGCGGCCACGCGATCATCCACATCAGCCACCGGCTCGCCGAGGTGCTCGCCCTCGCCGACCGTGTCAGCGTGCTCAAGGACGGTCAGCGGGTGTTGACCCTGCCCGCGGCGGACCTGTCCGCCGGCACCCTCGTGCGGGCCATGGTCGGCCGACCCCTCGACGACCTGTACCCGGCACCCGGTGACATCCCCGACGATGCCGCTGCCGCGCTGGTGGTGCAGGGCCTCATCGACCCGCCCATGGTGCGTGGCGCGGACCTGACCGTCGGGGTCGGCGAGATCGTGGGTGTCGCGGGTCTCGAGGGGCAGGGACAGGATGAGCTGCTGGCGTGTCTCGCGGGCGATCGACGCCCGGCGCTGGGACGGGCCTGGATCCATGGCGCACCCGTGTCCTGGGGTGATGTCCGGCACCTGGCGGACCAGGGCATGGGGTTCGTGCCCGACGATCGGAAGGCTCGGGGCCTGCTGCTCGGCGAGTCCGCGGTCCGCAACATCTCGCTGCCGTCGCTGGGCGGCCTGACCCGTCTGGGCTTCGTCGACCGCGCCCGCGAGCTGGCCCTGGGCCGCCGGATGGCGAGCATGCTGGGCGTGCGGGGCTCCATCGACGGTCCCGTGGGCACCCTCTCGGGGGGCAACCAGCAGAAGGTGGTGCTCGCCAAGTGGCTGGCGCGCGAACGCCGCGTGCTGTTGCTCAACCAGCCCACGAGGGGCGTGGACGTGGGCGCCAAGGCCGAGATCTACGGGCTCCTCCGGGAGTTCGCGGCGGCCGGCGG
This sequence comes from uncultured Anaerolineaceae bacterium, assembly GCA_964650135.1. Classification (GTDB taxonomy): domain Bacteria; phylum Chloroflexota; class Limnocylindria; order Limnocylindrales; family CSP1-4; genus JAFMJV01. Next base: position 9,430 of record CAZYTQ010000057.1, on the reverse strand, counting down.
GGCCGTGCTCATCACCAGCCGCGAGCTGCCCGAGATCCTGGGGCTGTGTGATCGCGTCCTGGTCATCCGGGGCGGTCGGATCGTGGCGGAGCTGCCGCGGGGCGCCACCGAGGCGGCCGTGATGGCGGCGGCGACGGGCAGCGATGCGGAGGAGCTGCTGGCATGACCGCACTGGGCGCCGCCACCGTCGGCGCGCATCGCGGCCCGCGCGTGGACCCCATCGCGCTGCCCGCCATCCTGTTCCTTGGCGCGCTCCTGGTCCTGGGCACCCTGCTGAGTGACGTGTTCCTGTCGCCGCGCAACATCGGCAACGTGCTGACCAACATCACGCCCCTGCTCCTCGTCGCGGTGGGTCAGATGTTCGTGGTCGGCGCCCGTGGCCTCGACCTCTCGGTGGGCGCGGTGGCCACGCTCTCGGCCACCCTGGTCGCGACGCTCGGCCCGGACCTGGGTGTCCTGGGGGTCGTCGTGGCCATCGCCGCAGGCGCCCTGGTGGGCGTGGTCAACGGGCTGGGTGTGCGGTTCGGGCTCGAGCCCTTCCTGATGACGCTGGCCTCGCTGTCGGTCGTCCAGGGCATCGTGTTCGTGTATCGGCCGTCCCCGGGTGGGACGGTGCCCCCGGAGATCACGGGGATCGCGGGGGCCGTGGCGCAGGTCCCCGTCGCGCTGCCCATCTGCGTGCTGGTCGTCGTCGGTGCGGCCGTGCTGCTCCGACGCACGCGCCTGGGTGCCCACCTGCTGGCGAGTGGCGGTGACCCGCGTGTCGCGCGACTCGCCGGGGTGCGTGTCGATCGCAGCCTCGCGGCCGCCTATGTCATCTCGGGCACGCTGGCCGCGCTCGCGGGGATCTATCTCGCCGCACGCACCCGGACCGGCGACCCGCTCATCGGCCAGGGCCTCACGCTCGATTCGGTCGCCGCGGTGGTGCTTGGCGGCTCGCTGCTGGCGGGTGGACGGGTGACGGTGGCGGGTGCCCTCGTGGGCACCATCTGCCTCGGTGTGCTGCCCAACGTGCTCAACCTGACGGGGGTGTCCTACGTCTACCAGCAACCCATCAAGGGAGGGCTGCTCATCGCCGCGGTGCTGGTGCCAGTGGCCGTGTCCCGGCTTCGCGAGGGTCGCCAGCGGCGTCGCGCCGCGACCCAGCTGGAGGCGGCGGCCCGCGGGCCCACCGCCGACGATCTCGGCCTCGGCGCCATGTCCAGCTGAGCCGGGGATGACATGCTCGGGGCGTC
>CAZYTQ010000057.1:0-8185 GCA_964650135.1 uncultured Anaerolineaceae bacterium | reverse complement strand
TGACCCGGTCGCTCCGGCACACAGCCGGGTCGGCCGGACCTGCAGGTACGCCTGGGAGGTCCGGCTCCGCCGCCCGCTGCGCTCGAAGTCGTCCGCCGGTCAGCGAGACAGGTCATCCATCGGTCGTCGTCCCGGTGGCCCCGGCCGGCTACTCGACCCGGATGCCCAGGTGGCGCGCGAGGACGGGCGCGAGGTCGATGAGCTGCCCCGGGTCGATGGACACGCCCCGTAGACCCTCGAGGCCGTCGATCCGCTCCACGCTGGTGCTGCGCAAGTCGACGTCCTGGCAGGCGGTGCCGGAGAGCTCCAGCCGCCCGATGCGACAGCGAGCGAACGTCACCCGCTCAAGGCGCGCCCCGGCCAGGTCGAGGGTCGTGATGATGCAGTCCTCCAGCACGACATCGGTCCAGCGGCCGCTGCGCGCGTCGAGATCGTCCACCTTGCAGCCGCGCAGATGGACGGAGACCAGGTCGGCATCGAACAGCTCCGCGGAGCCGATTCGCAGCCGCTCGAGCAGGACCCCGCGCCACGCGCTGCGAGCGGCCAGCAACGACTCGGCGAACCCGTCGGTCACCCGTGACGCCACCACGCGAGCGGCACGCAGGATCGTCCCGCTCAGGACGGGTGACCGGAGCACGCAGTCCTCGATGGTGACCGCGGTCAGGTCCCGATGCGCGAGGTCGGGAGACAGCCACCGCTCGGCGGCGCGGTCATCGCCCGCCACGATGGAGCCGGGGTCACCCGGGCCGGCGACCCGCGGTTCCGGGATCGCCAGGCGGGGCGTCTGTGGTCCGGCCTGGTGGGGACGTGGTGATGGCGAGCGTGACGGATCCGTGTGCGGTTCCACGTGCGAGAGGAGTGGAGCGGGAGAAGGGGTTCGAACCCTCGACATGCAGCTTGGAAGGCTGCCGCTCTACCAACTGAGCTACTCCCGCGCGCCTTCAGTATGCCCTGATCGCTCGGACGGTCCTTACGCGAGGTGGTCCTCCAGATCGGGCTCAGTCCGTGACGCGGCGTGCCGAGCTGAACTCGGAGGTCTCGCTTCGGGACAGGTCCGTAGCGGTGGCGGTGATGATGCTGCCCGTGGCCAACCGCGCGTCGATGCGGTAGCGCCACGACACCTTCCCGTTCGTCCCGGTGATGACCTCCATGGCGCCGAGGAAGGTCCGCCCCTCGGGGTCGCCGACCTGGCCCTGGAAGACCTCGATGCGGTAGGCCTTCGCACGTCGCGAGGTGAGCGTCCCTTCGATCGTGGTGCGTGCGTTGCCCAGGATCGCCGCAAGGACGCGTGGCCGGTTCTGGAGTCGATTGGGCCCGTCATCGCGATCGGGTGCCGGGTCGTTGGCCGTCACGCCGTCCGCGCCGAGGTCGATGCCCAGGCCATGGTTGCTGGTGATGGAGTTGCCCAGGATGCGTACGCGACGGGGCGTCAGGTCGAGGCTCGGGGTCACGATGCGCAGCAGCTCCACACCCGACCCGCGGTTGTGGGCGATGACGTTGCCCTGCCCGATGTGCTCACCACCGATCAGATGGCCCTGTGACCCGGTCACGAAGATGCCGTCGCCGTTGTTCGGCAGTGCGTCCCGACCGTTGCGGGCGGTGCCGATGAGGTTGCCCTGGACGATGGCGTCCCTGGCGGCGATGCCGAGGCTGATGCCTGCGCTGTCGTTGCCGGCGATGAGGTTGCGATCCCCGCGCGCGATGGAGCCGATGCGCACGTCCGAGGCGTTGACGAGGATGCCCGACCCGGTGTTGCCGCGGTCGAGGGTACCGGTCCGGTCGACACCCACCCAAGTGCCCAGGACCCGGCTGCCGTCCGAACCCGCGGACAGCTGGATGCCTCGCGCGAAGCGGTTGATGACGAGGCCGCGGACCGTGACCCGGGCGTTCGCCTGGATACCGGCGGTGTTGCTGACATCCCTGCCGGTGAGCACGATGCGCATCCGCGCGTCGGTACCCGTCGCGCTCGCGTTGGTCGTGGCGCCCGACTGGGTCGTGCCGTCGATGACCAGGGGCTGCGTGATGGCCGGCAACGCGGACGTCGGGCGGATGGTCTTCCAGGGGTTCGCGCCCGTGGTGATGGCGAAGCGGATGCGGTCCTCAGCCGGCGTGGCGTTCGCCTCCTGGATGGCGGCCCGGAGGGTGCACCGACGACTCTTCGCGGTGTCGCCACGGGTCTCGCACACGCCGTCCCCGGGGTCGCGATCGGACTTGTCGCCGGTGGATCGGACCGTGAACGTGGTGCCCGCCGCCGCGACGGGCACGGCCGTCACGATCGCGGCGGATCCCGCGAGGATCGTGGCCAGGGCGAGGGGCGCGACCGCCATGGGTGAGCGTGAGATGCGCATTCGGACCTCCTGGCCCTGACCGTACCCCGGGCATCCACCGATGACACCCAAGGAAGGGTGGTGGATGTGTTCAGGCTCCTTCACGAAGCCCCAACGCTCGGTGGTCGGATCTGGCTCAGTCCGGTCTCGTCCGGCGCACGATCCGCCACACGAGGTCCACGACCTGGCGACCGATGGCCCGGTCCGTGTCGAGGATGTCGAAGTGCGTGGATCCCTGATCGAGCAGGATCAGCTTCGCCCGATAGCCGTGCCGGCGGAGTGCCCGGTGGAGGTTGGTCGCGTGACCGACCCCCAGGTACGGATCGTGGCGCTCGAAGATGATGCCCACCTCGAGGTCCGGGTTGCGACCCAGGTGGGTGGCGATGGTCGCCCGCTTCCAGACCTTGGGGATCTCGGCGTACGTGCCACCCACGAACACCTGGTCGATGCGATAGCCCTTGTGGATGGTCGACACGCCCGCGACATGCACGAAGCCATCGGGCAGGGATGCGGACATCGGCAGGTCGGATCGGCAGGCCGACCGGTTCCCCGGGAACGTGTCACCAGCCAGCGCGACCATCATGCCCACGTAGCCGCCCATCGAGTGGCCGACGAGGACGACGTGGTCCGGGTCGCCGCCGTATCGCTTCGCGGTCGCGCGGGCATAGCGGATGGCGCAGGCGACATCGGCGATCGCCTGCGGGAAGCCCTTGGTGTAGGCCGGCCGGACCCCCCGATAGTCGACGTTGTAGACCACGGCGCCCTTGCGAGCGAGGGCCTGGGCGACCTCGGCCATGTCCGCCTGCGTCCGGGGTCGACCATGGATGGTCACGATCACGGGCCACGGTCCCTTCTTCGAGGGGTACAGGATGTCGGCTCGATCCACACACCCGGCGGTGCGCTCGGCACAGGCCTGGCGATCCATGTAGGCGATGCCCCGGCGGCTCCGGATGGTGCCCGGGTCACGTGCCGCCCGGGGCGTGGCGCGTGTGGATCCGGTCGTGCCCCTTGGGCCCTGTGCATCGCCCGGGTCGGTCGTGTCGTCCGGTCCGACCGAGGTCGCGCCACTCGCCCAGCCCAGCTGGGCGAACCAGGTCTGCGCCCAGGCCGGCACACCTGACGTCGTCGCGGGGTCCTCGCGGGTGATGTCGCCCTGTGCCGCTGCCGGTGCCGCGGCGCCGACGAACACCAGCAGCGCCGTCATGGCGAGTGGGAGCAGGCGGCGTCCCATGGCCGTCACGGCCCGCTCCCGACGGCGTCCGCCGCGTCCTCGAGGGCCATCAGCTTCGCGACCCGGCGTGCGTGGCGACCGCCCTGGAAGGTGCCCTCCACGAATGCGCGCACACAGGCGAGGGCGAGCTCGGTGCCCACGATCCGGGCGCCCATGGACAGCACGTTCGCGTCGTTGTGCTCGCGGCCGAGACGTGCGGTCACCGGGTCGGCCGCCTCCACGCAGCGGATGCCCCGGATCTTGTTGGCCACCATCTGCTCGCCCGTGCCGCTGCCGCCGAGGACGATGCCCAGGTCCGCGCCACCCGCGGCCACCATGCGCGCGGCGGGCGCGATGACGTCCGGGTAGTCGATGGGCGTGGTGTCGTGGGTGCCCATGTCCACGGTGTCGTGCCCGGCCTCCCGGAGGAGGTCGAGGATGGGCGTCTTGAGCGGGTAGCCGGCGTGATCGGCCGCGACGACGATGCGCATCAGCGCGAGGATACCCGCGTCCGGCAGGAGACCTCGTCCGGCATCGTCGCGAGCACCCCGGGGCCCGCTGCGCGACCATGGCCCACACATGCCCCGCATCGACCGTCACATCCGTATCGACGCGCCACCACACGCCGTGTGGGCGGTGCTCGTCGACCTGCCCAGCCAGCCGACCTGGATGCACGACCTGCGCGAGCTGCGTATCGAGACACCCGGACCGCTGCGGGTGGGCAGCCGGGCGACCGCGGTCGTGCGCATGTTCGGGCTGTCCCAACCGGACCCGGTCGAGGTGATCGGGCTCGACCCGCCCGTGCGCTACGCCATCGCGCATCTGGGCCCGGTGGCGGGATCGGGCGAGTTCCGGCTGTGGCCCCTGGATGACGGGCGTGCCACCCACGTCCGCTGGCGCGAGGACCTCCGCGTCACGCCGCGAGCCGTGCCCGGTCTGCCACGGCTGTTCGGGATGCGCGTCGTGGGACGTCCCGCGCGGCTGGTCGCAGCGACGCTTGCCCGGATCGCGGACCCGCTCCTCGGGGTGCCCATGGAGGCGGTGTTCCGGGCCGATCTGCGCAACCTGCGTGAGGCGGTCGAGGCCCTGCCGCGCTCCTGAGGCCGCTGTGGCCGAGCCGGGATCGCAGGGACACCTTCCCAAGTGCCATGCCCATCGCTATAGTCGCGCGATCCTCGGACGGGACCGTCGAGGGGAGGGAGCAGTGCATGTGCTCGACCGGGCATGACCCGGCCGGCCGCGCCGCGCACGTCGAACTCCGTGGCGGACCCCGTTCCGGGCGTCGATTCCAGGTCCGGCGGAGGTTCGTTCATTGGCCTATACCGATCGGGGCATCACCTGCATCGACTGCGGCGTGGAGTTCGTCTTCACCGCAGGCGAGCAGGAGTTCTACGCGCAGCGCGGTTTCAGCGAGGCACCCAAGCGGTGTTCGGGCTGTCGGGCGGCGCGCAAGTCCCAGCGCAACGCGAGCGGGGGGTTCGCGGGCGATGGTGGTGACAGCTCGTACGGGGGGTACGGGCAGTCATCGGGAGGATATGGCGGGTATGCCGAGCGACGGCCCCGCGAGATGCACTCGGCGGTGTGCGCCGAGTGTGGGAAGACGGCCCAGGTCCCGTTCCAGCCGACCGGGGCACGCCCGGTCTATTGCAGCGACTGCTTCCAGAGCAAGCGCTAGCCCATCGTCGGCCGCGGGCAGGGTCACCCGCGGCGCCGACCCCACCCATGCGTCGGCCACAGCCAGCGCCTGGGCTCACCGATCCGTCCACGATCCATCCACTGATCGGCTGGTAAGTCGTCGTGGCTACCGTTGGCTGCCTCGCGGCGCGAGATACGCACCGCTCGAAGAGGCACACGGATGGAGCGCCATGGACACCGCATCTTCGCTCGTCTCCCTCGTCGTCCCGATGCGTCACCCGCCGGTCACGCTCGTGGTCCTCATCGCGATCGGCCTGCTCCTGCTCGGCGCAGCCGGCGCGATCGGCGCCATCGTCCTGCCACCGGCGGACGCTGACCCGTTGCTGTCGCCGTTCCGCTGGGACTGGTCGCGACGCAGCGCCTGAGGCGACAGCGCGCCCTGGTGATGGGGTGTCTGACGTGGCGGCACCACCCGTGACGTCAGGCGCTCCGCCGCCCCTGACACGGGTGTCCCTCAGCGCGTGGCCGACTCCGCCCCCGCGAGACGCTGGGCGAGGTACACGGGCACCACCGATGCCAGGATGAGGATGAGCGCCACGGCATTGACGATGGGCAGCCCCGACGTGCGGCTGTAGTTCTGGAGGATCCAGATGGGGATCGTCCGCTCGCCGCCTCCCGTCGTGAACGTGGTCACGATGACCTCGTCGAAGGACAGCGCGAAGGCCAGCAGGCCGCCCGCCAGGAGGGCCGTGCGGATGGCCGGGAAGGTCACGTGGCGGAAGGTCTGGAGCTGGCTCGCGCCCAGGTCCATGGACGCCTCCTCCAGCGACACGGAGATCCGCCGATTCCGTGCGATGACGTTGTTGAACACGATGACCACGCAGAACGTGGCGTGGCCGATGATGATGGTCATCATCCCGAACGGCAGGTCCGCGGTCCGGAACGCGGCGTTGAGCGCCATGCCCGTGACGATGCCCGGCAGCGCGATGGGCAGGATGATGAGCAGGCTGATGCCGTCACGGCCGAAGAAGCGGAACCGGTGGACCGCGAACGCTGTCAGGCTGCCCAGCACCAGCGCGATGGCGGTCGCGCCGAGGCCGGCCCGGATGGATGCCCACAGGGCATCGCGCACACCTGTCTGCTCGAACGCCTGTTGGAACCAGCGCAGGCTGAAGCCGGGCAGCGGCCACGCCTGGTTGGTGCTCTCGTTGAAGGCGTAGATGCCGATGACCACGAGTGGCGTGTAGATGAAGCCCAGGACCGCGATGGTCGCGAGGCGCAGGAGCAGCCGGGTGGTGCGTGATTCGGTCATGGGTCAGAGCGCGTCGAACGCACCCAGTCGGCGCGCGACGAACAGGTAGATGAGCATGACGATGATGGGGATGGTCGCGAGGGCTGCCGCGAGCGGCAGGTTGTTGGACACACCCACCTCGCGCTGCACGACGTTGCCCAGGAACTGGGTGCTCGACACCAGCGAGGGAGTGATGTAGTCGCCCATCGTGAGCGAGAAGGTGAAGATCGAGCCGGCCACGACGGCTGGGAAGGCGAGTGGCAGGATGACGCGTCGGAAGGTGATGCCGGCACGCCCGCCGAGGTCGCTGGACGCCTCCAGCATGGACCTCGGGATGCGTTCCAGGCCCGCGTAGATGGGCGTGATCATGTAGGGCAGCCAGAGATAGGTGAACACGAGCCAGACGGCGACGTCGCCGTAGCCCGGACCCTGGAGGCCCAGCGGCTCGAGCAGCCAGTTGAGGACGCCCTGCTGCTGGAGGATGGCGCGCCATGCGAACACCTTGACGAGATAGCTCGCCCAGAGCGGCAGCAGCACCGCGAGCAGCAGCAGCCGCCGGGTGCGCACGGACGCGATACGTGCCATGTAGTAGGCGACCGGGAAGCCGAGCAGTGCGCAGGTGATGGTCACGAGCAGCGCCATGCCGATGGTGCGCAACGCGATGGTGCGGTACACGGCGCTCGCGAGGATGTCCGCGAAGTTGTCGAGGCTCAGCTCCTGGCGGACCTGCGCGGTCACCGGATCGAGCGTCCAGAACGCGTTGATGAGCAGCAGCGCCAGCGAGCCGAGATAGATGACCACCAGCGCCAGCAGCGGCAGCCCGAGCAGCAGCGACAGCTGGAGCCGGCGGTGGCCGTACATCCAGCGCTGCAGCCGCCGCGAGATCGTGTCCGGCGGTGGTGGCAGTGCGCGGGTCGTATCGACGCCGCTGGCGGATGCGGTCATGAGCGGCCACACGAGTACCCCGGGGACCAGGTGGTCCCCGGGGCGAGGTGGCACGGATGGGGGAGAGGGATCAGCCCTTGATCTCCGTCCAGGCCTGGGTCCAGCGGTCATACGGGACGCACTCGACATCCGTCCGGCCATCGAGGCACGCGGTCTGCGGGGTCGCCCAGAAGTAGACCTTCGAGAAGTAGTCCTCGTCCTCCGCGTGGAAGATCGCGCAGTGGTCGGGGTTCGCGGTGAGGGCGCAGGCCAGCGTGTTGGCCGGGGCCTCGCCGAAGTACTCGGTCGCCTCGGCGTTCACAGCGGGCGAGATGATGTGGTCCATGAACAGGTAGCCGCAGTTGGGATGCTGCGACCGTGCCGAGAGCATCCACGTGTCGGACCAGCCGGTGGCGCCCTCCTTGGGCAGCACCACGTCCACGGGCGTGGGTGCTGCGGGATCCTGGAGCACGTTGGCGATGACCTGCCACGTGGTGCCCAGGACGCTGTCGCCGGACTGGAACGCGGCGATCTCGTCGGTGTACAGGCCCCAGTATCGGCCGATGATGCCGCGCTGGGCCTTGAGCAGGTCCACCGCCGCCTGGAACTGGGTCTCGTCGAGCGCATACGGGTTGGTGATGCCCAGCTCGGGCTGGGTCGCCATCAGGTAGACCGCCGCGTCCGCGATGTAGATGGGGCTGTCGTACGCGGTGATCTTGCCGGCGTACGGTGATGCGGTGTCGAACACGGCGCCCCAGCTGTCCGGCGCGGGCGTGACCACGTCCGTGTTGTACATGA
>CAZYTQ010000056.1:5676-20947 GCA_964650135.1 uncultured Anaerolineaceae bacterium | reverse complement strand
GGCAGCTTCTGGTTGAGCAGGAGGGCCAGGCCGAGCGACACGATCGTCCCGGTGACGCTCAACAGGCCGACGAAGAAGAAGGTGTTGAGCAGGATGATCGCCATGTCCGGGTCACTGGCGATCCGGGCGTAGTTGTCCAGGCCGACGAAGGTGCGAGTGCCCGCGAGGACGTTGACCTTGGTCAGGCTGAGATCGATCACCCCACCGATCGCGACGGCGCCGATGAGCAGCAGACCCAGGGTCTGCGGCGCCAGGAGCAGGTAGCCGAACCGGTCCCTGCCCGCATCGCGGGAGGACCTTCCACCGACCGGACGCCATCGCGTCCGAGAGCCGGAGCCCCCGGACGCGACAGCATGCTCACCCTGCGAGCGCATCGCTACGAGCGAGCCTCCAGGGTCACTTCAGCAGCGGAGCGATCTCCGCACACACGCTCGCGAGCGCCTGTGCGACATCCGCGCCCGGCTGGTACAGGAACTCGTCCAGCGCACTGTTGAGCGCCGTTGCCACCGCCGAGTTGTCAGCGGCGACGGGGAACACCTTGCCGTTGCTCTTGATGCCGTCGATGATCGGCGCCACCAGCTCCGGGGTCAGGACCTTGGACGCCCCGACCAGGACCTCGGGCGTCAGGAGGCTCTCGCGGATCGGCGGGAAGTACGCGGAGTACTTCGCCATCGCGTCCTTGGATGCGAGGAACGCCACGAACTCGGCGGCCTCGACCGGGTGATTGCCGGCGGCCATCGCCACGATCGACGCCTGTCCGGTCGCGACGGTGTCGCCGGCCGGACCTCCGGGTGTGGGCACGAGGCCCCATGCGAATGGCGCATCCACGAGGTTCGCGCTGGACCCGAGGAATGCCGACGTGGCACCGACCTGGCCACCCCAGAAGTCCACCTGCTGGCCCGGGAGTGGCATGGAGCCGTCCTCGAAGGTCATGCCGTGGAACACCTTCATGGCCTCGATCATCTCAGGCGAGTCCATCGTGCAGCTCGTCGCCTCGGGGTTCCAGGGCGATGCGCCGTACGCGACCATGTACGGCAGCAGCCGGGTCCAGTTCTTGAAGTCGAAGTCGTTGAGGACGTAGGACGGGGTGCCCAGCGCCTCGTGCAGCTGCTTCGACGTCTCGCGGAAGGAATCCCAGGTCCAGTTCCCCTCGGCGATGAGCTGGCCGGGATCCTTCACGCCCGCCTGGGCATACAGGTCCTTGTTGTAGTACATGACCAGGGGACCGGTGGAGAACGGCACGCCGTAGACGGCATCGCCGTTGACCCAGCGCTCCATCAGCGACGGGATCAAGTCCGCGTAGTCGAACCCGGGGGTCGCGTCGATCGTGCTCCGCAGGTCCGTCAGGGCACCCGCCTGGATGTACTGGAGGCTGCTCTCCACGGGCAGCCAGCTGACGTCCGGGGGGTCCCCCGCTGCGATCTGGGTCGTGAACAGGGTGTCCAGCTCGGCGAGGTTGAAGCTCTCGATCGTCACATCGGCGACCGCGGGATTCGCTGCCGCGAACTCGTCACCCAGGGACTCGAACAGCTCGACGTGCGCCGGGTTCGCCGACCAGATCGTCATCCGCAGGACGATGTCGTCGGCCACCTGGGCCGCGCCGGTCGTCACGGGGCCGGCCGCCAGGACGGCTCCTGCTGGAGCGGCAAGCAGGCTCAGGGTCGCGGTCAACGCGACGCCGAGCCGTACACGGGTCCTCATATGCACGGTCCTCCTCCAAGCTATCGACGAGCGGGCGCATCGGGCGTCTTGCGCCGGCGCTCGGTGTTGGTATAACGTCTTACCGAACGGCTGTCAACATCCTCGGCGAGCGCGGCTGATGACCTCAGCCGCCGCATCCTGACCGAGCGCCGATGATTGGTAAATCGCTTTACTGCAGGAGGGCAGATGGACAAGGTTGTCGCCGTCGACCGCCAGCTGGAGCGGTACGAGCCGCTCGGGCGTGTCATGACCTTCGACGACTTCGATCGCGGCTTCTGCGGCTGGATGGACCTCACGCCGAACTTCGTCTACGACGACTTCGAGTCCTTCGACAGCGTCGTCGACCTCACGAGCTGGGCGCCCAGCATGCTCAGCTCGGCCTCGATGCGCTTCGCCGCGTCGCATGGTTCGATGGAGGGCACCTACTCGCTGAAGCTCACGACGGCACCCGTGGCCGGACCGCACACGGAGCCACCGGCCCGGGGCAGCATGGGTGTCGCGGTCAAGCGCCTGTCGCGCTTCGGCAACCCCCGCAAGATCCAGATCGAGACGTGGTACGCCTACACGCCGTCGCAGGACCGTGTCGGTCTGGGCGAGGAGGACATCCGGGCATTCGGGTTCTACTTCGACATCCAGGACGGCGAGTACCGGTACATGCCCGGGGTCCGCTATGTGAACTCCCTCGGAGGGAGGCTCGTCAAGCGATGGCAATACTGGAAGGTGAGCGAGGGCGTCTCGCCCACGCAGTGGAGCTTTGGTGTCGACGATGCCTGGTGCCAGCCCGGCATCGACAACCTGTGGTACGGCCGGCGATACCAGGACGGCTCGGCTGACGGATATCAATGGGTGCCCGGCGGCGAGCAGGACCTCCTCTACAATGAGAGCCCAGACAAGATCAACTGGCTGTACCTTCGTCTGACCGTGGATGTCGAGAAGCGGGAGTACATCCAGCTGCAGAGCATGGACAGGGTCTTCGACCTGCGTGGCATCCAGCCGACCCTGGCGCCCCGGTACCGGTCGATCGACAACCTGATCAACCCGATCTTCTACGTCGAGACCGACACCGACCGCTCGGTGCACCTGTTCCTCGACTCCGTCCTCTACTCCACGGAGTAGGGGCCCACTCGATCGATCGAAGAGCCGGACATGCTGAACTCCCACACCTCGGTGCTCGCCCGACGGGTTCGGATCGACACCGACTTCGCGACCCTCCCGTACGAGGCGGGCTGGGCATCGGAGGCCATCTTCTTCACCCAGGTCGAGGGTGCGCACCCGGAGCTCGGGATCACCACCGAGATCTCGCCCGACGGGATCAACTGGGTCCAGCGCGGCGATCCGCTGGTGCTGCCGGAGGGGAGCTCGATCTCGGCGAGCACCCTCACGGTCTTCGGCAACTGGATCAGGCTGGTGATCCGGGGCGCCACACCGGAGCGACCGGCGCGCATCCTCGTCCATCTGTCGATCAAGGGGTAGGACCGTGCCATCGGCGCGAGAGGCTGGCCTCGGGCGAACGATCGCAGCGGAACGAGGCATGCCTGGTGAGCGGCGACGGGCACCGCGGCTCGCGGATGTGGCGAAGATGGCGGGTGTCTCGACGGGCGTCGTGTCCAGGATCGTCAACCGGGACCCGACGCTGCGGGTGCGAGCCACGACCCGCGAGGCCGTCGAGTCGGCGATCGCGATGCTCGACTACACGCCGCACTCATCCGCGCGCGCCCTTCGGAACGCGCACACGGGTCTGCTCGGGTTCGCGCTGCACAGCGTGAACGATCCGATCTACGCGGAGATGGTGGAGACGGCACAGGCCGAAGCCGACCGGCAGAACTATTCGGTGATCCTGATGAACATCGGCGAGCTCGCCGACCGCCGGGACGCCTTCCGCGAGATCGTCCTTGGGCATCGGGTGGACGGGCTGCTGATCCATGGCGGCCACGGTGTCGACGAGTCGGGTCTGCGTGAGCTCGCGCGCGGGTTGCCGTCGGTGATGTTCAGCACGGATCCGGGCGTTGGCCTGCGCACCATCCGACTCGATGACGCGGCAGCCTCCAGCAGCGCGACCCAGCATCTCATCGACCTCGGCCACGAGGCGATCATGTACATCGGCGACACCGGGTCCACCTCGCAGCGCCGGTACGCGGGCTACCGGGCCGCCATGACCCAGGCGGGCCTGCCCTCCTACCCACTCGTGGCGTCAGGACTCTCCCCGGATGAGAGCCACGAAGCGACCGTGCATCTGCTGCGGTCAGGCATCCCCGTGACGGCGTTCGTCGTGGTGTCCACGACCGCGGCGCTCGGCGTGCATTCGGGCATCGTCGCGGCGGGGCGCCGGATCCCCGACGACATCTCGCTCATCAGCGTCCACGACGTCTGGTTCGCGCGCCACCTGAACCCGCCACTGTCGGCCGTGTCGCTGCCCGTGGGCCAGCTGGGCGCGGTCGCGGTCTCCATCCTCATCGACCAGATCACGACGCCCAGCGAGGGCGACACGGTCATCACCGAGCCCGCGCCGCACGTGCTGGCGCGACGGTCGACCGGGCCACGCCCCGGCTGACGACGAGGGTCGGCTGCGCAGACGGAACGGCACCGGGCCCGAGGACTGTCCAACGGCACCCCTCCAAGGGGGCCCCTCGGCCCTGTCCGACCAGCGACCCGGTGGACATGCTGGTCACGGCCGCAAGGACCGACCACGATGGGACGCCCGGGCCGGCCACACACGATGCTGGCGCAGGGAGATCGACATGATCGCCATCGACACGATGAGAGCCAACGTGTTCCACGGACCCGGGGACGTCCGGGTCGAGGAGGTGGAGCGACCGAGGCCCGGTCCGGGCGAGGTGCTCATCCGGGTCACGCTCACCACCATCTGCGGGACCGACGTCCACATCGTCAAGGGTGAGTACCCGGTCCGCGAGGGGCTGATCCTCGGCCACGAGCCGGTCGGTGTCATCGAGGAGCTGGGCGCAGGCGTCACCGGCTATGCGCTGGGTGAGCGGGTCCTGGTGGGCGCCATCACGCCCTGCGGCCAGTGCCACGCGTGTCTGGCAGGCTTCCTGAGCCAGTGTGGCCACGGCACGGGCTACGAGGCCATGGGCGGCTGGCGGTTCGGCAACACGATCCACGGGGCACAGGCCCAGTTCCTGCTCGTCCCGAACGCGCAGGCGAACCTGGCACGCATCCCGGAGGACATCACCGACGAGCAGGCCGTGCTCCTCGCGGACATCGCGTCGACCGGCTTCTCCGGAGCCGAGTCGGGTGGTGTGCGCATCGGAGACACCGTGGTCGTGTTCGCCCAGGGGCCCATCGGCCTGTGCGCGACCGCAGGTGCGCGGCTCATGGGCGCGACCACCATCATCGGTGTCGACAGCGACCCGTTCCGGCTGGAGGTCGCCCGGCGGATGGGCGCGGACGTCACGCTCGACTTCACCACGGTCGATGTGGTCGACGAGGTGCATCGTCTCACGGGTGGTCTCGGGGCCGACGTCGCGATCGAGGCGCTGGGCACCCAGGCCACGTTCGAGAGCGCGCTCCGCTCCCTGCGGCCCGGCGGCACGCTGTCGAGCCTGGGCGTCTACTCAGGCAAGCTGCAGCTCCCGTACGACGCGTTCGCAGCGGGCCTGGGCGACCACCGGATCGTGACGACGCTCTGCCCGGGCGGCAAGGAGCGCATGGGTCGCCTGCTCCAGGCCGTGAGGTCCGGACGCTTCGATCCGCTGCCGCTGCTCACCCATCGGCGGGCGCTCGCGGACATCGGGGATGCGTACCGGATCTTCAGCGAGCGTCTGGACGGGGTGCTCAAGGTCGCCATCGTCCCCTGACCATCGCGTCCGCGGCGAGCGGACCCACGGCCCGGACGCCCGCGCGAGGCCCGACCGCTCTGGTGAGACGCGAACCTGGCACCGTGCTCGAGGGTCGGGCACGGTGCCTATCCCAGCGCCAGCACCTGCTGCTCGGGTGACTCGGGTCCGTCTGGGGCCGTCAGACCCTCGAGCTCCAGCAGGTGCATCACCTCCGGCGCGACATCGACGCGGTTGCGATCGCGATGCATCACCTCGGTCAAGATCCCCAGCGACGAACTCGACCGATCGCGTCGGACGAGCGGATCCGCGGACCGTCTGCACGAGGGGCCGTGCCGTGCCACGTCCATGTCCGCGACCGTAGGTCCTTGGTGGGCAGGCGGAGATCACTGCGATGTCTCGATCGAACGCTCCCTGGCGACTCCGTGTCGCACATCGGCGACCTCCGGCACCGCGGCCGGCGTACCATGACGAAGTGGCCGATCCCGTCGACACCGACCCCGACAAGTACCGCGTGGTGATGGAGAACGAGCGCGTCCGGGTCCTCGAATACCACGACCGGCCCGGGGACCGGACGACCCCGCACGGCCACTCCGACAGCATCATGGTCACGCTCAGCGGCTTCGAGCGTCGGCTGCACCAGGGCGAACGCTCGATGGACGTGTCGCTCGAGGCGGGCGAGACGCGCTGGTTGCCCGCCCAGGAGCACGCGGGCGAGAACATCGGCACGACCGAGACGCACGTGCTGTTCGTGGAGCTCAAGGGTCCGGTCGCCCGGACTGCCCGGGATGACGCCCTGGGACCGGAAGGATCCCGACCCGCTTCCTGAGGCTCCGGCGTCAGCAACGGTGGGCGTCGCGGCCGCTTGACCGGATGGCCCATGAGCGGTCCTGCCCTCGACGGGGGTGTTCGTCGGGTCGATCACGGTCCGTTCGCCGGCCTGCCAGAATCACCGGATGCCAGGGCGACCGCCGGCCGTGCACCTGACACCCGCGCATCCCCCCGGTGAGCACCCCCCGGATGGATCAGCGGGCGGCTCGGTGAGCCGCTCGACGCCCCTCGCGTGGCTGGCGGTCGTCATCGCGGCTCTCGGGTTCGGGGCGTGCCTGATCCTTGCGATGACCGGCGGCGGCCGCGTGGACATCCCGTGGATCCCCTCGCTGGGCGTCCGGTTCGAGCTGGCGTTCGATGGCCTCGCCGCGATGTATGCCCTGCTCGCGACGGGCATCGGGGTCGCGGTGTTCGCGTACGGCGCCGGCTACCTGCCCATCCACCTGCATCATGCGCATCGGCCGCGCGACGACGACCGACGGTTCTGGCCCTGGATGCTCCTGTTCATGGCGGCGATGGTGGTCCTCGCCTGCGCCCAGGACCTGATCCTGCTGTTCGTCGCGTTCGACCTGACGGCGGTCGCGTCGTACTTCCTCATCGGCTTCGACCGCGAGCGACGCGAGGCCCGGGGGGCCGCGATGATGGCGCTCCTGGTCACGGTGACCACCGCGGTCCTGATGCTCATGGGCGCGGTGCTGCTGTCCGTGGAGTACGGCACGTCCTCCATCCCGACGCTGATCGATGTCGCGGAGGCGGGACCCGTCACCACGGTCGCGACGTTGCTCATCGCGATCGCCGCGCTCGCCAAGAGCGCCCAGGTGCCGCTCCACTTCTGGCTGCCGCGGGCGATGGAGGCACCCACGCCGGTCTCCGCCTATCTCCACTCGGCGGCGATGGTCGCCGCGGGTGTCCTGGTCATCGGGCGCATCCACCCGCTGCTCGCCCTCGAGCCGATGGTGCTCGATGGCCTGCTGGTCATCGGCGTCTGCTCCATCGTCATCGGCGGGCTGCTCTCGCTCGCCCAGGACGAGCTCAAGCAGGTGCTGGCCTACAGCACCGTGTCCCAGTACGGCTACGTCGTGGTGCTGTATGGCCTCGGTGGCCCGGTCGCTGCGGGTGCCGCGGCGTTCTATGTCATCGCGCACGCCATCGCCAAGAGCGCCCTGTTCATGACCGCGGGCACGGTCATCCTCGCCACGGACGAGACCCGGCTGTCACGGCTGGGTGGGCTGGCCCGCCCGATGCCGCTGCTCGCCGCGGCCAGCGGTGCGGCGGCAGCAGCGCTCGCGGCACTCCCGCTCACCATCGGCTTCTTCAAGGACGAGCTGTTCTTCGCGGCGGCGACCGAGCGCGGCCCGCTCATGGGCGCGGTGGCGGTGCTCGCGGCGGCGTTCACGTTCGCCTACATCGGCCGCTTCTGGCTGCGGCTGTTCGCGGGCCCGCTGGGCATCGAGCCACACGCCGTGCCTCGACTGCTGGTCGCGCCCATCGTGGTCCTGGGCGTGCTGGGCATCGTGGGCGGCATCGTGGTGGAGCCGTTCGCCCGGCTCGCGGAGGCGGCCGCGACGGTGACGTACGGCGCGCCGGTGGCCATCCACCCCGCCTACCATCTCGACACCCGCCCGGAGAACCTGATGGCGCTGGCGGCCTGGGTCGTGGGGGCCGTCATCCTGGTCGCGACACCGGTCCGGCAGCCCATCGTGGAGCGGGTGGCTGCGCTCGGTGGGCGCCTGGGCCCCCGGCGCTGGTACGGCGCGCTGCTCATGGGCCTCGGTCGTCTCTCGGATGGCATCCATCGCGAGGAGGTCCGGGACCTGCGTCGCAGCGTGGCCGCGGTCCTGGTGCCCACGGGCGTCCTCATCGGCATCGGGTTCCTCGCGACGCCGTCCGGGTGGGACTACCGGATCGGTGACGTCGGGCAAGGGGACCTGCCGGTGGTCGTCCTGCTCGCGCTCGGGGTGGGCGCCGCGATCACGGTGACCCGGGACCCGGGACGGCTGCGGCCGGTGCTGGCGCTGTCCGTGCTGGGCTTCGCGCTGGCCGCGGTATATGCCGTGATGGCCGCCCCCGACGTGGCCCTCGTGGCCGTCCTGGTGGAGGCCGTGTACACGCTCGTGTTCGTGGCCGTGTTCGCGGTGCTGCCCCTGAGCCAGCGGGCTGCGGCGTCCGCCGGACATACGGCTCGCCGCCGACGCGACCTCACGGCGGGCGTGGTCGCGGGCATCGGTGCGTTCATCACCATCTGGGCGGCGTTGTCCCGGGAGCCCGCCGAGCGGGGCGATGCCGTGGAGCTCATCCGCCTCGCGCCACAGGCCCACGGCGGTGACGTGGTGACGGTCATCCTGGCGGACTTCCGCGGCCTCGACACCATGGTCGAGATCACGGTGCTCGCGGTCGCGGTGGTCGGCGCCACGAGCCTGCTCCGACGCGGGAGGTCCTGGTGAGCATCGTCGGCGTGGTGGCGCCGCGCCTCCTGGGACCGGCGCTCATCCTGGCCGCGGCCATCATCGTCAAGGGATATGCGGACGTGGGCGACGGCTTCAGCGCCGGGGTCATCGTGGCCACCGCGCTCGCGTTGCGCTATGTCAGCCTTGGCTGGGAGGTCGCCGAGCGGAGCCTGCCCATCCTTCGCCGTGCGCCGCAGGTGGCCACCGCGGGTCTGCTCATCGCGCT
This sequence comes from uncultured Anaerolineaceae bacterium, assembly GCA_964650135.1. Lineage (GTDB taxonomy): Bacteria > Chloroflexota > Limnocylindria > Limnocylindrales > CSP1-4 > JAFMJV01. The sequence goes on along the minus strand of CAZYTQ010000056.1, from coordinate 11,948 downwards.
CGCGACCGGATTCGCTGGGCTCCTCGTGGGGGACCCGCCCTTCACGCACTATCCTCGGGCCGGCGAGCCCGTCATCCACATCGGGACCCTTGAGATCATGACGGCCGTGGTGTTTGACATCGGGCTGTTCATGTTCGTGACGGCCGCGTTCGTGGTGCTCATCCATCACCTCGCGCGACTCGCCCAGGGTGGACCGCGATGACCCTCGTGTATGCCCTCGCCGCGGGCGCGCTCTTCGGCATCGGTGCCTATCTCGTGATGCGCCGTGACCTGCTGCGGGTGGTGCTGGGCGTGGTGGTCATCTCGCAGGCGGCGACCCTGACGCTCATGGCGTCCGCGCTCGGATTCGGAGCAGCGCCCATCTACCCCCTGCCGAGCGGCCCCATCAGCGACCCGCTGAGCCAGGCGATGGCGCTGACATCGGTGGTCATCGGCCTCGCCACCACGGCGTTGCTGCTGGTGCTGGTGCTGCGGGTGGTGGATGTGTTCCGGTCGCAGGGCCTCGACGAGATGGCCGAGGAGGAGGCCACGGAGGAGGCGACGCTCGACACGGAGCACGCCCTCGGCCATGAGGACGAGGAGGCGGCGGCGCGATGACCCTGCTGTCGCTCGCCATCCTCATCCCGTGGGCCGCGGGCATCGCCCTGGTCGCGGTCGACGGTCGTCGGCCCGTGGTCGGCTGGGCCGCCGTCGCGACGCTCGGTGCGACCCTCGTGGCACTCGTGACCCTGGGCGCGGATGTCCTGGAGCACGGTGAGATGGTGGTCACGACCGGTGACTGGCCCCGCGGCTTGGGCATCACCCTGCGTGCGGATGCCGCGGGCGTCCTGTTCGCGGTGCTCTCGGTGGGCGTGCTCCTCGCTGCGACCGCGCACCTGGTCACCGGCGGCGTCCGTGAGCGCACCTTCCCGGGCATCGTGGTGCTGCTGGCGGCGGGTCTCACGGGCCTGTTCCTGACCGGAGACCTGTTCAACTTCTATGTCTTCTTCGAGCTCGCGATGCTCGCCTCGTATGTGCTCGCGACCTATGGCGGCAGCCGTCGGTCGCTGGGCTCGGCGCTCGTGTTCACGCTCGTCAACCTGCTCGGCACCTTCGTGTTCCTGCTGTCCGTGGCGGGCATCTATCACGTCACCGGCACGCTGGACATGGCGGCCATCGGCGAACGCATGGCTGCCGTGGACCCGAACGCGGGCATCCTCATCGCGATCGGCTTCTTCGTGGCGTTCTCCGTGAAGCTCGGCCTGTTCCCGTTCCACTTCTGGCTGCCCACCGTGTACACCGGGGCACGTCCCGCGGTCGCCGCGATCCTCGCTGGTGGCCTCGCGAACGTCGGCGCCTACGGGTTGCTGCGCTTCGGGGGCGAGCTGCTGCCGCGCGAGCTGGACCTCGCGGCGGGTGCCCTGATCGTCATCGGCGCCGCGTCGGTGCTGTACGGCGGGGTGCTCGCCATCTCGCGTCACAACGGATCGGAGATGCTCGCCTACTCGGCCATCGGCCAGGTCGGCTATGTGCTCATCGCGGTGGGCATCGGCGGGCCGGTCGGTTTCGCGGCGGCGATCATGATCAGCATCGTCAACTCCCTCAACAAGGTGCTGCTGTTCCTGACGACCCGGATGCGTGGCGCGATCGTCGGCTGGGCGTTCCTGCTGGGCGCGCTGAGCGTCGCGGGCGTGCCGCCCGCCGTCGGCTTCGTGGCCAAGATGGAGCTGTTCCGGGCGGCCGCGGACGCGCCGGCCCTGCTGGTGCTGCTGTTCATGGGCAGTGCCATGTCGTTGCTGTACACGTTCCAGATCTACCAGTACGACTTCTGGCGGACCGAGCGCCGCGGACCCTCCAGCCACCGGAGCCAGCTGCTGGTGCTGGGCGTCATCGGCGCGGTCGTCCTGGTCGCCGGCCTGTGGCCCGAACCCCTGGTGCATCTGAGCGATGCCGCGGCGCGCGCCGTCAGCGGGGCCGCGACCGTCGTGGTGGGGGACGCCTCGGTCGCGTCCGAGATCGTGCTGGTCGGGGAGAGGAGCACGCCATGAGCCACCGGGCACACATCCTGCTGGGCATCGTGCTGCGGACCTGCGGTCTCGCGGCCATCTATCTGATGGTGCTCACCAGCCTCGACGCGGGCGACATCGCCATCGGCCTGCTGCTTGGCCTGGGCCTCGTGCTCGGTCTCCAGGCGCGCGCGGTCGACCACGCCGAGCACGCACCACTGCCGGTGATGCTGCGGGCGTTCGTGCGCATGCTGGGGGGCACGCTCCGGGAGATGGTGGTGGGCACCTGGCGCGTGGCGCGGTTCTGCCTCGGCGGGCCGGCACAGCCCGGGTTCGTGGAGATCCCACGCGGCGACCGGTCCCACCGAGGCGTGGCGCTCTGGGGAGTGCTCACCGGCGAGGCACCCGACGAGTACCCCGTGGACGTGGACGACGCTCGGGGGGTGCTCATCGTGCACCTCCTCCACGCCGACGACCCGGACGCCGTCCGGGAACGTCATCGCATCGCGCGCGAGCGCTCGCAGCGACACCTGGTGCCCTGACCATGCCGGACATCGTGACCACCATCGCGGTCCTGTGGGCCACCCTGCTGCTGGTCGTCGGCGGCGTGCTCATCCTCCGGGCGCCCGACACGCTCCACCGGGTGCTCGCCCTGGACGTGCTGGTGTCCGTCCTGATCATGCTGCTGACCATCCTGTCCTACCAACAGGGCGTGTCGTTCTACATCGACGCGGCCATCGGCCTCGCCCTGCTGTCGTTCACGGCCACCCTCGTCGCGGCGCGACACGTCCTGCGCGGAGGTCCGTTCCGATGATCGACACGCTGGCGGGCCTCATGGGCAGCGCGCTGGTGCTGCTCGGCCTCACGCTCGCGACCATCGGGCTGTACGCGCTGCTGCGGAAGCCGGACATCTTCCACCAGCTGCATGCGGCAGGGCTGGTGACCAACGCGGCGCTGCTGCTCGTGCTGCTCGCCTCGTTCGCGACAGGCAGCGCCGAGATCATCACGAGCGCCGTCCTGGTGGCCGGGTTCGTGCTGGTCACGGCCCCGCTCTCGGGACATGCGGTGGCACAGGCGGCATGGCGGCGTGAGCACCGTCCGGCTGACGAGACCCCGGACGCGGAGCCCGACCCGGACCGATGAGGTCGTCGTGGCCGCCGCAGGGTGCCTCGCACGGCTTCGCGAGGCGGATCTCACGCGAGGAAGGTGGAGCCGACACTCGGACTTGAACCGAGGACCTGCTGTTTACGAAACAGCTGCTCTACCACTGAGCTATGTCGGCCCGGGTCCGGAAGTATAGGACAGGCCCGCTGCGGGTCGCATCGGGCGGATCGATGGGCGTCCGCCACGCGGATGACTCTTCCGCGATGTGGACGACTCTGACCATTGTGACGATCGCCGGAGGGACGACGACCCGACCTCTCCCATCGGCGGCCGGATCGGCGCCCCCCGGGGGTCATGCCCATGACCCCAGCAGGTCATATCGGCCAGGATAGGTCCTTCCGAGACCCGGAGGGGTCGGGCGCGATGGTCCGAACCATCGCCATGAGCGTCGTCTCGGTCGCCGGTCATCCACCAGGTGCAAGTTCGTTCCACGGGGTGGGATACGGGACGCTGGACCCATGCGACCGGCGCGCGCTGGCGACCCTTCGGGCAACGAACGCCGGCTCGTGCCCGATGCCGAACGCCCCGACACATGGCCGGGGCGTCCAGTCATCGGTGGCGGGGACCGACAGGGTCGCCGGATGTCGCAGTCGTCCGACCCGACCGGACGCCGCTGATCAGGGGCGCTTGATGTCCAGGAACACCTGGACGCGCGCGTCCTCCTCCGGATGATGCGCGGTCCATGCCGGCACCTGGAGGGAGTAGCAGCCCTCCCCGTCCGCGCCGACGACGAGCCACGGGAAGCCATTGTTGTCCTTGCCCAGGGTGATCGCCCGGACGGCATTGAGCCCGGACAGCTGCCGGTCGATGGTCCAGCTGAGCCGGACGTCCTCGAAGAAGCCGAGTGCGATGGCCATGCCGCCGTCGCTGGGCTGCTTCACCTTGAGTGTCGACGCGACCTCCTCGGCGGGCATCACGTGGGTGATCGCCTGGACCTCGAAGTTCTCGGCGCTGGGCTTGCGTCGATCGAGGGACACCACGATCCGGTCGAACCCATTGCGCTTGCCCCAGTCGACACGCGCGACGTTCCAGCCGGCCAGGAACGGGTCACCGATGATCTCCTCGTCGCCGTCGCAGATCCAGGCGTCCTTGCCGGGTGCCGGCGCCTGGCCGGTCGATGTGGTCGCGGTCGGCTTCTTGGTGGGCTTGGGCGTGGGTCGAGGGGTGCGGGTGGGTCGAGGGGTCCGCGTCGGCTCGGCCGTCGGCTCCTCGGTCGGCTCCGCGGTCGGCTCCGTGGTGGGCGTCGCGGTCGGGTCGGGCATCGGGAGCACCGCGGATACCTCGCCGCTGGGCACGATCTCCAGCTGGACGCCACCCATGGGCGTCGGCACGAGCGGCACGGGCTGGCCCTCTGCCACGGGCTCGAACCCCTGCGTGCGACTGCTCCAGAGCGCCACGGCGTTGGCGATCCAGGCCACGGCATCGTGGGTCTGCTCCTCCTCGCCCGCGTTCGCGTAGGCGGCGCCGAGCACCTTGCCGAAGCCGCCGTAGACGGCCTGCTGCTCGTCATCCGTGAAGCCGAGCTCGCTCATGACCCGCTGGACGTTGCTCCAGATTCCCGGGTCACCTGTCTCGGACAGGCGGACCTCCAACAGCACATGGGCGGGCCCATCGAGCGCCGGCAGGATCCAGATGGTGCCATCGCCGCCGAACGGGTCGTTGGGGTCGGAGGTGGACGAGGGGCCCGAGCGCAGCGCACCCGGCCAGGCATCGCCGGCGTCCACGAAGTCGTAACCGTCCCATTCCATGAGCGCGTCGGCGAGCGACTGGCCCTCCATGAGAGGTGCCGCGACACCACCCGAGGTCGGCTCGACCTCCTGGGCCATGATGGTCGTGGTCGTGACGCAGAGCAGTCCGATGACCAGGAACAGCGCCAGCTTGCGCATCATATGAGCCTCCGGTGCCGGGCGAGGACCTGCCGATGGTGCCACACCCACGTGGGCAGCCCCCAGGGACGCCTGGATGAGGATGACCGGCGGGCATCGTGGAGCGCTCGGATCAAGCGCCGAGATCCTGCGCGCTCGGGCTCGCCAGCGATCATGCGTGGTCATTGCAAACACTTGCGTGGACTTGCGTAAGATGGGGTCATGGCCAGACGACTCGCCGAGGTTGCCCGCAAGGTCGGTGTGAGCGAGGCGACCGTGAGTCGCGTGCTCAACGGCAAGCCCGGCGTCTCCGAGGCGACCCGCCAGGCGGTGCTGACCGCGCTCGACGTGTTGGGCTACGAGCGGCCCGTGAAGCTCCGCGGCGACCGTGCACGGCTCGTGGGCCTCGTCCTGCCGGAGCTCCAGAACCCCATCTTCCCGGCCTTCGCCGAGGTCGTCGGGGGCGCTCTCGCCCAACAGGGCTATACGCCGCTGCTGTGCACCCAGACCGCCGGTGGCGTGACCGAGGCCGACTACATCGAGCTGCTCCTCCAGCACCAGGTGTCGGGGGTCGTGTTCGCGGGCGGCCTGTACGCCCAGGCATCGGCCGCGCATGATCACTACGCCCGGCTCGCGGAGCGGCGGCTGCCCACGGTGCTCGTCAACGCGGCCATCGATGGGCTGGGCTTCCCGTGCGTGGCGTGTGACGACGCGGTGGCGGTCGAGCAGGCCATGGGCCATCTGATCTCGCTCGGTCACACCCGGATCGGGCTGCTCCTGGGCCCCTCGGACCACGTGCCCTCCAACCGCAAGCTGGAGGCTGCGCAGACGGTCGCGATCCGCGCGGGCATCGCGCTGCCGGCCTCCCACGTGGTGCGTTCCCTGTACTCCCTCGAGGCCGCGCAGGCGGCCTCCACGCGACTCCTGCGGACGGGCATCACGGCCATCGTGTGTGCCAGCGACCCGATGGCCCTGGGTGCCATCCGGGCCGCGCGTCGCCTCGGGCTCGAGGTGCCCGGCGACGTGTCGATCGTGGGCTACGACGATTCCGCGCTCATGAACTGCACCGAGCCGCCGCTGACGACGGTGCGCCAGCCCATCGAGTCGATGGGGCGCATGGTCATCGACCTGCTGCTGGCCCAGATGGCCGGCCGGCACGTCCCCCTCGACGAGCTGCGCTTCGAGCCGGAGCTGGTGGTCCGGGGCTCCACGGGACCCGTCCGCCCGGCCTGAGCACCCCTCGGCCCACACCCGATGG
>CAZYTQ010000056.1:0-5666 GCA_964650135.1 uncultured Anaerolineaceae bacterium | reverse complement strand
TGGCTGTCCACGCCGCTCGCCGTATTGTCAAGTTCTTGCATTAGTCTGTCGAGTCTGATACGTTGCGTTCACGGCACCCGAACGTTGCCACTCGGTGACGGACCCGGAGCCCGGTGCTGGCAGGGCACCCCTGGTGGAGCATCGTGACCGAGACCGGCCTGGCTGACCTCGCCTCCTCGCCGCCGTCCGTCGTGCTTCCGGTCGCGCCTGCGGCTGCCTCACGCCACCCGGTCGTGGCGCCACCCGACGACGACCCCACCTGGTGGCGCGACGCGGTCATCTACGAGATCTACCCACGCAGCTTCGCGGACGCGAATGGCGATGGCATCGGTGACCTGGCGGGGGTCCGCGCCCATCTCGGCTATCTCCGCGACCTGGGCGTCGACGCCCTGTGGTTCACACCCTGGTACGTATCGCCGCTGGCGGATGGCGGCTATGACGTGGCCGACTACCGGGCCATCGACCCGCGCTTCGGGACGCTCGCAGAGGCCGAGACGCTCATCGCGGAGGCACTCGCGCTGGGCATCCGGACCATCGTGGACATCGTGCCCAACCACGTCTCGGACGAGCACCCGTGGTTCCGTGCCGCGCTGGCTGCCGGCCCCGGCTCCCCGGAGCGGGCGCGCTTCTGGTTCCATCCCGGTCGGGGCGCGGCTGGCTCGGAGATGCCGACCGGCTGGCGCAGCAACTTCTCGGGCACGACCTGGACACGCACCACGGACCCCGATGGCACGCCCGGCGAGTGGTACCTCCACCTGTTCTCCACCCGTCAGCCGGACCTGCGCTGGGACCATCCGGACGTGCGTCGCGAGCACGAGGACATCCTCCGGTTCTGGTTCGATCGGGGCGCAGCCGGCGTGCGCATCGATTCGGCGGCCCTGCTCGTCAAGGACCCGGCACTCCCCGAGGAGCCGGTCGCGCCCGCGGTAGCGCCGCCCGGCGGACATCCCAACACGGACCGTGACGAGCTCCACGACATCTATCGCAGCTGGCGGGCCGTCGCGGATGGCTATCCCGGCACGCGCATCCTCGTGGGCGAGGTCTGGCTGCCCGACGTCGAGCGCTTCGCGCGATACCTGCGCCCGGACGAGCTGCACACGGCCTTCAACTTCGACTTCCTCACCCAGCCCTGGGACGCCCGGGCCATGCGCGCGTCCATCGACCGGACGCTTGCCGCGCACGCGCCCATCGGCGCACCCGCGACGTGGGTCCTCTCCAACCACGACGTGACGCGGCCGGTCACCCGGCTGGGTCGCGCGGACAGCTCGTTCGCGTTCCTCGCCAAGCGACAGGGTGTGCCCACGGACATCGTGCTGGGAACCCGGCGGGCCCGCGCCGCGGCGTTGCTCGTCGCCGCGCTCCCCGGATCGCTCTACGTCTACCAGGGCGACGAGCTGGGCCTCGACGAGGTGACCGACATCCCCATCGACCGTGTCGAGGATCCGATGTACCACCGCTCGGGGGGCATGGACCCGGGTCGCGACGGCTGTCGCGTCCCACTGCCCTGGAGCGGATCCGAGCCCCCGTTCGGCTTCAGCCCGCCCCATGCGGTCGCCCCGCCATGGCTGCCCCAGCCCGCGTCCTGGGCGGCCATCACCGTCGAGGCCCAGGAGGCGGACCCGGGCTCGATGCTCTGGCTCTATCGCGAGCTGCTGCGCATCCGACGCTCCGAGCCGGACCTGCGCGCCGACGGCCTGGCCTGGCTGCCCTCGTCCCCCGGGGTGCTCGACCTCAGGCGTGGTCGAGCGTTCCGCTCCATCACCAACGTCTCCACGTCCCCCATCGACCTTCCCGTCGACCACGAGCTGCTCCTGGCCAGCGGACCGCTGGTGGACGGGCGGCTGCCGGTCGATGCCACGGCCTGGCTCCGGGCACCGGCACCGGGCTCGGAAGGGGGTGCCGGATGAGGTGAGGAGCCATCCGGACCCGACCGCGGCGATGGACGCCGCGGCTGTGCATCACGTCACACAGCATCCGTCAATGAGGAGGGATCGATGACCCCCAGGACGTCCCGGGCACACCACCCGGCGGTCGCTCGAGCGGTAGCGGCCATGAGCGCGGTCGTGCTGACCGTGGGTCTCGTCGGCACGGCGAGCGCCCAGGACCAGGACCGACTGATCCTCGATGTCGTCAGCCTGCGGCCGGGCGATTCGGAGGAGGCGTTCCACGCGTTCGATGCCCAGGTCACCCAGTTCGAGGCGGCCAACCCGGACATCGACATCGTGGCGCATGAGTACAACTGGACCGGCCCCACGTTCGCGGCGATGCTCGCGGGCGGCACGTTGCCGGACGTGTTCACCATCCCGTTCACCGATGGCAAGTCGCTCATCGAGCAGGGCCAGCTGGCCGACATCACCGAGCTCGTGAACGCCCTGCCCTATGCGGCGCAGTTCAACCCCAACGTCTTGGCCACCGCGCAGGACGACGCTGGTCACATCTTCGGCCTGCCTCGGCAGGCGTACGGCATCGGGTTGCAGTACAACCGCCAGCTGTTCGAGCAGGCCGGTCTCGACCCGAACGCACCGCCCACGACCTGGGACGAGGTGCGCAGCGCCGCCAAGGCCATCGCGGATGCGACCGGCCAGGCGGGCTACATCCAGATGAGCCAGAGCAACACCGGTGGCTGGCAGACGACCGTGGCGACCTACGCTCGCGGCGGCCGCATGGAGCAGCTGAACCAGGACGGCTCTGTCACGTCCACCGTGGACAACCCCGCCACCAAGGAAGCGCTCGAGTTCCTCAAGGCCCTCCGCTGGGAGGACGACTCCATGGGCGCCAACTTCCTGTTCGACTGGGGCACCGCCAACCAGGCGTTCGCGGCCGGCCAGGTGGGCATGTACACCCAGGGCTCGGACGTCTACACCGCCCTCGTCCAGGCCAACCAGATCGACCCGGCCATCTACGGCCTGACCGTCATCCCGCTCACCGATGCCCCGGACGCGGGCGTCCTGGCGGGTGGCGACATCGCCGCCGTCAACGTCAAGTCGAGCCCCGAGGAGCAGGCCGCCGCGGTCCGCTGGATCGACTTCTACTACATGCAGAAGCTGCTGGACCAGGACGCGGCCGTCCTGGATGCCTCGACCCTCGCGGCCGATGGCCAGCCGGTGGGCACCCCGCAGATGCCCATCTTCGACCAGGCGACGCTCGAGCAGTCCGAGGCCTGGATCGCGGAGTACATCAACGTGCCGCGCGACCAGATGTCGGGCTTCATCGACGGCATCTTCGAGCAGCCGCTGGTGCCCGAGCCGACCCGCCACACCCAGGAGATGTACGCGATCCTGGACACGGTGGTGCAGGCCGTGCTGACCGATGAGACCGCCGATATCGATGCGCTCCTGGCGGATGCCCAGGCGCAGGTCCAGGCGCTCATCGACGCTGACGCTGCCGCGGCCAGCACCGCTCCGTAGCCGTCGCTTCCCCTTGACGACGGGGCCTGCCCTGCCCGGCGGGCCCCGTCGTCCCATCCCCGGCACGCGTCACACTGCGATGACCACCCTTGAGCGGACCGGAGACCTCGTGACCACGGATCGACCGCGGACCAGCGCTCGACCCGCTGCCCGCGCGGGCGGCTGGACGCGGGACCGCGTGCGCGAGAGCGTGGGCACCTTCCTGTTCCTGGTGCCGCTGCTGGTCATCTTCGGTGTCTTCTCGTGGCTGCCCATCGTCCGGGCGGTCGTCATGAGCGTCCAGGACACGAACCTGGTGTCCGACCCGGTCTTCGTCGGCCTCGACAACTTCGTGCGTGTCTGGAACGACCCGCTGTTCTGGACCGCGGTCCGCAACACGCTCTGGTTCGCCTTCCTCGCGCTCGTCTTCGGCTATCCCATCCCACTCATCCTCGCGGTGCTCATGAGCACGGTGCGCAAGCGTCGGGGCCTGTACAGCGCGCTCGCCTATCTGCCCGTGGTCGTGCCGCCCGTCATCGCGGTGCTGCTCTGGAAGATCTTCTTCGACGGCAGCCCCACCGGGGTCTTCAACACCATCCTCGGCTGGTTCGGCGTGGAGGCGCAGCCATGGCTCCAGAGCGCCCGCACCGCGATGCCCTCGCTGGTGCTGGAGGCGACATGGGCCAACGCCGGGGCCACGGTCATCATCTATCTCGCGGCCCTGGTCGCGGTGCCCGCGGAGCTGTACGACGCCGCGGAGGTCGATGGTGCGGGCATCCTGCGCAAGGTCTGGCACGTGACACTGCCCCAGCTGCGTGGCGTGCTCCTCGTGACGCTCATCCTCCAGATCATCGGCACCGCGCAGGTGTTCCTGGAGCCGTTCCTGTTCACCGGCGGCGGGCCAGCGAACGCGACCATGACCGTGCTGTTGCTCATCTACAAGTACGCGTTCCAGAACAGCCTCGGCGGTGACTACGGTGCCGCGACCGCGCTGAGCCTGATGCTCGCCGCGTTCCTCGCCGTGTTCAGCGCGGTGTACTTCCGACTCACCCGGTCATGGGCGAGCTGAGGCGAGGCGACCCATGAGCATCCTCGGACGACGCCGCTACCGGGGCGTGGAGGAGCGCGACGAGCGAGGCCTCGTCTCCGACGCCGACCGGACGCGTCCGGCGGTGCGTCATGGGCTGCGGCTCATCGAGCTGGTGCTCCTGGTGGCGCTGCTCATCATCGGCCTGGGGCCCATCCTGTGGCTTGCCAAGTCGGCGGTCAGCACCACCCAGGACACGCTCCGGATGCCCATGGCCCTGTGGCCCAGCGGCATCGACCTGGACAACCTCGCGACGGCCTGGAACCGGGTCCACATCGGCCGCTACTTCTGGAACACGCTGGTCATCGCGTTCGGGTCGTGGCTGGTCCAGATCGTCGTCGCCACGACCGGTGGGTATGCCCTGGCCGTGCTGCGGCCGCGGTACGGGGGCATCATCACGGCGCTCGTGCTGGCCACCCTGTTCGTGCCCGTGGTGGTGCTGCTCGTGCCGCTCTACCTGACCGTGCTGGACCTGCCCGTGCTCCACGTGTCGCTCGTGGACAGCTTCTGGGCCGTGTGGCTGCCCGCTGGCGCGAGCGCCTTCAACGTCATCCTCGTCAAGCGCTTCTTCGACAACCTGCCGCGCGAGGTGTTCGAGGCCGCGCGCACCGATGGCGCGGGGCCGTTCCGGCTGTTCTGGTCGATCGTGCTGCCCATGTCCAAACCGATCCTGGGCGTCGTCTCCGTGTTCGCGGTCATCGCGACCTGGAAGGACTACCTGTGGCCACTGCTGGTCCTGCCGTCACCGGCCATCCAGCCGCTCTCGGTGCGCCTGCCGAACCTGCAGCGGGCGACCGAGCTGGACGTGTTCCTCGCGGCGTTGGCCATCTCGACGCTCATCCCCATCGCCATCTTCCTGCCCCTCCAGCGGCTGTTCCTGCGCGGGGCAGGGCTCGGCGGGGCGGTCAAGGGCTAGGCGATGCGCGCCCCCGCGGGCACGTCCACGGTCCACCTCGAGGACGCTGGTCTGGTGGAGGCAGTTCCGCATGTCTCCCAATGACCCGCAGGCGCCTGCGACGCACGGCCGTATCGGGATGACGAGAGCTTGGCAGCCACTCTAGGATTTTTCGAGTAGTCGCCGAGTCACGGCGCGTCCCGATCGGGAGATCCGAGCCAGGACGGCTCGGATCACACGGTGCCGAGCGGCCGCTCGGCGGTCACATCGCTGCGCAGCTTGCGGTCGACGATGACCC
>CAZYTQ010000055.1:0-21132 GCA_964650135.1 uncultured Anaerolineaceae bacterium | reverse complement strand
GCCCTCCCAGCGCTCCCACGCGACCGTCTCGGCGATGAAGCCGAACACGATCGAGTACACCTTCATGGCACCCATCCGGCGCTGGGTCCAGCTCCTGGGCTCGACCATGTTCGCGGTGATGTACGGGCTCATCCACACCACCGTCATCCTGGTCGTGCTCACCCTGTTCTTCGGCCTGGACCTGTCGCACGCGGACTTCGCCACCGCTGCCGTGATGATGATCCTGGGGTCCCTGTCGTTCATCGGCATCGGCATGATGGCCGCGGTGCTGCCGCTCATGTACGTGGAGCGAGGGGCGCAGATGACGTTCGTGCTCCAGTCGCTGCTGCTGCTGGTGAGCGGCGTCTACTACAGCGTCACGATCCTCCCCGAGTGGATGCAGACACTGTCGAAGTTCTCGCCGGCGACCTACGTCCTGGACGGGGTCCGGCAGGGACTCATCCATGGCACGTCCATCACGGAGCTCTGGTATGACGTGTGGCCGTTGATGGTCATGGCGGTCGTGCTCATCCCGCTCGGCATCTGGGTGTTCGGTCGCGCCGAGCGCTATGCCAAGCGCACCGGCAAGCTCAAGAGGGTCGGCTGATGGCTGTCACGTCCCGGCCGGCCCTCGAGCCGCTGGGCTGGGATGCGCGGCGTGAGGCAGCGTTCGCCGTCCATGCGGCGGCCGGTCACGTCCCCGGTCGCGTCCTCGGCACCGCGCGCGGGTCCGTGCGTACCCGCACCGAGTCGGGCGACGTCTCGGTGATCGTCCAGCGCGGTTTCCGCCGGGATGCCGTGACGACCGCCGACTTCCCGGCGGTCGGTGACTGGCTCGCGCTCGAACCGGTCGCTGCTGGCCAGGCGGCGCTGCGTGCCGTCCTCCCCCGCTCCAGCCGCTTCGTGCGCGGTGAGCAGCGCGGAGGCGGTGAGATGTTCGAGCAGGTCGTGGCCGCGAACGTGGACACGGTCATCGTCGTCGCCGCGTTGGACAACGACCTGAACCTGCGACGCCTCGAGCGATACCTGGCGCTCGCCTGGTCGAGCGGCGCCGATCCGGTGGTCCTGCTCAACAAGGCCGACCTGTGCGACGACGTCCCGGCTCGGCTGGGTGAGGTGCGAGCCATCGCGTCAGGCGCGCCCGTGCTGGTCGCAAGCGCGCTCCAGGGCGAAGGCATCGACGCACTCTCGGGATGGCTGGGGCCGGGCCGGACCGTGGTGCTGCTGGGTTCGTCGGGTGTCGGCAAGTCGACCATCGCCAACCTGCTCCTGGGCGAGGAGCGTCAGCTCGTGCGGGATGTGCGGGAGGACGACTCGCGGGGTCGTCACACGACCACGGCCCGGGAGCTGTTCCTGCTGCCCGATGGCGGGCTGCTCATCGATACTCCGGGCATGCGCTCGATGGGTCTGTGGGACGCGGATGAGGGTTTGGACCGGGCGTTCGAGGAGATCGACCAGCTCGCGGCAGCGTGCCGGTTCGGCGACTGCTCGCACGAGGTGGAGCCGGGGTGTGCCGTGCTCGCCGCGATCGAGGCGGGCACCCTGGCGCCGGACCGGCTGCGGGCGCGCCGAAAGCTGCAGCAGGAGCTGGGTGCGATCGCGCGGCGCTCGGACCCCGTGGAGCAGCGTCGGTCGGCGAAGCGCTTCGGGCGCATCGTGCGCGAGGCCGGACAGGCCGCGGAGCACAAGCGATATACCGGCCGGTGAGCACGAGCCTGCGAGGGTCGGGTGACGGCTCCGGGTCGGGCTCCCGATCCGCGTCCGATGGCGTGGCCATGCCGGATCCCCGGTGGGCCACGGCCGCGGCGGCAGCCAACATGGCCGGCTGGCACGACCTGCACATCCGGTCGCTGCGTCGAGCGACCGGATGGGACGGCGGACTGTGGCACAGCCCGGAGCCCTTGCCGTCCATCTTCTTCCAAGCCATCGCCATCCGCCCCGGTGCCTCCACGGATGTGCTCGGCCGGATCGTGCCTCGGCAGGGCTGGGTCGCGGTGTGCGACCCGTGGTGGGACATCGATCCACGTCGGCTCGGCTTCGAGGCGCAGGCGTCGCCTGCCTGGATGACCCGGCCCGCCGTGGCCCTGCCGGCGGTCGCGGTGCCGCCGGCGCTGACCATCGAGCGGGTGCAGGATGCTGCCGGTGTCGTGGCGTTCGAGCAGACCGCCGCGATCGGCTTCGACGCGGGACGCATCCGGCCAGGCACCTGGCACGGCCCCGACGTGGCGCGCGATCCCCGGCTGATCACGGTCGTGGGCTGGTCCGATGGCGGGCCCGTCGCGGTGGGCATGGGCTTCGCGGAGGCGGGCGTCCTGGGGGTCTACGGCATCGCGACCGTGCCCTCGGCGCGCCGGCGAGGGTTCGCGTTCGCGGTGACCCGCCACATCCTCGCGCAGCGACCAGACCTGCCGGCCGTGCTCCAACCGAGCGCGATGGCGCAGCCGATGTACGAGCGGCTGGGCTTCGTGCCATTCGGCCGATTCCGGACCTGGGCGCGACCGGGCTGAGCGACGCGCGCGACCCGACCCGCCGCTGCCTCGGTCCGCTGCGCATCGGCTCGACACGGACCATGACAAGGCCGTACTCTCGGCGACGATGACCGACGCGCCCGACAGCACCGCCGCGGACCAGGCGGCCACGCCCATCCGCCACACCCGCGAGGAGCTGCTTCGGCTGCTCCGTGACGACCCGCGCGATGTCTCGCGCGCCGAGATCAAGGCCGCGTTCCAGGACGGCCGCCTGGGAGATCAGGACCTGGACATCCCCACGCTCGCCGCGATGCGTCGCATCACGGAGCTGCTGACCGAGCCCCAGCCGGCGAGCGACCTGGTCGGCGGTCCGCCGCCGACCGCGGCGGCTGCCGGCCTGCCGAGATCCGGGACCAGGCCGCGCGGGGCGGTGGAGGCGGAGCTGGCCGCCCTGCGCGACACCATCGCCCAGCTGGAGCGCTCCCTCGCGAGCACGACCACGACCGCCGAACGCGCACGTGACGAGCTCGTGATCCTGACCGACCGCGTGGATCGGCCGGCGCCTGTGTCGAGCGACGGCCCAGCACCCGCCGAGACGCACCGCCTGGCCGCCGCGGCCCTCGCTGCCGCGCTCCTGTCCCTGGTGGTGGCGCTCATCGCGCTCGTCGTGGTGCTTGGCCGCTGACCTGGCGCCGATGACCTGCGCCGAGCAGCTACAGCAGCAGACGGCGTTCCCGGGCGACCATCTCCATCCATGGTCGCTCGCGCTCGATGGTGGTCCGTCGACCATGCCCCGGCAGGACGCCCAGGTCGGCATCGAGGCTGGCCAATCGACCGATGGATCCGACCATCGCCTCATCCGAGCCACCGGGCAGGTCGGTCCGGCCCCAGGCGCCCTGGAACAGGGTGTCGCCGCTGAACAGCAGGCGCTGGTCGGCAGCCAGGAGGCACACGGAGCCCTCCGTGTGTCCCGGCGTGTGGAGCACGTCCAGCCGGATCTCGCCGAACCGGATGACGCTCCCCTCCGCCAGGTCGAGCGCCGGCACGCTGGGCACCAGCGCGAAGGGTGGGGGCATCGTGGCGCTCGGCTGCTCGAGGCCGTGGCGGTCGAGATGATGCGCCGCGAGCGTGGCACCCGTCGCATCCACGACCGCGGCGTTGTCACCGATGTGGTCCCAGTGCCGATGCGTGCTCACCACGAACCGCAGGGACCAGCCACGCTCGGCCAGGGACCCGGTGATCCAGCCCACGGACGGGGTGGCCGCATCGATGCAGATGGCCTCGCGGCTGGCCTCGTCCCCGAGGACCCAGACATTGGTCGCGACCGGGCCCGTCACCCGATGCAGCAGCTCCATCGGGGCAGGATACTGGCAGCACGATGATGAAGGAGGGATCCATGACCGATACCCTGGGCGTCCGCTTCACCTGGTTCGGACACGCCTGCGTGGAGCTCGTGGCGGCCGATGGCACCGTGGTGCTCATCGACCCCTGGTTCGGCAACCCGCGCTCATCGCGGTCCGCGGACGCCGTCACCTCGTGCGATGTGCTGCTCGTGACACACGGCCATGGCGACCACCTGGGTGACGCCATCGAGCTGGCGCAGCGCCTGGAGCCGACCTGGCCGGCCATCCACGAGCTGACGCTGTGGGCCGGCCCCCAGGTGGGCGACATGGCCGGGCTCGTGGGCATGAACAAGGGCGGCACGGTGGAGGCCGCAGGGGTGCGGGTCAGCATGGTGCGCGCCGAGCACTCCGCGGGCGGACCCGTGGAGGGACCGGGCTCGGTCTATCTCGGTGAGCCCGTCGGCTTCGTGATCGATCTCGGTGGTGCGCGGGTGTATCACGCGGGGGACACGGACCTGTTCGGCGACATGGCACTCATCGGCGAGCTGCATAATCCGGACGTCGCGTTCCTGCCCATCGGCGGGCACTACACCATGGGTCCGCGCGCGGCGGCACGGGCGGTCGGCCTCCTCGGGGTCTCGGTCGTCGTGCCCATCCACTACGGCACGTTCCCGGCGCTCGCCGGTACCCCCGACGAGCTGCGTGCCGAGCTGCTGCGCCTTGGTCTCGGCCAGGTGCGGGTCATCGCACCCGAACCGGGCGAGTCCGTCAGCCTCTGACGGCGGATCAGTGGGTGAGCGTCACCTTGCTGATCCAGCGGGGCTGCTCGGTGTCCCGGCCCTTGGCACGGGTCAGGTGATAGGCGAACAGTTGCGCGGGCAGGGTCGAGATGAAAGGCGTCAGCCATTCCGCGGGTGCCGGCGGCGTCGGCAGTGCCGCAGCACCCAGCGAGCGGATCGCGGCATCGTCCGAGACGACCACCAGGTCCACACCGTGCTCGTCTCCCAGCCGGACCAGCAGCTCCCGCATCCCGGGCAGGGTCGCGCCGGTGGGGGCCACGGCCAGGACGGGATAGCCCGGTTCCACGAGGGCCAGCGGGCCATGCTGGAAGTCGGCGGCCGAGTACGGGTCGGCGGCGACCTGGGCGAGCTCCTTGAGCTTGAGGGCCCATTCGCGCGCCGTCGAGTACTCGAAGCCACGCCCCAGCACGATGCACCGGTCGAGACCCGCGCGGCTCGATGCCACGGCCTCCACCTCTCGCTCGGTCGCGAGGGCCGCAGCCATCACGCCCGGCAGCGCGTCGAGCGCCGTCCACCGTTCGGTGGCCGTGCCCCCGTACCCCGTGCCACCCTCCATCGCAGCGACCAGCATCGCGACCGCGAGCAGGCTCTGGGTGTAGGTCTTGGTCGCAGCGGTCGCACGCTCGGGTCCGGCAGCGATGTCGATGACATGATCGGCGGCATCGGCCAGCGCGGACGCCGGGTCGTTGGTGATCGCGACCGTCGGCGCTCCCTGGCGGCGCGCCGACGCGAGCACCCCGACCACGTCGGGTGACCGGCCGGACTGCGAGATGCCGATGACCAGCGCCCGCTCGAGCGCCGTCTCCACCCCGTACACCGATGTGAGGGCCGGCGCGGCGAGCGCGACCGGCAGCCGCTGGAGGGTCCCGAACAGATACTGCGCGTAGATCGCCGCGTGGTCCGAGCTGCCGCGGGCCGCGATGAGCACCAGATCGATGGGCCGATCGGCGATGGCGCGCGCGATGGCCTCCACCGTCGCCCTGCCCTGGACGAGCAGGTCGCGCGCGCGTGCGGGCTGCTCGAGCATCTCGTCGTGGAGGCTCATGGTGTGTCTCCCGGTGGGTGGCCGGGTGCCCCGGCGACGCGGAGCGGCAGCCGACCCTGCGTGGCCACCTCCCCGAACAGGATGGCCCCGACCGCCTCCGTGGAGGGGTCGTGGATGGAGTGACAGGCAAGGGCCGTGCCCGGCCCAGGCACCACGACCACGTCACCGGGCATGCGCATGGCGACGAGGACCACCGGGCCCCGCTCGGCGAGCGCCGCCGCGAGGGCGCGTTGGCCGCCGTGGCCAGCGGCATCGATGGTGCCCAGGATCGTCAGGCCGGCGTCGTCGGTCGCAGCGAGCACCCGCGCGATGTCCGCCGGTCCCGGGTCGATGGGCACCTCGAGCGCCTGCGTGCCCGGTGCGCGACGCGCGACCGCGTCCGCGAGCCGGACGTGGACCCAGGACGAGGTGTCCGCGGGTGTCAGGTCCGCGGGTGCCGGGGTGACCACCGTGATGCCGCCCCTGACAGCCGGGTCGAGCGGCAGCAGCCCCATCTCGTCCCGCACCAGTACCACGGATCGGCGAGCGAGCCCCTCCGCCAACGCCTGGTGCTCCATGCAGCCGACGACATCGAGGTCCGGCTGTGCCCCCTCCCCCAGCCACCGACGGAGCGCATCCACCCGATCCGCGGCGACCAGTGCCTCGGGCGAGCCACGAAGACCCGTCACCAGGCGAGCGAGCTCCGCGGGCCGGTCGGCCTGGGTGGGTCCGGCCAGCAGCAGGTCCACGCCGGCCGCGATGGCGTCGAGCGCCGCGGTCGCGACATCGGACTGGTCCACGGCGGCCATGTCCAGCGCGTCGGACACGACGACCCCTGCGAAGCCCATGCGTTCCCGCAGCAGCGTGCGCAGGATGGCGCTCGAGCGCAGCGCTGGCCGTGGCGCGCCGTCCGGCTCCAGCGAGGGATATGCCCCATGGGTGACCATCACCATGCGGACACCCGCGGCGATGGCGTCCCGGAAGGGCGCCAGCTCGCGCGTCTCGAGGGTGGCCGCGTCCACGTCCACGACCGGCAGGCCGTGATGCGGGTCGGCGAGCGTCTCGCCACTGCCCGGGAAGTGCTTGGCGGCCGCAGCCACGCGCTCCCCCTGGATGCCCCGGATGAACGCCGAGCCGAGCCGGCCCGCGGCCACCGGGTCGTCACCGAACGCGCGTGCACCCACCGCCGGGCTGGCGGGCGCGGTCGCCAGGTCCAGGTCGGGCGCCCAGTCGACGTTGATGCCCAGGGCCGCCAGCTCCCGTCCCATCGCCCGGCCCACCTGCTCCGCGAGCATCGGATCATCGACCGCGCCGAGCGCGAGGTTCCCCGCGAACGGGGTCGCCGGGGCGCCGACACCCATCAGCTGACCACCCTCCTGGTCGATGGCCACGATGGCGGGTGGCTGGCCCCCTGCCCGTGCCGCCGCCTGGAGGTCCCCGGTGAGGGCACGCAGCTGCTCGGGGGATCGGACATTGAGGCCGCGATACAGCGCGACCCCCGCCGCATCGCCGTCCCGGATAGCGGCCAGCACGTCCGGTGGCGCGACCTCGCCCTCGAACGCGCGCAGGAGCGGCACCGCGGGCATGGCCGCAGCGGGACGCGTGTCCGTGACCCCCGTGGCCGCCCCCCGAGGCACCGTCATGCGTGCCTAGCCCTTGACGGAGCCGGCCAGGATGCCCCGCACGAAGTAGCGCTGGAGCGCCAGGAACACGATGACCGGCACGATCATGGTCAGGAACGCACCGGCGGTGAGCAGGTGCCACGACTCGCCACGCACACCCACCAGCTGGTACAGCCGGAACGTGAGCACGCTCACGTCGTTGCTCGCGCCAAGGAACACGAGGGCCACCAGGAGGTCGTTCCAGACCCACAGGAACTGGAAGATGGCGAACGCCGCGAGTGCCGGCACGGACAGCGGCAGCACGACCTTGGTGAACATCTGGAAGTGGGTCGCGCCATCGAGGCTCGCCGTCTCGAACAGGTCGTTGGGCAGCTGGGACATGAAGTTGTAGAGCAGGAAGATGGCCAGCGGGAGACCGAAGCCGGTGTGCGCGAGCCACACCCCCAGGAACGTGCCGTTGATGCCCAGGTTGGAGTACAGCTGGAGCACCGGGATGAGGGACATCTGGAGTGGCACCACCAGCAGCGCGACCACCAGGACGAACAGCGTCCGGCGGAACGGGAAGCGGACCCACGCGAAGGCATATGCCGCGAACGCCGCCACGGTGATGGGGATGACCGTCGATGGCACGGTCACGATGAGGCTGTTGAAGAAGCCGCCCGCGAAGCCTTCGGAGCCCAGGATCTGCTCGTAGTTGCGGAGCGTGAAGCTGGCCCACGCGGACGGGTCGAAGATGACCGTCCACCAGCCGTTCTTGGTGATGTCGAGCGCGGGCCGGATGGAGCTGATGAGCAGACCCAGCGTGGGCAGCGACCACGCCAGGCACACGGCGATGACCGCGATGCGCAGTGGCAGCCGACGCACGAACGCGTTCTGCCAGTTGGAGACGGCACCGGTGCCCCCGGCGGTCGAACGCGGCTCACTCATGCCGGCAACCCCTGACTGCGCATCTGGCGCACATTGAGGATCATCAGCGGCAGCACCGCGACGAACAGCACCACGGCCAGGACGGCCGAGCGGCCGTCGTTGAAGAACTGGAACTTCTGCAGGAACATCTGGTTCGCGATCACGTCCGTGTCGAAACGACCGCCCGTGAGCGTGTACACGATGTCGAACACCTTGAGCACCGCGATCGCGGTGGTGACCGTCACGGTCATGATGGAGCCCTTGATCATGGGCACGATGACGCGCAGGAACATCTGGCGCTCGGACGCCCCGTCCAGCTTCGCGGCCTCGGTCACCTCCGCGGGCACACCCTTGATGGCGGCGGACAGGACGACCATGCAGAACCCGGTCTGGAGCCAGATGAGGATGACGATCATCAGATAGGTGTTGATGGGCGGCGTCTGGATCCAGGGCACCGGCGTCCCACCCAGCGATGTCCAGATCGCGTTCAGCAGCCCGTACTGCTCCTGGCCGGCGGGCTTCCAGGCGTAGACGAAGCGCCAGATGACCGACGCTCCCACGAGCGAGATGGCGAGCGGCAGGAACACCAGGGTCTTGGCGACCGATTCCCGCTTGACGCGGTCGAACAGACCCGCGATGAGCAGACCCAGGCCCACGGCGCCCGCGGTGCCCACGATGAGCCACGCGATGTTGTTGCGGTAGGTGGCCCACATCGCCGGGTCCGTGAGCGCCCACTCCCAGTTGGCGAGCCCACCCTTGGAGGTGAAGCTGGCGATGGTGGTGAGCACGGCGGGCATCACGAGGTAGACCGCCAGCAGCACGAGTGCCGGGCCCACGAAGATCCAGGGCACGATGCGCCGGACGTTCCGCTCCGCGAACACGCGCTCCACGATGGCGTTCGAACCCGCGTAGAACAGCCAGATGCCACCCACGCCGACGATCACGGCGACCACCAGCGAGATGAGCTTCGCCAGCGTCTGGTCGCCGCCACCGCGCCGCAACGCGGTCGCTTCGCTGGTGTTGCCGACGAGGTCCCAGAAGATGGCGGCCGCGTTCGCGGCCTCCTGCCGGTCCGCGAGGAAGATGAGGCCCAGGACGATGCCCACGGCGCCCAGCAGCACGCCGAGGGGCATCACCAGGAGGCGCCAGCCTCCCTCGGCCTCTCGGCGATCGGGTACTCCCGTCATCGCTCCGTGCTCCTCCTGCGGCAGATGTTGCGACGGGGCGCGTCACACGTGGTGACGCGCCCCGTCAGGACGGACGACTACTCCGTGGGCCAGCTGGCGTCGATGGCCTGGAGCCGCGCCTGGGTGTCAGCACCGTTGGCGGAGATCCAGTTGACCATCTCGGTCCAGAAGGAGCCGGTGCCCACGGCTGCGGGCATCAGGTCGGAGGCATCGAAGCCGAACGACGTCGCGTTGGCGACGATGCCGGACGCGACCTCGAGCTTGTAGTTGCCCTGGTACCACTCGGCCGGGGTGCTCTGGTTCGCGGACAGGGCGGAGCCCGCCTCGATCCAGGCCTGGATGCCGGCTGGCGTGGACAGGAACTGGGCGGCGGCTCGGACCTCGGGCCGGTCGGCCAGGACCATGAGCGCGTCGCCCGCGCCGAGGGCCGGGTTGCCCTGGGCCTCGTCGATGGGCGGGAAGTAGAACAGGCCGATGTCCTCGCCGATCACGAACTGCGAGGGATCACCCGTGGTGCGCTGGTCGGGGAAGAAGTCGGGACCATACCAGGTGGCCTGCTTCTGCATCCAGCAGCCCGGGGTGAAGCCGTCCCAATCGCCATCGGTCGGGAACATGGGATCCATGGGCTGGGTCTGCGGGGTGGCCACGATGGCCGTGTTGCCACCGTAGACGTTGCCCTCGGTGAAGTAGATCTTGGACAGGACGTCCATGGCCGCGGTGATCTCGGGCGAGTCGAACTTCAGCTCGCCGGTGATCCACTGGTTGTAGGCGTCGATGCCGGCGGTGCGAAGGACGATGTCCTCCAGCCAGTCGGTCGCCTGCCAGCCGGTCGCGGTGCCGGCCTCCATGCCGATGCACCAGGGGGCGCTACCCGACTCGCGGATCTGCGCCTCGAGGGCCTCGAGCTCTGCCCACGTGGTCGGCACGTCGTAGCCGGCCGCCGCGAAGGCCTTGATGGGATACCACACGGTCGACTTGACATCGACCTTGTAGGGGATGGCCCAGACGCTGTCGCCACTGGAGTACAGACCGACGGTCGCGGCATGCTCATCCGCGAGCTTGGTCGTGTCCATGATGGTGGCGACGTCGACGAGCCGGCCTGCCTCGCCGTAGCCGATGATGGCTGCCGGCTGGGCGAGCATCGCGAGGTCGGGCGGCGCGCCGCCCTCGATGCGGGTGCGGAGCACCGTCTCATGGCTCGAGCCGATGCTGTCGACCACGATGTCGATGCCCGTCGCCGCCTCGAACGGAGCGATGGACGCGGCGAAGTTCTCGCCCTCGCCACCGATCCACTGTGTCTGGATGGAGACCTTGGTACCAGCGAACGGCTGGTCGGCACCCATCGCCTGGTCGAGCTCGGCGTAACCGGTCGCACCGCTCGCGTCCTGCGCGAGGACGCTGCCCGCGCCGCTCAGCGCCGTGCTGGCGGCGACGATGCCTGCCAACAGGGTGACCTTCTGGGTTCGGATCATGTTCTCCTCCGTACCTGGTCCGGTGGACACCGGACCTGCATAGCATCCACCGATCGACCAGTCGGCCGCGCGGTGGTGACGGTTCAGCCGGTCTGCTCGGCGGGCTCCCTCCTCTCGTGGGTCGGTCGGTGGATGTGTCCAGGGACGACGGACAGCGCGCATGGGCGCGTCACCGTCGGCGTGATGCGGGCAGCGGACCAGCCATGGGCGCTCATGCGGCCTGGCTCAGGCCGATCTCGGCCGTCATGAGCAGCGCGGCGGCGCCCAGCTCCTCCACATCCGGCCCGAGGTTACCCAGCTCGATCACCGTCTCCTGGGCGAGCAGCGGAAGCGCCGTCCGCCGGGCGTTCGTCCGCACGGCCTCCAGCCACGGCTGGCCGAACACCGTCATCGGACCCACGAGCACGAGGTAGCGGATGTCGAGCGTGTCGATGATCCCCCCCAGCGCTCGGCCCAGCTGACGTCCGGCCTCCAGCACCGCGCCGCGGATGCTCGGGTCGCCCGCCTCGAAGCCCGCTCGAGCCCGGTCGAGCCCGGTCGACCCCGGCCATCGGTCGAGGCTCCCGGCGACCTGCTCCAGGACCGCCCGCAGGCTGGCGATCGCCTCCAGGCAGCCGAACCGGCCGCAGCGACATGGCGGACCGTCCTCCACGACCGTGGTGTGGCCGATCTCACCGGCCCCGAAGCCGTCACCCTGGTACAGCCGGTCGTCGATGATGATGCCCGCGCCGATGCCCACGCCCACCCGCACCGCGATCATCGCGCGTGCCTCGGCGTGACGCCCGAAGGTCCACTCGGCGAGCGCCGCCGCCTGCGAATCGTTCGCGACATACACCGGCAGCCCGGTCCGGTCGGCCACCCGCCTGGCCAGCGGCAGGTCGCGCCAGTCGAGGCTGGCGGCCCAACGGACGATGCCTGCCTGGGTGTCGACCAGCCCGGGTGTGCCGATGCCGATGCCGACCGGCGGCCCGGAGACGGCGCCCATGAGCTCATCGACGAGCGCATCGAGCTGCGCCAGGGCGTGGCTCCCATCACGGCCGTGGACCGTGAGCTGCGCTCGATACAGCACATCACCCGCGATGTTCACGACCACGCCACGGACGTGCTCGTCGCCGATGTGGAGGCCTACCAGCTGACGCGCATCCCGCGGGATCTGGAGGAGGATGGGCGCCTTGCCGCCGCTCGATGGCCCGCGCCCGATCTCCATCACCAGACCCGCGTCGGCGAGCTGACCCACGACGTCCGACACGGTCGTTCGGGTGAGCGACGTGCGCCGTGCGACATCGGCACGGCTGATGGGCCCCATGTCCGCGATGGCTCGCAGCACGAGCCGCACGTTGTGCTCCCGGGTGGCCTGATGGGTCGCCTTGACGGGCAGCCGCATCGTCCGATCCGCCTCCTCGATGGCCTGTCGCCTGCCTGCGACGACAGCCCTCACTCTTGCGTCCGGGTCTCCCGGCCGCGTGGCCGGGCCCCGTGGTCCTGCTGGTGCCCCGGATCCTCCCTCCGGGCCCTGCCGCCGTGCCGCCCTGCCCACCCGAGCCGGGGTGGGTCTCCGTCGACTTTGGCAAGTCACTGGACCAAGGCATCGTAGGACGCACGCGGGGACTTCGTCAAGTCCCTGCACGAAGTCCCGGTCGGCAGTGTCGGCCACATCGTGTCGGCCGGGCGTCCGACGCCCGTGATCGTCGATGGTC
Source organism: uncultured Anaerolineaceae bacterium (assembly GCA_964650135.1). GTDB lineage: Bacteria > Chloroflexota > Limnocylindria > Limnocylindrales > CSP1-4 > JAFMJV01. Next base: position 8,634 of record CAZYTQ010000055.1, on the reverse strand, counting down.
GCGATGCGGGGGCTGCCGGCGCCGTGGTCATCTGCGATGATCCGCGCGTGATCGACGAGCGTCCCGGCCACGATCCCGTCCCTGCCGCGCCCGCCGGGTCCGGCCCCCTCCAACGGGCGGCCGACGAGGCGGCACGTCTGCTCCACGCCGATGGCGCCATCGTGTACCTCATGGCTCCAGGCGGTGACGCGCTCGAATGGGCGGCTGATGCGGGCATCAGCGCCACTCCCGAACGGGCGTGGATGCGCTCGCTGGTGGTGCCGCTCGGGGTCGGCATGTTCGGGACCGCGGTCGCCGACCGGGCGATCCGCATCACGACCGACTACCCCGCGGATACGACGTTCAGCCATGCCTGGATGACCGACCAGGTCGTCCGCAACGCCGCCATCCGCTCGATGGTCGTGGCGCCCATGGTCGTGGACGACGAGCGTATCGGCGCGCTCGGCGTGTACAGCTCACGACCGGGCGTCATGGGCGAGGCGGAGGCGACCCTGGTCCGGGCCCTCGCCGATCACGCTGCGGCATCGCTGGTCGCGGCACGCCTGTTGGAGCAGCTCCACACCTCGCGGGCGGAGCTCGCCCGACGTGTCGACCAGGAACGCACCCTGCGCGAGATCACGGCCCGGCTGGCCATGCTGCGCGATCCGGAGGAGGTGCTCCAGCGCATCGTGGATGACTCGCGGCGACTCCTGGTCGCCGATGACGCCCACCTGACGCTGCTCGCCGAGGGATCGGGATACCTGGTGCCGGCCGTCCTCGCGGGCGACACGGACGAGGTGACACGGGCCTGGCTGGCGGAGATGGAGTTCCCGCTGGGTGGTGGCATCAACGGCCTCGCCGCGTCGCAGCGCCGGGTCATCTGGACACGCGAGTACCTGGCCGATCCGCGCATCCCGCAGGCACCGGAGGACCGCGATGTGGCCATCCGCATGGGTCTCGGCGCGATGGCGGCGGCGCCCCTGCGTGGGCCGCACGCCGAGGTCATCGGCACGCTCGCCATCAGCTATCGAGCGCCACGCGATGTCCCCGTGGAGGACCAGGACCTGCTCCAGGGCCTCGCCGACGTGGCGGCCATCGCGGTCGCCAACAGCCGCCTCTGGGAGGAGCTGCGTGCCTCCGAGCAGCGGTATCACTACCTGCTCACGCGCTCGCCCGACATCGCGTGGCAGACCGATCGGGCCGGCCGCTTCACGTTCCTGAGCGACGCGGTGGTGCGGGCATCGGGGCGCACCGTCGACAGCCTCATCGGTGAGCACTTCACGACCATCGTCCACCGTGATTCGCGGACGGTGCCAGAGGAGGCCTATCGGCGGCTCAGCGTGCCGCCCTTCCCCGACCAGACCTACCGGTTCTTCCTGCAGGATCTGGCGGGCCGGCCGGTGCCCGTGGAGATGCGTGCGGTGGCCGATGTCGAGGACGGCGAGTATCGAGGGGCCCACGGCATCATCCGCGACCTTCGGGAGCAGGTGCGTCTGGAGGATGACCTCCGACGACAGGCGTCGGACCTGGCATCCGCCGGGGAGCGCGCCCGACTCGCCCAGGAGCTCCACGATTCGGTGACCCAGGCGCTGTTCTCGATGACCCTCACGACCCGCAGCGTGGAGCTGTTGCTGGACCGCGATCCGGACGCCGCACGCCAGATGCTGGGTGAGCTCCGGGAGCTGGAGCGCGAGGCGCTGGCCGAGATGCGCGCACTCATCTTCGAGCTGCGACCAGCGAACCTCGAGCAGGACGGGCTCGTGCAGGCGCTTCGGACGCACGCCGCGGGCATCCAGGGACGCGTCGGGTTGTCCGTGCGGGTCGACTGCGCGATGGGCGACGAGCGTGCGCCCCTCGACATCGAGACGGCGCTGTACCGCATCGCCCAGGAGGCGCTCCACAACGTGGTCAAGCACGCCGAGGCGAGCGATGTCTCGATCCTGCTGAGCGGGTCGCCCACCGAGGGCTTCCGCCTGGTCGTCGAGGATGACGGCACGGGGTTCGATCCGACGGTCGTGCCCGCCGGCCACGTGGGCATCGCGGGCATGCGTGCTCGCGCGAGCCAGATCGGCGGCTCGCTGCGCGTGGACAGCACGACCGGCAGCGGCAGCCGGGTCGAGGTCACGGTGCCACCGACCGCGTCGTGACCGTCGTCGGGGACGGCTCCCGACGCCGACGCCTGACCGCGAGGGCTCCTGACCCCGGGGTCAGCCCGCGCCCGGCCGCCAGGTCCTACGTCATCTGTCGCGTCCATGATCGGACGCTCCGCCGATGCGTCCGGTGACGACCATGTCCACGCTGCGCCGATGGTCGGCCCTTCCGATTCCCGCGAGCCCGTCCGCGTGCTCGTGGTGGACGCCGACCGTCGCGTCCGACAGGGTCTCGCGGGGCTCATCCGTGTGTCGGATGGCCTCCAGCTCGACGGAGCGACCGGTGACCCTGCGGTCGCGGTCCGGACGCTCGAGGCAGGTCGGCCGCAGGTCGTGCTCATCGATCCCCGGCTGCCAGAGGCCGAGGTCGGGCTGGCACTCCTCCACGAGATCCGTCGGCGCTGGCCCGAGGTCCGGATCGTGGCCCTGAGTGGCGTTCGCGACGACCGCGTCGCACCGGATGACGCCCCCGCCGTGGTGTTCGTCTCACCGACGGCGCCGCCCGAGATCCTCGTGGATGCGCTGCGGGGCATCCAGCCCACGACCCCGGCCGGCGGTCCTGTGGGGTCGACCGCCGTGGGGGATCCCGATCGCACCCCCATCCATGGCACGATGATGCCCACGAGCCGCGGCCCGGACGCATGACCGTGCGCGCTGCCGCCATCGAGACGAGGACCGACGTGACCGACACCGACCAGCCCGTGGACGACCGTATCCGGGTGCTGCTCGTGGATGACCACCAGGTGGTGCGTCGCGGCCTGCGCACCTTCCTCGACCTCCAGGACGACATGACCGTCGTGGGCGAGGCCAGCGACGGCGCGGAAGGGCTGGCGCGGGCGAAGGAGCTGATGCCCGACGTCATCCTGATGGACCTCCTGATGCCCGTCATGGATGGCGTCTCGGCCATCGCCGCGATCAAGGCCGCGGCACCCACCATCGAGATCGTGGCGGTGACCAGCTTCATCGAGGAGGACAAGGTCACCTCGGCCCTCGAGGCAGGCGCCAGCGGCTACCTGCTGAAGGACGCGGATGCGGAGGCGGTCGCGGCCGCGGTGCGCGCCGCCCACGACGGCGAGGTGCACCTGGACCCGGCCGTGGCACGTCTCCTCGCGCAGCGGATGCGCGAGCGTCGGACGGCACCCCAGCTGGTCGAGCCGCTCACCGAGCGCGAGAAGGAGGTCCTGTCGCTGGTCGGCCAGGGCGCCAGCAACAAGGAGATCGCGAGCGCGCTGTTCATCACCGAGCGGACGGCGCGCACGCACGTGAGCAACATCCTGGGCAAGCTCGGCCTGTCGAGCAGGACCCAGGCCGCGTTGTACGCGGTCGAGCACAAGCTGGTCCAGCCACGCACCTCGTGACACCCGGACGCATGACGTAGCCACGGGCGGGCGATCCGTCGTGGCCAGGTTCGGGACACCTGCCGGATGGCCGCGCCGCTCCCCCAGCGCATCCTGTCATCACCGCACCGCGCCCATCCGGGCACGGGGAAGGGAGGCTGACGATGCACACGACGACCTTCGACCTGGCACGGGCGCACCAGCTCGAGCTGATCCGCACGCTCCGACGTCGCCGCTGGGTCGGCGATCTCCGAGCCGGGCGCCGACGCGACGGCTCGCTGTGGATCTTCCGCCTTCCCCGGCGGTAGGACACCCTCCCCGTCCCCTCGGACCGCGACGGCTGGGGCCGTCGCGGTCCCTGCATCTCCGGCCCTCAGCGACTCGATGCGCGGTGCCGCTCACCGCCGCGATCGGGTATCGTGGGCGGCATGTCGTTCGAGCCCGTCTCCAACCCGTTCACGACGGCCGTCATCGTCGTCCTCCTGGGGATCGCCGGCCTGTTGCTGTTCGGCACCTCGATGGCAGGGCTCGACTGACCCTTCGGTCAGCGTGGTGACCAGGTCACGATGCCGATGCGCGTCACGTCCTCGGGCAGCGTCCAGACGCCCTCCGTCCGTCGCGCGTCACGACGCAGCAGCCCCTCGAGTCGCCGGTCGCGCGCGGAGCCGGGTCGCAGCCACAGCTGTCGCCGCGCCCGGTCGTGGAGCGCCCCCAAGCTGTCGTAGTCCGGTGGCTGCCGCACCACGAGGCGGACCTCGGGCAGCCGCCCACGAGCCAGGAGGAGCGACAACAGCTCGGGGAGCGCCGGGAGCGCTACCCGTGGCTCGCCATGGATGGCCTCCCAGTAGAGCCGACCGACCGTCGTCATGGCCCCCTCCCCCATGACCGCCACACACATCCGTCCGGCCGCTGCCTCGAACGCGTCGAGAAACGGCCCGATGTCCTCGATGTCGTACCCCACGTGGGCCATGAGCGCGACATCCGCCCCCACGGCCGCGAGCACGTCCGGCTCGTCCGGCCAGCCGTCGAGGGGCCAGCGCGCCTGGATGGTACGCACACCCGCGGCACCGGTGGCGGCCACCCCCTCCGCCAGGACGGCCAGCATCGAGGGTGATGCATCGACCGCGATGACGCCGCGGGTCGTCGCGGCGATCGGCAACGCGTACCGTCCGCCGCCCGAGCCCACGTCCAGCCAGGTGTCGTGCGGGCGGGCGATGGACAGGAGCTGCTCGCCCACGATGTCGGGTCCGGCTGGGTCGACCCGGAACCGGTGCGCGGTCGGGGCGTAGAAGTCGGCCGGGTCGGCCACCTCACGGGCACGATCGGTCTGGTCCCGCTCGGCGCGCACACGCGCCGCCCATGCCCCGAGCAGGTCATCCCGGCTCGGCCGCAGGGCGTCAGGCGTGGCGGGTCGCGGCATCATCGAGGTCGACCACCCGGGAGCATCCGGCCAGCGTACGCTATCGGGCATGCGCATCCGACCCACCGCCGGGACGCTCATCGCCCGACTGGGCATGCTCCCCCACCCCGAGGGCGGTCACTACATCGAGACCTGGCGCGCCCCGGCTTCCGACGGGGAGCGGCCGACAGGGAGCGCCATCCTGTTCCTGCTCCAGGCCGGCGAGCGATCCGCCTGGCATCGCGTGGATGCCGCGGAGATCTGGCACTTCCATGCCGGTGACCCGCTCGAGCTGTCCGTGACCGGGCCGGACGGGGATCGACCCGCGGAGCGGCACGTCCTGGGGGCCGAGATCCTCGAAGGCCAGCGACCACAGGTCGTGGTGCCGCAGGGCGGCTGGCAGTCCGCGCGCAGCCTGGGCGGCTGGACGCTCGTCAGCTGCACCGTGTCACCCGCATTCCGGTTCGACACCTTCGAGCTGGCGCCACCGGGCTGGGAGCCCGGTGCACCGCCGATCGAGCCACCGCGCGGAACCCTCCCCGATCGGGTCCCCGCGCCCCGGCGGACCCGCCGGGGCTCGTAGCGACCGCCGGCCACCGGCGCGGGCCACGACACACAGGCGTCGGACGACCGAGCCGCCTACCCGGCCTGCCCTGTGGACCGACAGCCCGTACCCTTGGCGGATGCCACCCGTCCGACCCCTCGGTGCCGCGCCGGCGCTGATCCCCGCTACTCCCGCGCTCGGTGCCAAGGGCGCCGTGGCGAGCCCGCACGCGCTCGCCACGAGCGCGGGCATGGCCGTGCTCCGAGCCGGTGGCACGGCCGTGGATGCCGCCATCGCGACCAACGCCGTGCTCGCCGTCGTGGCAGGACACTCGTGCGGCCTGGGTGGCGACGCATTCTGGCTCATCCACGACCCGGCGGGCGGCATGGTCCACGCGCTCAACGGCAGTGGCCGATCGGCGGCCGGGGCCACCATCGAGGCCGCGCGGGCGGCCGGTCACACGACGATGCCCGAGCGCGGGCCCTGGACCGTGACCGTGCCGGGCGCCATCGATTCATGGGGTGCGGCCCACGAGCGCTTCGGACGGCTCCCCTGGGCCGACCTCCTGGGGTCGGCCATCGAGCTGGCCACGGACGGGTTCCCGGCAAGCCCCGGCTGGGTGGCCGCGATCGAACGAGCCGCCGGGATCTTCGGGACGGATGGCGACTGGGCACGGACGTATCGACCGGCTGGCCGTACCTGGCGCCCCGGGGAGCGTGTCCGCCTGCCCGCGCTCGGGTCCACCCTGCGCATCCTCGCCGCGGAAGGTCCGGCCGTGGCCTACGAGGGTGCCCTCGCGGCCCGCGCCGCGGTCTACCTCGCCGACCGCGGCAGCCCGCTGCGTGGCTCGGACCTGGCCGCCCATCGCGCGGTCTGGGACGTGCCCATCTCGACCACCTATCGAGGCGTGACCAGCCTGAGCCACCCACCCAACAGCTGTGGCCCCATCGCGCTCGCCACCCTCGCCATGCTCGATGCGCTCACACCACCCACGCCCGACGCCTTCGACGGGACGGGCGTGGCGGATGCCCGCTGGGTCCACCTCGGGATCGAGGCCTCCCGGCTCGCGCTCGCCGACCGGGACATGTGGCTGACGGATCCCGACGCCATGGCACCAGGTGCCCTCGATCGGATGCTCGACCGAGCACGAAGCCACGAACGAGCGCTCGCCATCGACCCGGATCGAGCCGCGCCGCCCATCCCGTCCGCACTTCCCGCGGGCGGTGGCACGGTCTACCTGTGCACCGCGGATGCCGACGGCGGGGCGGTGTCGCTCATCGAGTCCAACTACGCCGGCTTCGGCTCGGGCCTCGTGGATCCGGCGACCGGGATCGGCTACCAGAACCGGGGCGCGTTCTTCCGCCTCGATGGGGGCCATGCCAACTCGCTCGCACCCGCCCGGCGCACGATGCACACGCTCACGCCGGGCATGCTCCTGCGTGACGGGCGACCATGGGTCGTGCACGGCTCGATGGGTGGCGAGATCCAGCCCCAGGTGTTCGCCCAGGTCGTGTCCGCGCTCGTGGATGGCGGGGTGGATGTCGCGATGGCCATCGCCGCCCCGCGCTGGTCCACGACCTCCACGTCCATCGGCGGCGCACCGGTCCTGACGTCGGTCGAATCGCGGTATCGCGCCGATGTCATCGACGGCCTGCGCGCCCGGGGTCATCGGCCGCAGGTCCTCGAGCCATACGCATCCGCCATGGGCCACGCGCATGCCATCGAGCTGGGTGTCGACGGCGACGATCGGTGGCTCGCTGCCGCGGCCGATCCCCGTTCCGAGGGGCAGGCACAGGCATGGTGACGACCGTGGGACCAGAGGCGATCTTCGTCGTCGGGGTGAGCCGCAGCGGCACCACGCTCATGCGTCGGGTGCTGGGCAGCAACAGCCGGATCGCCATCGCCACCGAGAACCACTACCTGGGGCATCTCCTGCCATGGGAGGGAGCGCGCAGGTACTTCCGGGACCTCGGCGACCTCCATGACGACGCGACCATCGAGCGCATCGTGGACCTGGTCTACTCGGGTGGCTTCCAGCGCCGCTCCCGGCTACGGGAGGTATCACCGTACTGGAGCTGGCTGACCCGCGTCGTGGAGCCGGAGGAGCTGACGGCCCGCCTCCTGGCGAGCGACCGCACCGAGCGCGGCTTCTTCAGCGTCCTGCTGCGCGTGTTCGCTGACCACAAGCGCAGGCCGATCATGGGTGAGAAGACGCCCGCACACCTCGCCTGGGCGGAGACCTTGCTCGAATGGTTCCCGAACGGCCGCATCATCCACATGATGCGGGATCCACGCGCGGTCTACGCGTCGGAGCTGCGCCGGCGCATGGATGACCCCGGCTCGTTCCCGTATCGCTGGCTGGCCTGGAGCCCGCGCCTGTTGCGGACCTTCGTCCTCGGTGAGGTCTCATGGGCATGGGCGCGAGCGGAGGCACAGCATCGTGCGCTGGAGCGGACCGAGCCGGATCGGTACCGGATCGTCCGCTTCGAGGACCTCGTGCGCGATCCCGTGGCGACGCTGGACGGGATATGCCGGTTCCTGGGCGTCGAGTTCGAGCCGACGATGCTGGCCCAGCGGGTGACGTCCAAGGGCATGACGATGGGCCAGGCCGGCTTCGACGCGGTGGCGGCGGAGCGCTGGCGGCGGTCCATCAGCCCGGGCGAGGAAGCCTGGTTCGAGCACGCGCTCGGGCGCCGGATGCGACGGCTCGGATATCGGGCCTGACCTCCACCGAGCACGGGTCCCACGGCGATATACTCCCCGTGGCCGGTCGCGCCGCGCTCACGACCTCCGCGGCTGGCCGATCCCAGCCCGCACCAGGTCCATCGGCGCGCCCCGATGACCCATGACCCGATGCGCCACAGCGGAGGACGCGTTGAGCTCCAACATCAGCCAGAGCTACCCCAGCGGCAGCGAGTCCGAGACCGAACGGGCCGCTGCGGTCGCCACGGCGCTGGGTGCCTTCGAAGGGCTCGGGGACAAGCTCGCCGCGGAGACCACGCCGCTCGGTGAGGTGACCGCCGCGGACCATGGTGCACCCGCTCGCTGGTGGGTCTGGGTGTGCCCCAAGGGCGACTTCAGCGGCCGCCTCCATGTCGCCGGCTACGCCCGCGAGCGACACGCGCTGTTCACGGTCTGCGACACCCACGGGGATACCTACCTGCGATAGCGGCGCGTGTCCCGCGGCCGGCGCTGGGCGCGCCAGGCCGCTCGCGGGTCGAGGCC
>CAZYTQ010000054.1:0-21387 GCA_964650135.1 uncultured Anaerolineaceae bacterium | reverse complement strand
GTGGGACCGATCGGCATGGACGGGTGTCCGATGGCGCGGCAGGTGGTCCACCAGTGGGGCGATCGGCATGGAACTGCATGGATCGGGGGCGGCCCGCCGCGACGGGCCCACCGCGACGGGGCGCTCCCTGCCCGGCTCTGACTCCGGGATGCGGCTCCTGCCCGGCCCGCTGACCGCCATCACAGCGGATCGGATGCTCCGTCTTCCACCAGCGCCCCGACGCGCGCCGCGCCGCCTGCGTCCATGGCCCGGTACCACGTGAGCGCGGTCTCGCCGAACGTCCGGACGCGATCACGCCGGAGCCGACCCGCTCGCTCCGGGCCGACCCAGCGCCGGTGGTGTTTGCACACGACCACGGCGGCGTCCGTCAGCCACGTGGGGTCCTCGCCCAGCCGCGTGAGGGTCGCGGCCAGCTCCGTCTCGTCGGCATAGGGTGGATCCACTGCCACGCACGTGAACGGGCCGCCCGATGCCGTGGCGTCGCCCGCCAGGAAGCGCGTCACCCGGCTCCGCACCACGCGTCCGCCGACCAGCCGCGATCGCTCGAGGTTGCGCCCGATGACCCGCGCCGCACCCGCATCGTGCTCGACGAGCACGGCCGATGGCGCCCCCCGGCTGAGAGCCTCGATACCAGCTGCGCCACTGCCCGCGTACAGGTCCAGGAACGGACCCGCCAGTGGCTGGTCGGGATCGGACTCCAGCATCCCGAAGAGCGATTCCTTGACCCGGTCACCGAACGGCCGGGTCCCCGCTCCGGGGGCCGTGAGTCGCAGCCCACGCGCCGTGCCGCCGATGATCCGACCCGCGTCAGCCACCGACCTCGTCCTCGCGCAGCACATCCCCGGCACCGATACGTGCCAGCCACCCGGTCGTCAGCTCCTGCTCGAAGCCGGCGGATCGGAGTCGACCGGCGGCGTCCACCAGCGCCTCGGCCCGCTCCCGCGCGACATGGGTCATCTCCCGATGGCTGGGCACCGCGAGGCTGGCCACCCGGAGTGGCGGCAGGCCGCTCTGGCGGAGACCCAGCAGCTCGCCCTCCCGACGCAGCTCGATGTCCAGCTCCGCGAGCGCGAACCCGTCCGTGGTCCGCTGCACGGCCCGCAGCCGGGTCATGGCCAGCGAGTCGTCCGGCGCGTCGGTGACGAGCACACAGTAGGACTGGACGCTGCCACGCCCGACGCGCCCGCGCAGCTGGTGGAGCTGGGCGAGGCCGAACCGGTCCGCCCCCTCGATGACCATCAGCGTCGCCTCCGGCACGTCCACGCCCACCTCGATGACGGTCGTCCCCACGAGCACGTCGAGCGACCCGTCCCGGAAGGCGGCCATGACCTCGTCACGGGTCGCCGGCTTCATGCGCCCGTGGACCATGCCCACCTTGAGGGGTGCGAGAAGCGTGGCCAGCCGCACGCTCTCGTCCTCGGCGCTGAGGGTCCACGACGTGGCTCCGGCCGTGCCGTCCGGTGCGACCCGATCCACCGACGCGTCGTCATCGGCGAGCGGCTCGTCCTCGCTGCCCTCGGGCTCGATGAGCGGCACCACCACGAATGCCCGTCTCCCCAGGTCCGCCTCCTCGCGGATGCGCTGCCAGGTGCCGTCAAGGGCGTTCGGGCGCTTGATGCCGGTGTGGACCGGCAGACGACCTGCGGGCGCCGCGCGCAGGTCCGTGACGTCCAGGTCAGCGTGGAGCACCTGGCCCAGCACCTGCGGGATCGGCGTGGCGGTCATCAGCAGCACATGTACCGCGCTGCCCCTGGTCGACAGCGCCTCCCTGTCGGCGACCCCGAACCGATGCTGCTCATCCACGACCGCCAGGCGCAGGTCCGCGAACCCGACGCCCGCGCCGATGAGCGACTGGGTGCCCACGAACACGAGCCCGCGGCTGCCGCCGAGCAGCCCCTCGGCGAGCGGCCGTGCCGCGACCTCGAGCGCCTCGCGACGCTCCGCGGCGCTGATGCTCGCGGTCAGGAGCACGACCTGGTGGCCCAACGGCTCGAGCAGCCGGCCCAGCGTGGCTGCATGCTGGCGGGCCAGCAGGTCCGTGGGTGCCAGCAGCGCCGACTGGCCGCCCGCCGCTGCCACCATGGCCATGGCGGCTGCCGCCACGGCCGTCTTGCCCGAGCCGACGTCCCCCTGGACGAGACGCATCATCGGGCGGCCGGAGACGAGATCCGCGCGGATGGCCGCCACGGCTCGTGCCTGGTCGTCGGTGAGACGGACCGCGGGCGAGCCAGGATGCCAGCCCCGAAGCCCGCGGCCCAGCGCGTCCTCGATCCCCGCGACGATGTCCCCAGCGACCTGGTCATCCACGGCCACCACACCCGCCTGGTCACGCTCCCGGATCCGGCGACGGGAGACCATGCCCACCTGGAGCGCCAGCAGCTCATCGAAGGCCAGCCGATCGAGCGCCCGGTCGAGCTCGGCGCGATCGCGTGGCCCATGGATGACCCGGAGCGCCGCGCCGATGGTCATGCGCTCACCCCTGGTCGCCTCGTCGAGGTACTCGGGATAGGGGTCCAGCGTCTCCATGGCGGCCCACAGGGCTCGCCGGAGACTGCGCACGGTCACACCCTCGGTCAGCCGATACACCGGCTGCAGGTCGCCGGTGCCCCGCTCGCCCACCTGATCCTCACGCTCCACCTCGGGGCCCGCGAGGTTGACGCGGCCCGACGCACGATCGATCCCCGTCCTGCCTGACACCAACAGCCAGCCGCCGGGCGCTCCGACCCGCCGCTCGATGAACTGGCGACCGAACCAGAGCGCCTCGATGGTGTCCCCCTGCTCGTCCGCCAGCAGCGCGATCGTGCGCACGAGGTTCCGGCGCCGCGTGGGCCGCACGTCGATGGAGCGCAGCTGGAGCCGACCCGTGACATGGGTCCCCGGTTCGGCCATGCGCATCTCCCGCACCGGGCGTGGACCGCCGGTATCGATCCAGCGCCGAGGGACCTGGAACACGAGGTCGCGCACGGTCGTGATGCCCAGCCGCTCCCGGCCACGGGCGACGGCGACAGCGCCCGGCAGGCCACTGCCGACGATGGGCGTGTCCCAGGTGAGCGGGGGGCGTGGTGGCGTCGTCCGGGCGGCCCTGGGGCCGCGTGGGACGGACGATCCGGAACCCCCCGCCGGACACGACGCATCGGCCGGCCGGTTCGTCCCGGCGGCTCGGGTGGCCCTGGATGGGCTCGGTCTCCGTGCAGGCATCGTTCTGCTATAGTCTGCGACCGACGCGCCCGCGTGTTGCCGCGATGGCGCGTGCCCTCATCACGACACCAAGGGATCCCTCTGGCATGGCCCTCTCCTGCGATCTGTGCGGCAAGACCTCGATGGGCGGCTTCAACCCGCAGTCATCGGGCATGAACCGGGTGCGTGCGCACCGCCGCTACAAGGTCAATCTCCAGCCTCTGCGCATCACGCGCGGCGCGACCAGCGTGTCGGCGCGCGTGTGCACCCGCTGCCGCCGGACCCTCCACAAGGGCTGATCGTCACCGGACCCGCGGCCGACGCTCGACGTCGTCCGCGGTCTCGACGCGCGCGCCAGGGCCTGTGCGTCGGATCCGTCCCATCGCGTCGGATCGGCCGCGTCAGTCGAGCGGGTAGTCCAGGGACCGCATCAGCGGCCCCATGATCGCGTGCGCCTCGCGCTGCTCGTCGGCGGTCAGGTCGGTGCGCCAGCGGCCCACCGAGCGCGGCGTGATGGCCGTGTTGGCGTGCGCCTTCTTGCCACCGCGCGGCGTCTTCTCGACCAGGATCGACGGCTCCCACGTCTCGTCCACGCTCACCAACAGATCCGCCAGCACCTGTGCCGGGTCCGTCACGAACGCCTCGTAGCGCAGCTCGTGGTAGCGCGGGTCACCCCGGAAGCGCATCCCCTCCTCCACGTCGCGCACCCAGCGGTGGGCGTACTCGGCGACGGGTCGCGGCCTGAGCTCGCGGACCTCCTCACCGTCGACCCAGCGGCGCTCGGGGTGCTGGCGCATCGAGCACACGACGTCGCGCCCATCCCGGATGACATGGATCACCTGGGCCTTCGGGAACCGCTCGAGGATCCAGTCGAGCGACTGGATGTTGAGGGGTGTCTTCTCGGCCCAGCGGGGCCGCCCGCGTGTCTCCCGGTAGCGCGTCGCGAAGGCATCGACGAAGGCACCCTGGGACCCGCTCGCATCGAGCATCGCCCGGAGCTCCGACTCGGGCATCCGATACGCGGCCGCGACGGAGGACACATGGAAACCACCCGGCAGCAGGATGCCCGACTCCGGACCGCAGCAGATGCCGGGGTGGCGGTCGATGACACGTCGCAGCAGCGTGGTGCCACTCCGCGGCGCACCGCCGATGATGAGATGCGATTCACGCGACTCGTACGCCCGATTGCGCCATGGCCGCTGACGCAGCCGCCCGGCGCGGTTCTGGATCCGCGCGACGAGACTCATGCGCTCGAGTCCAGCCAGATGGTGAACGGCCCATCATTGACCAGCTCGACCCGCATCTCGGCGCCGAACACCCCTCGCTCCACCACGATGCCGCGTGCGGCGATCGCGTCCGCATAGGCGCCCCACATGGCCTCGCCCAGCTCCGGTGGCGCCGCATCGAGGAACGACGGCCGACGGCCCTTCCGGGTATCGGCATACAGCGTGAACTGGCTCACCGCGAGGACGGACCCGTGCGTGTCCGCGAGCGAGCGGTTCGTCCGCCCCTCCTCGTCCCGGAAGATGCGCAGGTCCACGGTCCGATCCGCGAGCGACCTCGCGATCTCCGGGGTGTCCGCGTGTCCGACACCCACCAGCACCAGGAGCCCCGGCCCGATGGCGCCGACGACCTGACCGTCGATGGAGACGCTCGCCCGGGCCACCCGCTGGATCAGCAGGCGCATGGCTCAGTGCGACTCGGCCGCGGTGACGAACGGCCGCTCCGCGACGGCCATCGCGGACCCGTGGCCGTCGTGGATCATGTCCGCCGCATCGTGACCCTGGCGACGCCCCAGCGAGACGCCCTCCCGCACGGCGCGCACCTCGTCCGTGGTGTCCCGGCCACGCTGGAACAGCGCCGAGCCCACGACGCACACCTCAGCGCCCCAGGCCCCCACGATGGGCGCCGTGTCGCGGCTCACACCGCCGTCCACGTGGACCGTGCCTCCCCCGCCGCGGGCCGCGAACAGCCCGACAGCCTCGGCCAGCTTGGGGGCCGCGTCCGCCATGAACCGCTGGCCACCGAAGCCAGGCTGGACCGTCATGATCATGATCACATCGAGCACGTCCAGATACGGCAGGACCGCCTGCACGGGCGTGGCCGGGCTGACCGCCAGACCCGCCTCCGCGCCACCGTCCCGGATGCCGCGCAGCGTCTCGTGGATGCGGGCGTCGTCGGGGTCCGACTCGATGTGGAAGGAGACGGTGTCGGGACGCGCGGCGAGGAACCGGTCCATGTAGCGTGCCGGCTCGCTGATCATGAGATGGACGTCGAGGGGCATCGGTGTGAGACGACGGATCGCGGCGATGACATCCGGTCCGAACGTGATGTTGGGCACGAAGTGGCCGTCCATGACATCCAGGTGGAGGCGATCCACACCCGCCCGCGCGAGCTTGCGCACGACGCGGTCGAGATGACCGAAGTCGGCGGTCAGGATGCTGGCCGCGATCTGCGGCCGCCACTCCGCCATCAGCCGACGGCGCTTCCCGCCAGCCGCAGCGCCTCGGCGCTCCGGTCGACCAACAGCTCTCGTCGACGTGCCACGGCAGCGGGCGTGGGCGCGCCCGCGAGCTCGGCGGCCAGCTGGCCACACGCGGCCCCGATGTCCACGCCCCGGTTGCGACGCACGGTGGTGTGCAGGCCCACGTCGCGCAGGACGCTCGCGAAGCCCTCGATCCGCTCGGGGCTGCTGGGTCGCCAGGGCGTGTGTGCGACCGGGTTCATGGGGATGAGGTTGACATGCGCCAGGCGACCCTTGAGGAGCTGCGCCGCGGCATGGGCATCGGTGGGCGTGTCGTTGATGCCCTCGATCATGACCATCTCGTAGGTGACCCGACGTCCCGTCACCTCGGCATACGCCGTGGCGGCGGCCACCACCTCGGTCGCGGGGTAGCGCCGCTCCAGCGGCACCAGGAGCGACCGGAGCGCCGGCCGCGCCGCATGGAGCGAGACCGCCAGCGTGTACTGGGGCGCGAGCGAGATGAGGCGCTCCATCCCCGGTACGACCCCGCTGGTGCTGATGGTCAGGTGACGTGCCCCGAGGCCGAAGCGCGCCGGGTCGCTGAGCGCGGCCGCCGCGTCGAGCACCGCATCCGCGTTGAGCAGCGGCTCGCCCATGCCCATGAACACGATGTTGGTCAGTCGCTCACCGGTCGCCAGCAGCTCGTGACGCCAGTACCGCGCCTGGTCCACGATCTCGGCGGCATCCAGGTCACGCCAGAAGCCCAGCTCGCCCGTGGCACAGAACGGACAGCCGACCGCGCAGCCCGCCTGGGACGAGATGCACAGCGTGGTGCGGGCGCGTCTGCCGCCCCGCGCCGGGTAGCGCATGAGCACCGACTCGATCGACCGTCCGTCGTCCAGCCGATGGAGCGCCTTGCCCGTCAGCCCGCCATCCGCGGGTCGTACATCGGTGGCCTCGAGGGTGCTCGCACGGAACGCCTCCCCGAGCGGGGCACGGAGCGCGGCCGGCAGTTGGCGGACCTCGTCGAAGGTGGTGGCGCGACCCGACCACAGGGCATCCGCGACCTGACGCGCCCGCCACGCAGCCTCACCCGCCTCCGCGAACCATGTCTCGAGCGTGCCGGCAGGCAGGCCCGCATAACCGGGACGCGGGTCACGGCCGGGGGAAGCGACAGGAAGGATGGGCACCGAACGTTCCTCGACGCGCGGAGCGTGGGCGGGCACGCGCATGGGACGGGAATCCTAGCCGGAGTCGGCCGATACGGCAGGCGAGGCCGGGTCGGCGTCCCACTCCGGTCCCGCTGCGAGCCACGACGGGCGCTGCCCGTGCTGGATCCGGCCAAGGAACCGACCCATCGGCATCCGCGGCAGACCAGGCAGCTGGACCTCGAGCAGTTCGAGCGCGCCATCGACCGTGCGCAGCTGCAGACCGCCCTCGACCACGAGGATCACTCCCGGCACGTGCCCGTCAGATGCGTGACGATCCTCCGCGACCCGCGCCTCGTGCACGATGAGTCGCACGTCCGGACGCTCGATGAACGTGCCCGGCCAGGGCCGCATCGCCCGGACCTGGCGCTCCAGCTCCACGGCCGGGCGCATCGGGTCGAGGCGGCCGTCCGCCCGCCGGAAGGGGCGCGTGAGCGTGGCACCGTCGGTCGCCTGTGGCACCGCCGGGGTCGTCCCCGCCAGCCATCCGGGCAGCGTCTCGACGAGCAGCTGGGCGGCTCGTGCCGCGAGCACGGCTTCCAGGGTCGGCGCGTCCTCGGCGCCATCGAGCGGCACGCGGAGCTGCGCGATGACCGGGCCGGTATCGAGGCCGGCGTCCATGCCCATCAGGCTGACGCCCGTCTCCGCATCGCCCGCCAGGATGGCGGCCGGGATGGGTGTCGCCCCCCGATGGCGCGGCAGCAGCGAGGGATGGAGGTTGACCGCCCCACGACCCGGCAGGTCGAGCACCGCCTGGGGCACGATCTGGCCGTAGTCGGCGAGCACCAGCAGCTCGGGTCGCTCGGCGGTCAGCTGCCCGATGCCCTCCGGGCCGCGCAGCCGCTCGGGTCGCAGGACGCGGATGCCGAGCTCGGTCGCGCGTGCATCCACGGGCGTCGGGGTGAGCACCGCCTTGCGGCCCACGGGTCGCGGCGGTGCGCTCACGACCGCGGTGAGTTCGACGAGCGGCGATGCGACCAGCGCCTCGAGGACGGGCACCGCGAAGGTGCCGCTCCCCAGGAACACGGTCCGCATGCCAGGCAGGGGGATCACGGGCGCCATCGTGGCGGCCGAGCGTCAGGCGTCGCCTGCGACAGCGTCCGTGGCCGCGTCGATGGAGGCCCTGGCGGCCCGCCGGGCACGTCGTCGCGCGCGGAGCCGGGCCGCCTCGGGCGTCTCCTCCTCGTCCTCCTCGCCGTCATCCGCATCCAGCCGGGACGCCGGGATGACGTCGGCCGGATCGAGCGCATCGAGATAGAGCGTGCCCTGGAGGTGATCGTACTCGTGCTGGATGGCGCGGGCCAGCAGGCCACTGCCGGCGATCCGGATGCGCTTGCCGTGCCGATCCTGGCCGATCATCACCGCGTGGTCGGCGCGCTTCCGGACACCCACGAACCCGGGCACCGAGAGACAGCCCTCGTAGTCCTCCTGCTCGCCGGAGAGCTGCACGATCTCCGGGTTGGCGACCTCGTACAGCTGGTCGTCGACCTCGATGACACACAGCTGGAGGGCCTCGCCCACCTGCTGCGCCGCGATGCCGACACCCGGCGCGTCACGCATCGTCTGGGTCATATCGTCGAGCAGCTCGTGGAGCGCCCTGCCAAAGCGGGTGATGGGCTCGCCGGGCATGCGCAGGCGTGGGTCGCCGAGGGTCACGATGGGTCGCAGCGTCATGGCCGAAGGATACCCAGCGCCGCGCCCGCTCGTCGTGAGCGCCACCTGCGTTCGGCGTGACGCGACTCCTGGACGGGAGTCGCCCACGATGGCGCGAGGGACCCAGGTGGCAGGGACGTTCGAGCCAGTCGGGGCCGATCCCCGTCAGGCGGTCGCGCCGGCCCGGGCATTGCCCCGCTGGAGCACCCGGATGGCATTCCCGGACGGGTCGCGGATGCCCATGTCGGTGCCATAGAACTGGTCCGTGGGCTCCTGGGTGAAGTCCGTGACGCCGCGCTCTCGGAGCGTGTCGTAGAGCGCCCGGACATCCGGCGCGTGGAGCACGAGGCTGCCCAGGGCACCCTTGGTGATGAGCTCGCGCAGCTGCGCCGCCGTGACCTCGTCGTGGAGCGGCGGGCCCGGCTGCTCGAGCGAGATCTCGACACCATCGGCGCCTGGCACGCGCACCGTCAGCCAGCGGTAGGAGCCCTGGGTGACGTCGTGGCCCACCTCGAGCCCCAGCTTCCCGACATAGAAGTCGAGGGCCTCCTGCTTGTCCAGGACATACACGGTGGCGACGTCGATGCGACTGATCATGGTGGTCTCCTGCGGTCGGTGGACGCCCCCGATGCTAGGGAGCCGATGCCCTGGGCGCTTCTCCAGGACTGCTCGATCGATCGTCGACCGGGACGCGGTCCCGGGGTCGGGTGGCCGCCATCTGGATGCATCCGGGCGCCACCATCGGGCCGTGACCCGCGCGATAGGCCGAGGGCGTCTCGCCCACGATGTCTCGGAACGTCCGGCTGAAGGTCCCCAGGCTGGTGAAGCCGACATCGAGGCAGATGTGGGTGATGCTCCGGTCGGTCTCGCGCAGCAGGAACATCGCGCGCTCCACCCGTCGACGCTGGAGGTATCGATGCGGGGTCTCGCCGAAGGTCGCCCGGAAGCTCCGGCTGAAGTGCGCCTCGGTGACGTGGGCGACCGCCGCCACGGCACGCACGTCCAGTGGCTCCGCGTAGGCGCGGTCCATCGTGTCGCGGGCTCGCAGCAGCCGACGGTTCATGTCCTCGACGTCACGGCTCATCCCGGGAACGCTACGCCATCCCGCGTCGATCGTACCGCCGCACGCCCTACAGCAGGCTTTCGGGATCGACGTCGACGCTCCATGGGGAGCCTGGGTCTCCGCCCAGCGCCGCGAGCGGCGCGACGCCCCGCAGCACGACATGGAACCGCCACCGTCCGGCGCGCCGCACGATATAGGCAGGGACCGGCCCCAGGACCGTCACCGCCCCCGGGTCGGATCGGTCCGCTGCAGCCGACCGCAGCCGCTGTGCCATCCGCTCGGCCTCGGCTTCGGCACGTGCCCGGTCCTCGAGCGCGACCGTGAGCTTGACAAGCCGCCCAAAGGGCGGGCTGCCGACCTCACGCCGGCGCGCCAGCTCCTCCTCGATGAACGGGCTGGCGTCACCGCTGACCACGGCCATGATGGCCGGGTGCTCGGGCAGATAGCTCTGGATGATCGCGCGGCCCGGACGGTCGCCACGACCGGCCCGACCGACGGCCTGTGCCAGGAGCTGCCACGTGCGCTCCGCGGCCCGCTCGTCAGGGAGCGTCAGCGCGATGTCCGCGGACACCACCCCCACGAGCGTCACGCCCGGGATGTCCAGGCCCTTGGTCACGAGACTCGTGCCCACCAGGATGTCCAGCGCACCGGCCGCGAACGCGTCGAGGACCGCGGCCGCGGCGCCTCGCCGTTCCGCGACGTCGCGGTCCAGCCGGCCGACGCGCAGGTCCGGGAAGCGCACGCGGACCTCGTGCTCCACCCGCTCGGTGCCACCACCCAGATAGCGGATGCGCACGGACGCGCACCGGGGGCAGCGACGAGCCGGCGGCGCGGATGCGCCACAGTGATGGCAGCGAAGGGCCATCGACGTCGCGTGGAACACCAGCGGGCGATGACACTCCGGGCAGACCTGGACGTAGCCGCAGTCACGACACAGCACGACCGAGGCCGAGCCACGCCGGTTGATGACCAGGATCGCCTGCTCGCCGGCCGATGTGTCGAGCGAGCCGATCGCATCCGCGAGATCGACGGACAGCAGCCCGCGATTCCCGTCGGCGAGCTCGGTGCGCAGGTCGACGACATCGACCCGTGGCGTGACACCCACCCTTCGGTCGACCAGCCGGAGGTGGCCCAGCTCGCCCGCGCGAGCCCACCCGATGGTCACGAGGTCGGGGGTCGCGCTGCCCAGGAGCACCGGCGCCGCCGCCAGGCGACCGAGCACGATGGCCAGGTCCCGTGCCTGGTAGCGGGGCGTCCGATCGGACTTGTAGGCGGGGTCGTGCTCCTCGTCCACGATGACCACGCCCGGGTCGCGCAGCGGCGCGAGGATCGCCAGACGTGTGCCCACGACCACCTGGGGCACGGTCGCGCGACGCAGGCGCCGCCACTCGTCCGCGCGCTCCCCCTCCGAGAGGCCACTGTGGAGCAGCACGGGCTCGATGCCCAGGTCGTGGCGCAACCGGTCGACGAGCGGCAGGGCGAGCGAGACCTCCGGCACCAGCACCAGGGCGTCGCGACCCGCGGCCAGCGCGTGGCCCACGGCCGCGGCATGGATCGCGGTCTTGCCACTCGCCACGACCCCCTCCAGCAGCAAGGGGTCCGCGCGCCGCGTCACGATGCCCAGCGCCAGCCGGTCGACGACCGCACGCTGGTCGGCTGTCAGCTCGGCCCCGGCAGGCAGGGCTCCGCGCTCTCCCGCGGGGCGCTCGGCGAGCGGTCGCCGTGCGCGTTCCACCGTCGTCAGCGCGAGCCAGCCTCGCCGCACGAGACCGCCCACGGCGCTGCTGCCATGACGTTCAGCGAGCCGCGCGGTGGGCTCCTCCCAGCCGTCGTCGCGTGCCGCCAGCTCCGCCAGGAGCGCCACCTGGCGCGGACCCGGTCGCACGCCCGGCGGCCGCTCGCCGCGCCCCAGCGTCCCGGCCGCGACCCGTCCCTGGATCGTGAGCGTCGCGCGACGCTCCTGGCGCGTGCGGACGGCGGTCGGCCGTAGCCGCCACTCGACATGGAGATGGCCCGTGGCGGACAGGGATCGCAGGCGGCGCGCGAGGACGCTGCGCTGTCGATCCATGCCCAGGGCCCGCGCCAGCGCATCGACCGTGACGCCCTCCCTCGTCCCGGCGACGAGCGCCAGGATCCGGGCATCCTGCTCGGTCGGCGGGTCATCGGCCGCGCCGGTGACCGGCTCGGTCGGCGGGTCATCGGCCGCGCCGGTAGCCGGCTCGAACGTGCCGACCACGACCTGGTCGAGCTGCTCCAGCTCGTGGGGCGGCAGCATCTGGCGCACGACCATCGCCGCCGGAGCGAGATATGCCCTCGCGACGTGGGTCGCCAGCCGCGCCTGGAGCGGCGTCAGCAGCGGGCCGTCGCTCCGGATCCGTTCGAGGACGGGCTTGACGTCACCCGGCACCTCCCCCGCGGGGTGCTCCTGGAGCACCACCCCTACGGCCTCGCGCCGACCGTAGCCGACGAGGACCGCCTCCCCCACCCGGAGGTCGGCGAGCGCCGCTGGCACCGACCATGTGTAGAGCACGCCGCCGGGCACGCCCGGCACATCCACCGCGACGTCCACGAGACGCTCGCTGGTCACGGCCGGGCACCCGGAGCGGCGACCACGTCAGACCCGCAGGCGGCGATCCGGGTGGGCGGCATGCTCGGCCCCGATGATCGCCTCGATCTCCTCCGCGGTGCCGTCCGCGTTGCCCGTGTGGTTGACGACCACGTGGTCGTACTCGTTCTGGCGGAGCAGCTCCTTGGCCGCGTTCTCCCAGCGCAGCCGGAGCGCCTCGGGCGGCTCCGTGTCGCGACCCACGAGCCGCCGTCGGAGCTCATCGAGGGAGGGTGGCACCACGAACACGAGGAGCGCCTCGGGCACCGCGGCACGCACCGTCCGGGCGCCCGTCACGTCGATCTTGAGGAGCGCGTCCCGGCCCGCGACGAGCGCCGCAACGACCTGGTCGCGGGGCGTGCCGTACCAGCGGCCGTGGACCTCCGACGCCTCGAGGAAGCCGCCCGCCAGACGCGTCTCGTGGAACTGCTCGCGCGTCAGGAAGTGGTAGTCCACGCCGTCCTCCTCGTACCATCGACGGTCACGCGTGGTGCACGTGATGACGTAGTGGCGCTCGGGGTGCGGCTGGCGACGCATCGCCTCGATGATGGTGTCCTTGCCCACGCCGGACGGTCCCGAGATGATGATCACCGCCGCGCCGGGCGCACCCTCGACGCGCTCGGGTGGCGAAGGGACCTGGAGGGCTGCCGGGTCGTCCAGCGGTGCGGTCGCCGGCGGTGTCCCGGGAGCCTCGGACGGTACCCGATCCACCTCGGGCGTCTCCCTCACCCGGCCACCCCGGTGTCGCGTTCGCGCAGGCTGGTCAGCACCGTCTCGAGCTCCGCGGGGAGTGGCGCTTCGGCGCGGATGAGCCCTGACCCCGAGGGCGACGCCAGCTCCAGCCGCCAGGCGTGGAGGAACATCCGCTGGAGACCATCGGGACCGCGCTTCGCCTCGCCATTGGCGTAGACCCGGTCCCCCGCCACCGGATGACCGATGGACGCGAGATGCACCCTGATCTGATGGGTCCGCCCTGTGACCAGGTCCACCTCCAGCAGGGTCCAGCCGGAGAACCGCTCGCGGACGCGGTACCGGGTGATGGACTCTCGGGCGCCGGGCACGATGGCCATGCGCATCCGGTCTCGCGGGTCCCGACCGATGGGCGCCTCGATGCGACCCAGCTGGGCCGCCACGGATCCCCACACGAGCGTCTGATAGCGCTTGCTGATCCGACGCGCCTGGAGCTGTTGTTGGAGCGCGAGCTGGGCGGCATCGGTCCGGGCGACCATCAACAGACCGCTCGTGTCGCGGTCGAGCCGATGCACGATGCCCGCCCGATCGGCGCCACCCACGGTGCCCAGACCGATCCCCTCGCCCGCCGCATAGCCCAGCAGCCCATGCACCAGGGTCCCGCTGTCGTGGCCGGGCGCCGGATGGGTCACGATGCCGGCCGGCTTGTCGACGATGAGCAGGTCATCGTCCTGATAGACGATGTCGAGGTCCATGGACTCGGGCCGCACGACCGCGGGTGGGGCGTCGGGCACGTCCACCAGCACCGTGCTGCCGGGTGCCAGCAGATCCTTCGCCCGGACCGCCACGCCATCACGCGTCACGTGCCCATCCGAGATGAGCCGCTGCATCCGGGCGCGCGAGATCCCGGACGCGTCCGCCAGGAAGCGGTCGGCACGGCCGCCCGCTCCCGCCTCGGGGACCAGGACCCGGATGGTGTTCATGGCTGGCCACCGTTCGTGACCGGCCGGTCGGCGCCGGACCCGGCAGAGGACCCGCTGTCGGCGGCCTCCGACACCCCCGCGACCGGCACCGGGCCGGGTGCGACCCCCACGAGTCGTCCGAGCCGGCGGCCCAGCAGGCCCATGGCGATGAGCAGCACGACCGCGATGGACACGGCAGCGTCCGCGACGTTGAAGGTGTAGAAGCGCAGGTCGCCAAGCCCCATGTCCACCCAGTCGACCACGTGACCCAGCCGCAGCCGGTCGATGAGGTTGCCCACCGCACCGCCGAGGAGCAGGCCGAGCGCCACCGTGAGCAGCGGATCCCGGACACCCTGGGTCCCCTGGACCCACAACAGGATGACGATCACCGCGAGGCTGGCGAGGCCGAGGATGGTCGCTGACGACCCGAACAGGCCGAAGATGCCGCCGTCGTTCCAGGTCCGCGCGATGCGCACCAGATCACCGATGACCGGCGTGGGTGCGGCGGGCGAACCCGATGGCGCAGCCACCGAGGCCAGCGAGAACGTGGCCTCCACCCACACCTTGGTCAGCTGGTCGAGGGCGATGACGCCGACCGCGATGCCCAGGAACACCACCCACGGATGCCACGACCGCAGCGGAGCGACGTGGCCGGTGCTCATCGCCCGGTCCCCGCCCCTGTCGTCGTCAGCAGGGCGACCCGCACCACACCGACGGAAAGTGGCACCTCGACGGCCGTCCCGTCGCCCGATCCGTCGGTGGGTCGCGCGGCCGTGTCGATCCGATCCGCGAGCACGTCCCGCGCCACGCCGTCGAGCCATGGCGCGAGCGCCGCGAGGATGGCCGGGCCACCCGCGACCAGCACCGCGATGCGCGCGTCCAGCTCCAGGCTCGCGGACCGTCGCAGGTCCTGGATGGCGCGCGTCAGCTCGCGTGCGTCGCCCTCCGCACGCAGGTCGTCCGTCAGCTGGGTGTCGATGACCACCACGATACCGTCATCATCGGCCACCGCCGTTCCCGGCCGGGGCGTCGCCTGGATCTCGACCTCGTCGGCCGCCAGATCGTGGCCGCCCAGTCGCGCGCCGCCGCCGGGCAGGTACTCCACCTCGTCGGCTCGCGCCGCGGCCATGACCGCGGGGATGATCGAGCCCTTGCCGCGCTGGCCAAGGATCGGCAGCAGCGGCTTGACGCGTCGATCCACGAGCTCCGAGCCGTCCCCGATGAGCAGCACCTCGCGCACGTTCAGCTCGTCTGCCAGCAGCGCGAGCAGTGCCGTCTCGTCCTCGCCCGGGATACCACCACCCCCCAGCCGGCCGCCCGGGAGCGCGAGCCACAGCCGCGCCAGCGGCTGGCGGACCTTGATGGCGGCACCCGAGCGGAGCGTGCGACCCAGCTCCACGGCGCGGCGCAGGTCGGTCATGGCCCGCTCCAGGGCCTCGTCGCGGAGCGGCGCCAGCTCGTCTGCGGGCCAGTGGGTGAGATGCACCGAGTCGGCGTCGTCCGTGCCGAGGCCCAGTGGCTCGGCCACCAGCACCTGGTACAGCTCCTCGGTCAGGAACGGCAGCACCGGTGCCGCCACGCGCAGCAGCGACACGAGCGCCAGATGGAGCGTCGCGAACGCCGCGTCGCGGTCGGCCGCGTCCTCGTTGCGTGACAGCCGACGCCGTGAGCGGCGCAGGTACCACTGCGAGAGGTCATCGATGAAGACGCTCACCGCGAGCGTGGCGCCACGCGCGTCCGTGTCCGCGTAGGCCGCACCGGCCTCCCCCGCGAGCCCAGCCGCCCGTGACACGATCCAGCGATCGAGCACGGTCGCGCCCATAGGCGTCGCCGGCGCCGCGACGGCCTCCGGGCCGGGTGTCCAGCCCGCGATCCCGGCGTAGGTCACCAGGAACGCGGCCACGTTCCAGGCCACCAGCAGCTCCCGGCGTGCCTCGTCCGCGGCGTGGTAGCCGAACAGGATGTTGTCCTCGGGCCGCTGCCGGGCGTACATCCAGCGCATGACATCCACGCCCATGCGCTCGGCCGCCTCGTTGAACTCGATGGCGTTGCCCCAGCTCTTGTGCATCGGCCGGCCGTCCTCGCCGAACAGCGTGGCGTAGCCCAGGATGCTCGTGAAGGGTGCCTCGCGACGGAGCACGGTGCTCATGGCCAGCATCGAGTAGAACCAGTTGCGGAACTGGCCCGGGAAGCTCTCGGTGATGAAGTCGGCCGGGAACCAGCGCTCCCAGTACGCCCTGTCCTCGCGGTAGTGGAGCGTGCTGTAGGGCACGATCCCCGCGTCCAGCCAGGGGTTGCCGACGTCCTTGACGCGTCGCGCGGGCGCGCCACAGCGGCTGCACGCGACCTCCACCGCATCCACGTACGGCCGGTGCGGGGTGTGGCCCTCGAACGACTCCCAGCCGGCGACCGCCCGTTCGCGCAGCTCCTCGCGCCCACCGACCACCTCGAAGCCATCGCACTCGGTGCACTCCCAGATGGGCAGCGCCAGGCCCCAGTAGCGCTTCTTGGAGATCATCCAGTCGCCCATCGTGCGCAGCCAGTCGAGCTCTCGCTCGTAGCCGAACGACGGGATCCACCGGATGTCGTCCACGACCTCCATGATCTGGTAGCGCAGCGACCGGTCGACCTGCTCGCGGGTCAGCTCACCCCGCGGGATGTCATAGCTCGGGCCCATCGAGATGTACCACTCGTCCACGACCCGGAACAGGAGCGGTGTGCCACAGCGCCAGCAGTGCGGGTAGCGGTGGCTGTAGGGCTCCAGGTGGTAGAAGAACCCGCGCGCCTCCAGGTCCTCCACGACGCGTGACGCCACGCCGTGCGCGTCGAGACCGGTGAGCCAGCCGAAGCCGTCCTCGTAGTGGCCGTCCTCGTCGAGCGGCGCGACCATGGGCAGCCCGAGCGCCTTGCCCAGCGCGTGGTCCTCGGCGCCGCAGCCGGGTGCGATGTGGACGATGCCCGTGCCCTCGTCCTCGCCGACCTCCTCCCACGCGACCACGCGATGCTCGTAGGCGGATCGGTGATCATCAGCGACGGACGCGAACGCCTCCTGTACCGCGTCCAGGTCATCGAACGGGCCCGTGTAGCGCCAGCCCACGATGTCCGCGCCCGGGCGTTCCGTGAGCACCCGGAAGCCGCCCCGGACAGCGCTCTCGAGCGCCCCCTTGCCGACCCAGTAGCGGTCCTCGCCCTGCTCGATGAGGCAGTACGTGAGCTCCGGGCCTACCGCGGCCGCCACGTTGGCCGCGAGCGTCCAGGGTGTCGTCGTCCAGACCAGCAGCGACTCGCCGGGTCGGTCCACGAGCGGGAAGCGGACGGTGAGCCCAGGGTCCTCGCGGTCCTGATAGCCCTCGTTCATCTCCATCTGGCTGATGCCCGTGCCACAGCGGGTGCACCAGGGCATCGTGTCGAGGCCCTTGTACAGCCAGCCGCGCTTGTGGCATTCCGCGAGGAAACCCCAGATGAGGTCGTTGTTCTCGTTGCTGAACGTGAAGTACGAGCCGCCCAGGTCCGGCAGCCCCAGCCGGCCGATGAGCATCTCCACGGTGTCCGTGACGGGTCCTTCGGCGCCCTGGATGGTCGTGACCTGCATCGGGTCGTCCGCGAGGAGGTCCCGCAGCCGCCGCAGCTCGGCGGGATCGTTCCAGTCCATCCACATGCCCAGACGGATGGATTGCTCCGTCTGGACCGCCGCGTAGGTCAGGACGCGCTGCTTGCACAGCCGCACGAACGCATCGATGCCGTTGCGCTCGATGTCCCGCTTGGAGGTATAGCCCAGCTCCCGCTCGACGTTGACCTCCACCCAGAGGCCCTGGCAGTCGAAGCCGTTCTGATAGCGCTGGTCCTGGCCGAGCATGGCGTGGAAGCGCTGATAGAGGTCCTTGTAGGTCCGCCCCCACGCGTGGTGGACGCCCATCGGGTTGTTGGCGGTGATGGGCCCGTCGATGAACGACCACGGCTCGTTGCCGGCGTTCTGTGCCCGCAGGCGCGCGAACGTCCGACGCGCCGCCCACTGCTCCAGGATGCGGTGCTCCTGGGCGGGGAGATCGGGCACGGCGGGAAGGCTGCGGAGGCTCGCCCCGGTGTCGGGACGGGAAGGGCTGGACGGCATGCGCCTCCAAGGATAGACGAGGCACGTCGTGCCCACGGGACCGGGCTCGTGGAGAGCAGGCCACCGCTGGCGGCGGGTCCGGGGAGGAGCCGATAGGATACGCCCCGATGCATCCCGCCGCGCCGCCACCGGAGCCCCGGACCAGCTCCCTCGCGGAGCCACGTCACAGTAGCTTCGCGGCCGCCTTCTTCTCGCTCATCCTGCCGGGCCTGGGCCAGATGTACTGCCGCCGGTTCCTGCGCGGCCTCGTCTGGATGGTGCCCTGGCTCATCGCCGCTGCGCTCATCGCGGGTATCGCCTTCTCCATGGGCGTGAAGGACTTCGCGGCGCAGTTCTCGGACCTGACCTGGCTCCAGTACCTGGTCATCGGGATCGGCGTGGACCTCGTGTGGCGGCTGCTGTCCGTGCTGGACGCGTTCTGGGTCGCGCGAGCGCCGAATGGCGTCCGGGATGCCACGCTCCGGCGCGTGGGCTCGGTCGTGGGTCTGGTCGCGGTGCTCGCGGTCCTGCTCGTGAGCCACGCCACGGTGGCGCGGCAGGTGTACAGCGCCATCGAGACGATCGACTGCCTGGACCAGGATTGTGGCGAGGACATCGGCGCGGACGAGAGCCAGGACCCCAACGAGTCGATCGAGCCGATCCCCAGCCTCGGGCGGTTCGAGACGGACCCGCCCGCCTCGCTGGACCCCGATGCCACGCCGACCATCGAGCCGACCGACGCGCCGGAGCCCACGCCGACGGTCCCCTGGGACCTCAGGAGGGGCGATCGCCTCAACATCCTGCTGGTCGGCACGAACGGCGGCCTGACGGACACGATGATCGTGGTGAGCATCGACCCGGACACCAACGAGGTCGCGTTCATCGGGATGCCCCGCGACACCGTGGGGCTGTCCATCCCCAGGAACACCCCCGCAGGCCGGGAGCTGGGCACCACCTGGGGCTATCGTGCCAACCAGATCTACGCATACACCAAGGGCAACTCCCTCTTCCCAGGCAAGTCCGACCGCGAGCGCGGCTTCGGTGCGCTCAAGATGATCCTCGGGGAGAGCCTGGGGATCGACATCCCGTACTACGTCCAGGTGGACATGAACGGCTTCATGGATGTCGTGAACGCCCTGGGGGGCGCGGTGGTCGACGTGCAGCTGCCGCTCTACGACTCGCGCTACAACTCGAACGACGGCCGCGGCACGCTCAAGCTGTACATCGCACCCGGCATCCACTACGTCGGGGGCGGTGATGCCCTCGCGTATGCGCGGTCCCGCCACGCGAGCTCGGACTTCGAGCGCTCGACCCGCCAGATGCGCGTCATCTCCGCCATCCGCAACCAGCTGGACATCGGCTCCATCCTTCAGCCCGGAGGCATCGACAAGTACCTCCAGATCGTCCGGAAGAACATCAAGACGGACATCCCGTCGCGGCTCTTCCCCCAGCTCGCCGAGCTGGCCCAGCGGGTGAACCTCGACGACCGCATCTCGCTCCAGCTCGCGCCGTACACGACCAACTGCCAGACCGCAAGCGTCGCGAACAGCGCCCTGTGCCAGCGGAACGGGCGCTACGCGCTCGTCGCCAACACCGGCAAGATGCGCAAGGCGGTCCAGGACGTGTTCAAGACGGACCCGGACCTCATCGCCAGGCAGCAGACGCTCGCCTCGGAGGGTGCGGTCGTGCATGTCCTCAACGGGACCCGTGCCGCGAACACCAAGTCCACGCGCATCGCGGAGTACCTCGAGTACCTGGGCATGAGCGCGATCGTGGCGCCGGTGAACGGCGGCCGAGCCGAACGCGATGACCACACGGAGACCGTCATCACCGCCTACGGCGGCGCGGCGTCCGCCTTCCCGGAGACCATCGCGACGCTCGAGCGGGAGCTCGGGGTGACCGCGGTGACCGCCGAGGACGACCCGGCGCAGCCCGCCAACATCGTGGTCATCATCGGCTCGGAGACGCCCAACAAGCGGGCCCCGTAGCCGAAGGTCGGTGGGTGGTCGCCGCGAGGCCACCTCACGCGTGCCACGTGGCCGCCGGTGGCCGCCGGTGGCCGGCGGCGTGGCTCAGTAGACCGGCGTCAGCCAGTGCGACCAGGCGGGCAGGCGCCCTCGGACCGCATCGAAGTAGAGGTCGCTCAGCCGCTTCGTGACCGGCCCGATCCCGCCGGTGCCGATGCGTCGGTGGTCGATCTCCGTGACCGCCGCGATCTGCGCGCCGGTCCCGCACAGCAGGACCTCGTCAGCGAGATACAGCTCGCTCCGGTCGATGGTCCGGACCACGGTCTCGAGACCCATCTCCGTGCGTGCCATGTCGATGATCCCTGCCCGGGTGATGCCCTCGAGGATGTCGTGCTCGACACCCGGCGTGACGAGCTGCCCCCGGCGGACCATGAACAGGTTCTCGGCGCTGCCCTCGGACACGTGGCCATCGTCCGTCAGCACGATCGCCTCGTCGAAGCCGTTGAGCACCGCCTCCGTCTTGGCGAACGCCGGGTTCACGTACGAGCCCACGATCTTGGCGCGTGACGGGATGGACAGGTCGCTGGTGCGGCGCCAGGAGACCGTGCCACAGTGGATGCCGGTGTCGGTGGAGATGTAGTCGCCGAACGGGATCGCGACGATGTTCAGCCGGCTGTCCAGGTCGTGCAGCCGGACACCGATCCCCTCGGTCGACTTGTAGAGCGTCACCCGGACGTAGGTGTCCTCACGGAAGCCGTTGCGGCGGACGACCTCCGCGGTGAGGTCCACCAGCGCCGGGACGGACATACCGGGATCCATGAACAGGATCCTGCCGGAATCCGTGATGCGCTCGAAGTGCTCCCGGAGCTTCAGCAGGTACAGCTGGCCCCGCTCCTCGTTCCAGTAGGCGCGGATCCCCTCGAACACCGCCGTCCCGTACAGGAACGAGTGGGTCAGGACACCGACCCTGGCGTCCGCAAGAGGCACGAAGTCGCCCTCGAACCAGCACACGACATCGCCCTCGGGGCGGGTCCCGTTGCGGGCGAGCGGCGTGGACGTGGGGGCGCCCTCGGCGGGCGAGGTCATGGTCATGCCGCGCAGTATACGGACCGAGCCGGGGCCCGACGGTGGGCGGCTCGTGGCTCGGCGGGTGGCCTTCCGCCTCCGTCCCGGGGTGGCCTCCACGTGGTGGAAAGGACTTGCACGAGATGGATGACCGCGACCACCTTCGCCGATCATGACCACGCGATCCGACCGGATCGACCCCTCACCCGTCAGAGATGGCCGCCCTGAGCCCGGGATCGGGGCGTTGCAGGCGCTGAAGGGCCCTGGACAGGCCGACACGACCGTGGGAGCCACTCAGGCCCGCCCGGAACCGCCCTCCATCGCGCCATTCGGGCATGCGCTGGGCAGCGTCATCCACGTGGCGCAAGATCCATCCACGTGGTGGACGGGCGCCCCAGGCGCGAGCTTGAGTCCGGCGCGTGAGCGAGCACGCGAAGCGCCGA
>CAZYTQ010000053.1:14152-21762 GCA_964650135.1 uncultured Anaerolineaceae bacterium | reverse complement strand
GACGCGACCAGCCGGTCAGCACCAGGACCGCGCGACCAGCGACGGGATACGCCAGGAAGGCCTCGGCACCGATCGCCCGGTCGCTCGAGCCCCGCACGTCGACCACCACCCCCGGCAGGTCGACGAGACGCTCGAGCGGCAGCCCGGCCAGATCGGCACCGTCAGCGTATCGGTGCGCAGGCGCGTCCACGTAGGTGCCGGTGTTCGCGACCATCTGGATACGCCCGATGTGGAACTCCGTCCCCGGGGCGTAGTGGGCGCGGCTCGCCTCGCGGGTCAGATGGTCCGTGATGACGGGTGCCGGCAGCCCGGGATAGGTCACGAGGCCGTCGCGCACGACATGCGACAGCTCCACCAGCAGGTGGGCATCACCCTCCGCGGACGGTCCACCGCCGCGCCCGCTGCGTCGCCGATGCGGCTCGACGAGGATCCGCCGGTGGAGCAGCCGCACCTCCTCGACCATGAGCAGGCCCAGCTCCCGCACCAGCAGCGCAGCCGCGTCCGGATCGCTGATGTCCTCATCGGGGATGTCCAGCCGGAAGCCCTGGCCCTGGAGGCCGCCGCCATTGCGGAACGTGATCGCGAAGTCGAGCTCGATGCGGTGCTCGCGACGGACGTCATCCATGGGCACCTACTCCGTGTAGATGAGCTCCCGGACCGCGGCCAGCTCTCGCCGCAGATCCTCGTTGTCCTGCATCTCCCGGTCGATCTTGTCGCAGGCATGGAGGACCGTGGAGTGGTCCCGGCCGCCCAGCTCCGCGCCGATGCGCAGCAGCGAGGCCTCCGTCTCGGCGCGCATGAGATACATCGCGATCTGGCGGGGCACCACGATGGCCCGCTCGCGCTTCTGGCCCTTGAGCGCCTCCATGTCCACCCCGTAGTACTCCGAGACCGCCTGTGCGATCCGCTCCGGCGTGACCGCCTTCTTGCGCGGGTTGTAGAGCACGTTGGAGAGCACGGCCTGGGCGAGGTCGGCGCTGATGGGCATGCCCTGCATGCTCGCGTAGGCCACGATCCGGTTGAGCGCGCCCTCCAGCTCCCGGATGTTCGAGGCCACCTTGCGCGCGATGAACTCCAGCGCCTGGGAGCTGATGGGCACCGACTGCTCCTCCGCCTTGGCGCGCAGGATGGCGATGCGGGTCTCCAGGTCGGGGGCGGTCAGGTCCGCGATGAGGCCCCACTCGAAGCGGCTCCGCAGTCGTTCCTCGAGGGTCGCGATCTGGCGCGGCGGCCGGTCGGACGAGAGCACGATCTGCTTGCCCTCGTCGTGGATCGCGTTGAAGGTGTGGAAGAACTCCTCCTGGGTCCGCTCCTTGTCCGCGATGAACTGGATGTCATCGATGAGCAGCAGGTCGATGCGCCGGTAGCGGTTGCGGAAGTCATCGAAGCGGCCCTGCTGGACGCACGTGATGAAGTCGTTGGTGAACTTCTCGCTCGTCACGTACACGACCCGCTTGCGCGGGAAGCGGGCGATGACCGCATTGCCGATGGCGTGCATCAGGTGGGTCTTGCCGAGGCCCACTCCGCCGTACAGGAACAGGGGGTTGTAGGCGTGCCCGGGTCGTTCGGCGACCGACAGGCTCGCCGCATGGGCGAGGCGGTTGGCCGAGCCCACGATGAAGTTGCGGAAGGTGTAGCGCGGATTGAGGCTGACCGACCCGCCTTCGGGTCCACCCACGCGGCCGACCTCGAGGCGCACCTGCTGCCCGCCACGCCTGGTCTCCGGGGCCGCCTCCGTCGGCTCATCCTCGCTGTCCGCTCGTTCGGACGGCGCGACCTCGCGCACCTCGAACTCGAGCGTCACGGAATAGCCCACCACGCGCGCCAGGGTCTGGCTGATGAGCGAGCGGTACCGGCTCTCCAGCCAGTCCTTCGCGAACCCGCTCGGCACGGCCACCCGGAACAGCGTGTCGTCCACGGCGACCAGCGCCGTGTCCTTCAGCCAGGTCTCGAAGTTCGCCGGCGAGAGCGACACCTGCAGCTCACCGAGGGCTGCCCGCCAGACTTGCTTGGCATCCATCGATAGCCGTCGTCGCTCCCATCCGCCGTCCCTCCGCACGGCTCGTGACGCGGGTCGGGGACCCGGACACGAGGGCGGCTTGGTACCTCCGCGGAGCACACCACACACCAGGCCAGCGACGGCCCGGCCGGTGGGCTCCGGCTCGGTCCCGGGCGTCCCTCTTGGCGTCCCGGGCGGCATACGTTAGCCCTCGGCGGGTCTTCCCGCATCCGCCATCCCGGATACTCCCAGGGGGTATCTTGTGCGGCCCTGCCGGGTCGCCCGACCCCTGCGCGGTCAGCCGACCGGATCACCCGGCGCGGCCCCGGGGTCCACCCCGAGGAGGGGGATCCGGCCGTCCTCGGGGAGCGCGCCGAGCACGAGCACCTGGCTCTCGAAGCCGGCGATCCGCCGCGGCGGCAGATTGGCCACGCACACCACCAGGCGACCCACGAGCAACGATGGATCGGGGTAGGTCCCGGGCAGCTGGGCCGACGAACGGCGCATCCCGAGGGGACCCAGGTCGATGTCCAGCTGGTAGGCCGGACGACGAGCCTCCGGGAACGCCCGCGCCGCGACGACACGTCCGACACGCAGATCCAGCCGCTCGAAGTCCTCGATGGTGGCGCTGCCGGCCGGCAGCAGGGACCGTCGTGTGCTCACGCGACCTCCGGGATCGTGGTATATCATCCGCCGACGCGGAGGCGCCGCGCATGACCGGTTGGCATCCTACCCGTGCACGGTCTGCGGAGCCCCCCATCTTCGGTGGGGTCACCCCGTCCATCGAGCCCCGCCCTCACAGGAGCCCTCAGGCCCACCCATGACGAAGCGAACGTACCAGCCCAAGAAGCGACATCGTGCCAAGGAGCACGGGTTCCGCGCGCGCATGAAGACCCAGGGTGGTCGACGCGTGCTCGCGGCCCGCCGCGCCAAGGGTCGGCGAAAGCTCAGCGCCTGACTGCGCCCGGCTGGCCATGGCGCCGGGCGGACGGCTGGAGATGCTGCGCACGAAGCGTGACCTTGACGCGCTCCAGCGCTCCGGTCGTACCCGACACCATCGATGGTGCTCGGTCCGTAGCCGGGCGAATGGTCTGAGCGGGGACCGGTTCGCGATCTCCACCGGTCGCAACGTGGGGTCGGCCGTCGTCCGCAACAAGGTGCGGCGGCGGGTGCGCGAGATCCTGCGGGCCTGGACCCATCCGGAGGGTGGTGGATGGGACATCCTGGTCATCTGTCGACCGGCGAGCGCCGAGGCAGGGTACGCGGAGTTGCGGGAGGGTCTGGTGCGGTTGCTGGACACGAGCACGGCACGGGGGACGGACAGAGGGTGAAGCGGTTGGGCATCGGACTCATCCACCTGTATCGCGTGCTGTTCGCGTGGCTCCCGTCACCCTGCCGGTTCGAGCCGAGCTGCTCGCGCTACACGGAGCAGGCCATCGAGCGATACGGGCTCATCCGGGGCAGCTGGATGGGCGCGCGTCGGATCGCCCGGTGCGGCCCGTGGCATCCCGGCGGCTACGACCCGGTGCGTTGAGCAGGTGAGCATGCAGTCTTCCCGGTCCCGGCAGGCACGATCGCGAGCGTGGCCGCTGGCGTTCGTCCTCGCGATCCTCGCGATCCTGCTGCTGTCACTGCCGAGCATCGCCCAGTCACCCTCGATGGCGAGCCCGTCGAGCCTCCCGGCGACGACGGCACCCATCACGCCCGCCCCGCCGACCATCGCCGCGCCCACGGCCGCGCCCCCGACCGCGGCACCCAGCCCGGTCATCACCACCCCCGAGCCCACCGTCCAGCCGACGCCCTCGGCGGGGGTCTCACCGGCTGCCTCGGTGACCGCGGTCGTCGGCAGCAGCCCGGCACCCTCGTCGTCCGTGGCGCCCTGCCCCAACCCGACGCCGCCGCCGACCGCGCCGCCACAGAGCCTGCTGCCGGGAGAGACCCCGGCCCCCACACCCAGCCCGGTCATCACGCCCCACCCGAACCTGTGCCCGGCCCAGTTCGGGGCGGACCCCTTCAGCCTCCTCGCCTGGGCGTTCACGCCCGTGTTCCAGGTCCTGTTCATGGGCCTCGCGTTCTTCTACAACCTGTTCCATGACATCGGTCTCGCGATCATCGCGCTGACCATCGTCATCCGGCTGCTGCTGGTGCCCCTGTTCCGGAAGCAGATCGTGTCCCAGCGCCGGATGCAGATGATCCAGCCCGAGATGCGCGCCATACAGCTCAAGTACAAGGGCAATCGCGCCAAGATCTCGGAAGAGCAGATGAAGCTCTACAAGGAGCGCGGCGTGAACCCCGCGGCAGGCTGTCTGCCGGCACTGCTCCAGATGCTGCTGCTGCTGCCCATGTACCAGGTGTTCAGCCAGGGCCTCTCCGCGCCCGACATCAGCTCCATGCTGACGGTGTTCGGCAACGAGGTCATCAACGTCACCTGCTACGACCCCACGAACCCGCTGGCACCCTGCATCGACCCGCACGTGCCGTGGCTCGCATGGCTGCCCCAGATCACCAGCAACGGTCTCGAGTTCTATCCGGGCGGCCTGCCCGCGAACATGCCCGAGATCTTCATCATGGTCCTGCCGGGCCTGTTCGGGCTGTCGCTCCTGGCGCTCGCCTCGGCGGCGCTCCAGCTGGTCCAGACGCGCATGATGACGACGCCCACCGATGACCCGCAGCAGCGCAGCCAGCAGCGCATCTTCCTGATCCTGCCGCTGTTCTCGCTCATCTACGGCTGGTTCCTGCCGGCCGGCCTGTTCATCTACTGGATCACGACCACCATCTTCTCCATCGTCCAGCAGTACCTCATCAATGGCTGGGGCGGGTTGTTCCCGCTCTTCGGGTGGACCCCCGGGTTCGCCGTGAACCACCAGCCGAGGTTCCCAGTCCCGCCACCCACACCGCGCCCCGATGCGCCTGCTCCGGGCTCCGGCTCGTCCGCAGGTTCCCCGTCGACGACCGCTCGCAAGAGCGCGACCGACAGCGCGGCAGGCACCATCAGGCCGGCCAAGCGAAGCAGCCGGCGAGGGAGACGCCGATGAGCGATTACCAGGAGTTCACGGGTCGGACGGTCGAGGAGGCCATCCGAGCCGCACGCGAGACGCTGGGCGTCTCGAGCCTCCAGGACCTCGACTTCGAGATCCTGACGCCCGGCAGTCGGGGCGTCCTCGGCATGGGCGCCGAGCCCGCCCGGATCATCGCTGCCGCGCGATCCTCGCTGGGCGGCGCCACGCCTCGTCGGGAGGCCGCGGCCGCGGAGCCGCTGCCCGTGCCGCCCCCGCGTCCGCCACGGGACGACCGGGGCCCGCGCAACGATCCCCCTCGTGATGTGGCACCGGCCGCCGATCCCCCTCGTGATGTGGCACCGGCCGCCGATCCACCTCGTGATGTGGCATCGGCCGCCGATGCCCCTCGTGATGTGGCGCCTGCCGCGGCGCCTCCTGCTGATGACACGCCGCCCGTGGCGCGTCCCGATGAGCCCGACGCGCCCATGGGCTCCAACGTGTCCGTGCCACTGCGCACGCCTCGGCCCGACCAGCCCCCCCGGGATGGCCGCCGCAGCCGCGATGGCGCGCGCCCCCGCCCTGACGCGCGGCCCCGCCCCGACCGGCCGCGCGACGATCGGCGAGGGACCGGCCTGTCCCAGCGCGAGGCGGACGAGGTCGTCAGCGCTCGAGCGTCGCTGACGACCGAGCGCGAGGAGATCCAGGCTGCCGAAGCCAGCCCCGAGGCGCTCGCCGCGGGCAAGGAGATCGTGGAGCAGCTCGTGACGCTCATGGGCTATCGCGCCACGGTGAGCGTCGGCAGCGGCGACACGGCCAAGATCGACGTGGCCGGTGTGGACGACACCGAGCGCGAGGCGCTCGGAGCGCTCATCGGGCGCAAGGGCGAGCGGCTCTCGGCGCTCCAGCACCTGGTCAACCTGATGCTGTCCCGGCGCATGGGCGCCTGGACCCGCGTGTTGGTGGACGTCGAGGACTATCGAGGCCGACGCGAGCGACAGCTGGGCGAGATCGCGCGCCGGGCCGCCGACCGGGTCATCGAGAGCGGCACCATGCTCCAGCTGGAGCCCATGCCGGCCCTCGAGCGACGCTGGATCCACCTCGCGCTCCGTGATGTGCCGGGTGTCTCCACCCAGTCCATCGGCGACGAGCCGATGCGACGGGTGGTCGTGCTGCGCGTCGGGGACTGATCGGCGGGTTTCGCCGCGGTGTCCGCCGCCGGGCTCCGCGGCCGACGCGGTGACCGCGCTCCGCGGCCGACGCCGCCCGCTGCCCGCCGCGCTGTCGCCCCGATCGTCATGGGATCGTGATGCCGCGGTGTCGCCCCGGGCGGTGATACTGGCCGGATGATCATCCAGGCTCGTTCGCCGCGCCGGTGACGGGTCGCTCCGTCACACCCCATCCACGTCCACGCCTGCAGGAGCGCCGCGGCCAGCGGGCGCTCCAGGTGCTCGTCGGCGCCTTGGCGCGGGCGGCCACGCCCGATGCGGTCCTGCGGGTGCTCGTGGATCGGGGCCGTACATCGGTCGACGCCCACGAGCTCATCGTGGCGACCCTCGACCCGCTCGGCGCGCCCATCGTCAGCGCGGCCAGCCAGACCGGTCACGACTCCCGGCTGAGCGATCTGTGCGTGGGCGACGCGGCGCCGGAGCCGGTGGCTGCGGTCCTCAGCACCGGGCGCCCGTCGTTCGGGGTGCTGGAGCCGGCGTATCCGGCGACGCAGCTGGCGATCCTGCCGCTCGGCCGGCCGGGTCAGCCGACCGGCGCGATCGCGTGGGAGCTGGACGCCGCCGCGACCCTCGACGCCGCCACGCGGGTCTTCCTGCGGGACGTCACGATGCACGCCGGGCTCGCCCTCGAGCGCACCGAGGCCGCGGAACGGACCCGCGTCGCCCAGGCCGAGGCTGCTGCCGCCCGACGACGCCTCGACGTCCTGGTCTCGGCGGGCCAGATCCTGGGCGCGAGCCTGGACCCGGACGAGACCTTGGCCGGACTCGCTCGGACGGCCATCCCGGACATGGGCGACTACTGCATCGTGGACGTGGCCGGGCCTGACGGTGTCCGCCGCTATGTCGCCGCGGCGGGTGCGGGTCGGGACGCGATCGCGGACGTCCTCCGGTCGCGACCGGTCGACCCCGCCGGCCCTTCCCCGGTCGCGGAGGTCATGCGCACCGGTCGGAGCCAGGTGCTGGACATGGACGACGAGCTCCGCGAGCGCATCGCACGCGACGAGGTCCACCGCCAGGCCATCGGGCAGATGGGTGCCCAGCATGTCCTCATCATCCCGCTCCTGTTCCGGGGGCAGGTCCAGGGGAGCATGACCTTCGTGAGCCTGGCGCGCCGGTTCGGACCCGGGGACGTGGCGCTGGGCGAGGTCCTGGCACAGCGCGCTGCCAAGGCCATCGAGAACACCCGACTGCATGGTGAGCTGCGCGACCTGGCGGCCCAGGAGCGTGTGCGTGCCGCGGAGATGCGCTCGTTGCTGGCAGCGATCGGGGAGGGCATCGTGCGCGTGGACGGGGACGGCCGGGTCAGCGCCCTCAACGAGGCCGCTCTCCGGATGCTGGGTGCTCCGGTGGCCACGGAGGATGCGCTCTGGGCCCTGCTGAACGTGG
>CAZYTQ010000053.1:0-14142 GCA_964650135.1 uncultured Anaerolineaceae bacterium | reverse complement strand
CGCACGCCCGTCGGTCGCCAGCGGCTTCCCGCCCGCGGAGTACCCGGTGGGCGTCCCTGCCCTGCGCTGGCTCGAGGTGGCCGGCTACCCCTTGGCCACGCCCTCCGGGGAGCACCCCCATGGGACGCCGGGTGGGGTGCTGATGCTGCGGGACGTGACCGCGTTCCGGCAGGGCCAGGGGCTCCGGGAGGCATTCGTGGGTCTGCTGTCGCACGAGGTGCGGACGCCGGTCACGAGCATCTACGCGGGAGCCATGGTGCTCGGCAACCGCGGCGATCGGCTCGACCCGGAGACCCGCCAGGAGATCCTGGGTGACATCGTGGCGGAGGCGGATCGGCTGTTCCGGCTCACCGAGGACCTGCTGGTGCTGGCCCGCTTCGACGAAGGGCTGGAGCTCGTCCGAGAGCCCAGCCTGCTCCAGCGTCTCGTGCCCATGGTCGTGGAGTCGGAGCGACGACGCTGGCCCCAGGTGCGCTTCGCGGTGACGACCGGGGTCGGCCTTCCGGCGGTGACCGGCGACGACACGAGCATCCAGCAGATCGTTCGCAACCTGCTCTCCAACGCGGCGAAGTACGCGCCGTCGGGCGAGCTGGTGGACGTCGCGGTCGACGGTGACGGTGACGGTGTCAGCGTCCATGTGCGGGATCGCGGGCCCGGGCTCGGCGGTGTGCCCGCCCAGGACCTGTTCACGCCGTTCTATCGGGCGCCGGCGACGGCCACGACCGCGGCGGGTGCGGGCATCGGCCTGTTCGTCTGCCAACGGCTCATCGAGGCGATGGGTGGCCGCATCTGGGGTCGTGACCGCTCGGACGGTGGCAGCGAGTTCGGGTTCTGGCTGCCCGCGTATGACGATGACCACGTCGACCGGGTGTCTGGCGAGGCTCCCTGACGCACCCGGAGGGCTCCTGGGTGGGTGTGTCCCCGATCGCAACGGGATCGCAACATCCGTCGGGGTGCCATGAGCCACCGACCCGGCCCCGGGTAGGTCATGCTCTCCGGTGGGACGTCCGCGCATGGGCGGCCTGGAGGGACGCATGTCGACACAGCCACTGGTCCTCGTCGCCGACGACGAGCCACGCATCACCAAGCTCGTCTCCATCGCGCTCAGCGAGGAAGGGTTCCGGGTCATCACCGCGTCCAGCGGTGAGGAAGCGCTGCGCAAGGCCGAGGAGTACCGCCCGGATGTGGTCCTCCTGGACATCGTGATGCCCGACCTGGACGGCATCGAGGTGATGCGCCAGCTGCGCACCTCCCGTCCGGTGCCGGTCATCCTGCTGACCGCCAAGGGCTCGACCGCCGACAAGGCCAAGGGTCTCGACCTCGGCGCCGATGACTATGTCGCCAAGCCATTCCATCCCGACGAGCTCGCGGCACGCGTGCGGGCCGTCGTGCGGCGTGCGTCCGGGGCGGCACCCGGTTCGGGCGTCGTCGCCTTCGATGACGTGGAGATCGACCTCGAGCGGCGGATGGTGACCCGTGACGGGCAGCTGGTCCAGCTGTCGCGCACCGAGTGGCTGCTCCTCCAGCATCTCGCTGCGAACGCGGGCAAGGTGGTGCTCCACACGGAGCTGCTGACCAAGGTCTGGGGCCCGGAGTATCGAGACGACCTCCAGTACCTCCGGGTCTGGGTGAGCCGGGTGCGTCGGAAGCTGGGCGCGGAGCCCGGCGATCCGGGGCGCATCAGGACCTTCCAGGGCATCGGCTATCTGCTCGACGTGGATGGACTGGCGCCTGCGACCGAGGGCGCCACGCCGACATGAGCCCACATGCGAAGGAGGCCCCAGGGCCGCCGGGAGGCGCGGCCGGCCGGCCGTTGCGGATCGGGCTCGTGGCACCACCGTTCGAGCGTGTGCCACCCGTGGCCTACGGCGGCACGGAGCGCATCGTCCATGCGCTCGCCGTGGAGCTCGATCGCATGGGCCACGACGTGACGCTGTTCGCGTCCGCCGACTCGGAGACACCCGGGCGGCTCGTGCCCACGGTCACGGCACCCATCCGCGAGACGGGCGCGACGGGGGCCGCGGCCATCCCCTGGATGGCGCTCACGCAGGTCCGGACGCTCGATGCGCTCGACGACCTCGACCTGCTGCACGCGCACGTCGACTGGTCGGCCATCCCGCTCGGCCATCTCGCCCGACCCCCCGTCGTGGTGACGTTCCACGGACGGGTGGACCTGCCGGCCTCGCGCGAGCTGCTCGCGGCATCCCGCTGCCACCACGTGGCGATCAGCGCGGACCAGGCATCCACCCATCCCTCCGCCGCCTGGGCAGGCATCGTCCACAACGGTCTCGACCTGACGGGCTCGCCGACCCTCGAGCGACCGGGCGACGACCTGTGCTTCGTGGGCCGCCTGGTGCCGGAGAAGGGCATCATCGAGGCCATCGAGGTCGCCCGGCTGAGCGGCCGGCGTCTGCGCATCGCGGCCAAGGTGGGCGCGCAGCCCGCGGAGGTGGACTACTACGAGCGCGTCGTCCGACCGGCCATGCGCACGGCTGACGTGGACCATCTGGGTGAGCTGACCAGCGACGAGCGGGACCGGCTGCTCGCCGAGAGCTATGCGACGCTCATGCCCGGCAACTGGCCGGAGCCCTTCGGCCTCGTGGCCATCGAGTCGATGGCGTGTGGCACGCCGGTGCTCACGCGTCGTGTCGGGGCGCTCCCGGAGATCGTGCGGGAGGGCGTCGACGGGTTCTTCGGCGATGATGCCCAGCGACTGGCGTTCCACGTCCCGGACGTGGCACGCCTCGACCGCGCGGCCATCCGCGCCTCCGTCCTGGACCGCTTCTCGGCCACGCGGATGGCAGAGGGCTACGTGGAGGTCTATCGTCGCGTCCTCGACGGATACGACCGGACACGCACCACACACGACCGGAGCGCCGGGAAGGG
Organism: uncultured Anaerolineaceae bacterium; assembly: GCA_964650135.1. Taxonomy (GTDB): domain Bacteria; phylum Chloroflexota; class Limnocylindria; order Limnocylindrales; family CSP1-4; genus JAFMJV01. The sequence continues at coordinate 11,256 of CAZYTQ010000053.1, read as the reverse complement.
AGACCCCACATGAGCACCGATGAGCGATCCACGACCGCCAAGGATGCGGCCGACGAGACGACCGACGAGACCGCCAAGGATGCGGCCGAGGAGACGACCGACGAGGTGGCCAGCGCCGCGTCTGGCGCGGTGGACACCCTCAGCCAGGCCGCGGGTGATGCGGCCACGCGTGCGGGTGCCGCGGCACAGCGTGCGGGTGAGGTGGTCGCGGATGTCGCGGGCACAGCCGCCGCCACCATGCAGGCTCGCGCTCCGCAAGTGATCGACGCCTCGCGGACGACCGCGGGCATCGCGTACGAGCAGGTCCAGAAGGCGTCCAACGATCAGCTGCTGCTGGGCACCGCGTTCGCCGCGGGCGCGGTCACGGGTCTGATCTTCGGCCGTGTGCCACGGCTCCTGGTGCTCGCCGCGCTGATCCCGGTGGCCGTGTTCGGGGGGACCCTCCTGGGCCGCCGCCGCGGCTCGTCGCCCACGACCAGCCGCACGACGAAGGGACGCTGAACGAGCATCGCCCAGGGTGGGACGGGGCAGGCCCTCACCCGGCCGTCAGTGGCGACCCGCTCCGCGTGACCGCGGATAGAACGCGATGAGCTGCACCGGCCCCGGGTAGAGCGACCCGCGACCGTTCAGCACCAGGAAGTCCATGAGGCCGTTCCGGTCGTGGTCGATGGCCGTGACCGATTCGGCGGAGCCGGTGCGCACCTGGGGGATGGACAGCGTGCCATAGCGTCGACCATCGCCACGGTTGACGAGCATCAGGTCGTCACGCTGCCTGGTCCGGGCCCCCAGCGCGACGTACAGGTCCAGGTCCCCGTCCGCGTCGATGTCACCCGCGGCCACGGCGGCGCCGCCTGAGAGGTTGCGCTGGTACCCCAGGACGTAGTGGTCACCCCGTCGGAGATGGACCCGCAGCTCCCACGGGCCGACCTCCACGATATCGGGCCGGCCGTCCCCGTCCATGTCCGCGACGATCGCGTCGAGGGCGTCCATGCGGCCGATGCCCGAGCCGGCGGTCACGTCCACGAGCCGACCCTTCACATTGCGAAGGATGTGCACACCGTATCCATCCGGGCGTCCCTTGGCCCGGGCACACAGCAGGATGTCCTGCCAGCCGTCGCGGTCGAGATCGGCGGCATGGATGCAATCCGCGCCCAGTCCCGCGTCGAAGCCCGAGACGCTGCGAGCCTCGTAGTGCTCGCCCGTCGGGTTCGCGAGGACCCGGTGGCGTGACGGCAGGCCGTCCGTCCGGTCTGGTCGATCCGCGACGAACAGGTCCGCGTACGCGTCGTGGTCGAGATCGAGGAAGGCCCCCATCCGGCCCCGCCCGACAGGATCGGCGGCGCGCATCTCGATCGCCCGATCGAGGAATGTGCCGTCGGGCTGCTGGATGAGCAGCTCATTGGCCTTGAGGTTCGCGCCATGGACCGCGCCGATGGCACAGTAGAAGTCGACCCGGCCATCACCGTTGGCGTCACCCGCCGAGCACCCGTGCCGATCCCGCCGAACGATCTCCACGCCGGGCGCGGGCTCGAAGGCGCCCCCGGTGTTGCGCACCAGCAGGGCCGGGTTGGCGTGACGCCCGATGAACAGGTCCGGCCAGCCGTCGCCGTCATAGTCGGTTCGGATGGCGCCATAGGTGATGGTCGTGAGCGCGAGCCCCACCTCGCGCGCCACGTCGCGGGCGACGACCTCGATGCCGCCACGTCGCTGCGTGATCGTGACAGGCGATGGGATGGGTGTCGCCGGTGCGCTCGAAGGTCCGGGGGTCGCGTCAGGCACACCGGACGGTCCGGGGGTCGCGTCAGGCACACGGGACGGAGCGGGGGACGGGGTGATGGCAGGCACACCGGACGGAGCCGGGGATGGGGTGATGTCAGGCGCCTGGGGAGCGCTCGTGCTCACCGGGGGCGGCGGGCCGTCGCCCGGGTCGTCCTGGGTGTCATCGGGCGTCGAGGCTCCGCAGACCTGGAAGGCCAGCGAGCGGCGGGCATTCGCGCCGACGGCCCACGTCACGCCTCCCGGGCTCGCGGCGATGTCCCGGAGGTCGCTGCCACCACCCACGAGCGGTGCCTCCACGATCCGCCAGCCATCGCCCGTACGGCCGAGGATGAACCCGCGCCACGCACCCATCTCGGCGTCCCAGCGCGTCCCCACGGCGATGGGTCGTCCATCGGCGTCGAGCTCGACGGCACGCAGCACCGCGATGTCGCTGCTGACATCGGGCAGGTCCTGGGGCACCCACCGGTTGCCGGAGCGGAGCAGGACCAGGGGCACGTACCGACCATCGATGACCCGGTAGCCGACGGCCCACACCCGGCCGGTGCGCTGGATGACGACCGAGGTCAGGGCGCCCTCGCGGCCCGCGGGTCCCGTGATGGCCATGTGGACCCAGCCAGCCCTGGAGCGCCGGAGGACGTACGGTCGAGGCCGGCCGCCCGAGCTGGTCCAGCCGACGGCCCAGACGCCCCCTGCCGCCTCCGCCGAGATGTCCATGAGGGCCCCCGTGGTACCGGCGGGCAGCGGCGGGTCCTTGGACGCCCAGCCCGTCGAGGGCGAGCCACGCACCACCAACGGCCGCTGTCCGCCCGTCGTGCTGTGGTACCCGACCGCCCAGATCTCCTTCGGCGTCCGGGCGTCGATACCGGTCAGGACACCCACCCGACGGCCGACGTCGCCGAGGTCGACCCGGCGCCATCGCGTGCCCGACCAGCGCATGATCTGGGGCCGATAGAGCGTCATCTCCGTCCGATATCCGGCCGCCCAGAGGCGTCGATCGGAGCCGCGGTCGACCGCGAACAGGGCCTGCTCGCCGCCCCGACCACCGACGGGCACCTCGCTCCAGGCGGCGCCGTCCCAACGCATCCCGACGATCGCGCGATCTTCCTCGCCGAAGGAGCGCATACCCACGGCCCATGCGTCCTTCCCTGCGCTGACCACGGAGTTGAGGGTCGTCCGCTGGAGGGAGCGGTCGATGGTCGCGGTCTCGCGCGGACACGCCTCGATGACCGGGTCACCACCCGCGGCCGGCTGGTCGACGCCGGGAGCCGCAGCGCCCGCCGGACCGGCCGGGATGACCAGGCACCCGATGAGGGCGAGCGTCGCCAGCAGGGTGGTCGACCGTCGAGCGTGGGCGGGACGATGGGTCATGGCCTGAAGACGCATCAGGGCCGGATGGGTGACACGGGAAGGCGGGGCCTCGTGGTCGGGCAGGACGACGCGGGCCGCCTCCTCCCGCGTCCCGCACCAGGCGGCAGGATACCCGTCGCCCACGTTCCGCGCCGTCGGGACGATACCGTGACACCGTGAGCCGCCTCGACGCGGCGGCTTCCCCACCCGGCGGCACTTACGGTGTACGCTCCACCCCTCGACGACGACGCCACGATGGCGCACGCGACACCTCGACGGGGAGCGACACGGATGGCCGGTGACTGGGAAGCGATGGAGCGGGATCTCTACACGCAGGTGCGGACCGGTGACGGCTCCATCACGAGAGGGTATTTCGCCGGGCGCCCCGTGCTGCTCCTGACCACCGTCGGCGCACGGTCCGGTGAGTCGCGCACCACGCCGCTCGCCTATTCCCACGAGGGCGACGCGGTCGTGGTCATCGCCTCCAAGGGTGGCTCACCCACACACCCGGCGTGGTACCTGAACATCCTCAAGGACCCCGTCGTGACCGTCGAGGCGGCCGGTGAGACCTGGCAGGCACGCGCGACCGTGGTGGCGGACGAGTCCGAGCGGCGCCGGATCTATGACCAGCATGCCGAGGTGCACGCGTCGTTCACGGAGTACGAGGCCCAGGCGGGCGATCGTGTCATCCCCGTGATCCTGCTCGAGCGGCTGCCCGCGAACGGACTCGCCGCCGCCAGCTGACCATGGGTGGGGTCGCGCTGCGGACCACACACCAGAGAACGACCGCCCGGCATTGATCGCGGTAGCCTATGCTGCGCGCCGTTAGGCTACGCGGCAGTAGTCCATGGTGTGTCAGGTGGCCCGCTGTATGGCAGGCGCACCTGGGGCGAGCAGCTGCCGATGAAGGTCTCCAGCTGCGCCCACTCCCGGTCGCGATCGAAGAGGATGCCAAGTCTCATCTCACGAACCGCAGGATGGGTAACTCGACTTACTGTACGTCCATTTACCCATCCCGACAAGTCCCGATAAGGGGTGTCTTCTTGGTATCCACGGGGTTCCTCGTGCGCCTTCGTCCGCCCTTGCCTGCCTCGATCGCACACGCGGGACATCCGGTCCCGACGTCGGTGCGATCGCTGACGCGGGCGAGCCAGATGTGGCTCTTGACCGTCGGGCACTGCCGGGTCGCCTCGTAGCCCGATGACCAGGTGACCTCCCCGGGTCCCTTGCGGTTCTTCGTGGGGTGCCACTGCTCGGCGAGATCGGGACGGAGCACGGCGAGCGACTCGGAGCGAGCGGTCATGGTCCCGGCACAGAAGGGGCAGCCGAAGCCGAACGTCTCCAGGTCGATCTCCCAGCCCTCGGGCGCGATGCGTCGGAGCGCATCGATCACTCCCCGAGCGAGTCCCACTCCATCGTGTGGCCCGGGCGTGCGGTCATGCGACCCTGCGCGTCATGGGCGTAGCTGCCACCCGCGGTGTCCGACGTGGGTCGGTCCGCGGCGTCGAAGGTGGTGGTGACCGTGGAGGGGGTGCCCGACGGGTCGGTGGTCACGCCGGTCCGGTCGAGCACCGTGTCCCAGGCGTAGTCGAGGTCGCCGCTCGATGCGACCGGGGAGTCGTAGCCCACGAGACGACCCATCTGGTCGTAGGCGAAGGCAGCCGTGCCGTTGGCGGGGTCGGTGATGCCCGTGGCGCGGATGTCCGAGGACTCCGTGCGCACGAGCCCGGCCCGGTTGCGGGTGTACGTGATGGCGGCGCACACGGTGGTGATGCTGCCGCTCGTCAGGCCGTAGGTGGTGGTGGTCGTGGTCGAGCCGTCGTCGGGCACGACCGAGGTGGGCCGGTCGAGCCGGTCGTAGGCGGTGGTGATGGTGCCGGTCGGTCCCGAGGCGGTCAGCATGTTGCCGTTGGCATCATAGGTGTAGGTGACGGTCACCGAGTCGGCGACGACCGTCGGCGGAGTAGAGCATCCACTGCCAGCGTCAGGGACGTGCCACGAAGTCGAAGGCCAGGGCAGCAGCATCCGGAAGCCTGGATTCATCTGCAGTAGGCATGGCCTCGCACTCGACCCGCCCGGATAGCTCGCTCGTCATCGTCTCGGTCTGTGAGAGCGAGCAGTCGACACCGATGGTGCCCATGCCCATCCACCCAGATGGTGTCTCGATGGAGACGGTGCCCGGTTCCTCGCCGAAGAAGTCGTTGATCTGGATCTCCCAGTCGGCGTCCTGGCTCCCATCGCGGAAGAGCAAGAAGCGGTCATTCCTCGTGGGGTCACCATAGGACAGCGGCGACAGTGGGATGGAGACCGGGACATCCTCCCCTTTCGGACCGTCCCGGAATGTGATTCCCGATGCACCTCCGGAACCGTAGATGATCTCATGGCCACGACGCCCAACGAGCTGGCACCCCGCGGCGACCACCACCACGATGAGGATGGCGAGAGCCCGCGATGGATATCTCGCCGCATGGGAGACGTTCATCATCTGCCAGTCCTTCCATCGCACATGTGCTCGTCGCACGGCGAACCGCGTGTTGGCCTCAGCCGAGGCGCCAGGTCCAACGGTGGCCGTGATGGGTGGGCCACGCCGATGAGGTCGTCCACCTATCGGCGCGCCGCCGGGGAATTCAGAACCGGTCCAGTGAGGCCGTGATGCGGTAGGTGTGGTGACACGGTCCGGTCCAGCACCGCGTCCCAGGCGTGGTCGACTCACCGGTCGATGCGACCGGTGAGTCGTGGTCGATGACGCGGCCGAGCTGGCGGAGCCGATTCACACCAACCTTCAGTTGCCATCAGCAGTCTCGGAATGTTCGTACAAATCCGCTACGCTTCTTGAGTTGAATACCCTCATACGATTCACTTCATGTCTGATTGCCAACCGGACGGTCCAGTACAGAGCCAGCAAAGGGAGCACACTCAAGCAGATAGCGATTGCCAATGTCAAGGCTGGCCAGACTATATCTCCAATCACCCAAATCTTCCCTTCCGTTGAAGTCTGCGACTCGCGTGCGCGCTCGTAATCTCGTTCAAATCAAACGTAGGCGCGCGAGTTTGCGGCTACCACGACAATCTTGCACGCACATTCGCAACTACGATGCGCGTGGACACCGCGCTCGGTCCACTGGTAGCGGCCAAAGCCCTTGCCTTTATTCTCAGTCGGACCTTTTCGTTTCGGTGTATCTCATTTGCGGCAAATGTGACACTGAACGTCACTGCCGATTGAGATACGTCAAATTCCGGATCAGGTGGGTCGCAGACAAATGAGTTTACGACTGACCAGCATTTCTGACTATCAGATCGCAAGAGCGCTTGACCGATTTGTCCGCTGTCATCTCCCAGCAGTACCATGCGCACAGCAACCTTGTGGTCAGCCTTAGACACTGCAGCCTGGTGGCCAGACTGCCACTCTATGTCTGCCGTCAGCGTGACAGTCATCCTAAGACCCTGTTGGTGTGGACCAGTCCATCGGAAGGTGGCGGAATCCAAGGCCGCCCACCAATCCGACTTTGATCGCGGCAATAGCGTAGACCCCTTGGTGCGCATCCATAGGTTGTTGGTGGTGTTGGATACGAGTTGAACGGCGCCACTACCACCGCTCATGAGCCGCGCCCTTGAGTTCGAGAAGGAGGGATAGACACTCGCTCTCCCGTCCGGATCCCAGCCATCCACCGGGTCCCCCTCGGCATAGGCATAGCGGTGCCGCGAGTCCGGGTTGCGTGGCTCCCCCAGGAGGGAGTCCTCGCTGATGAACCTGCCCATGTCGGGGGCATACCAGCGGGTGATGACCCAGGACATGCCCGTGGCGGGGTCACGCCAGGAGCTCTGGAAGCGGAACAGGGCCGAGGAGCCCGAGCCCGCCTGGCCGATGACCCCGCCATGGGGGTCGTAGCGGATGGTGCGCACCGGGAGCCCGGTGCTGTTCGCGATCCAGGTGATGTCGTGATGGCCGTTGCGCATGAAGGTGCGCTCGTTGCCCGATGTGTTGGTGAAGTCCCCCACGAGCTCGCCATGCCAGCCGCTGGCATAGCGCTTGACGCTGCCTCCGGCGGTCGCGTCCCAGATGCGGGCCACGGTGGTCGAGAGGCCCACGTAGCGGAAGCGGGTGGTGGTGCCCGAGCTCGTCACCTCCCGCAGCCGGTCGAGGGCGTCGTAGGTGTACTCGGAGAGCACCGCGCTGGTCGAGGCGTTCCGGACCTTGAGCAGGCGGCCCAGGGAGTCCCACTCCATGGTCCGGCCCGGCCGTGCGGTCATGCGACCCTGCGCGTCATGGCCGTAGGTGCCACCCGCGGTGTCCGACGTGGGGCGGTCCGCGGCGTCGAAGGTGGTGGTGACCGTGGCCGGGGTGCCGGACGGGTCGGTGGTCACGCCGGTCCGGTCGAGCACGGCATCCCAGGCGTAGTCGAGGTCACCGCTCGATGCGACCGGGGAGTCGTAGCCGATCAGGCGACCCATCTGGTCGTAGGCGAAGGATGCGGTGCCGTTGGCGGGGTCGGTGATGCCCGTGGCCCGGATGTCCGATGCCTCGGTGCGCACGAGCCCCGCCCGGTTGCGGGTGTAGGCGAGCGCGGCACAGACCGAGCCGCCGATGACCGTGCAGCCGGTGTCGGTGGTGGTGATGGCGGTCAGCCGCCCGGCATCGTCGTAGGTGCGGTCGGTCTGGTTCCCGTTGGGGTCGATCGTCCGGCGCACCTGGCCATCGGCGCGGTAGCTCGTGGTGTGGCTGCCGCCGAGGGGCGGCACCATCTCGGTCTCGCGACCCCAGCGGTCGAGGTCGTAGGCGAAGGTGCCCGCATCGGAGGTGATCGACCCGGTGCTCGTGCTGCGGGTCCAGGTCGTGGTGGTCGAGCCGTCATCGGGCACCACCGAGACCGGCCGGTCGAGCCGGTCGTAGCCGGTGGTGATGGTGCCCGTGGGCCCCGATGCGGTCAGCATGTCGCCGTTGGCATCATAGGTGTAGGTCACGGTCACCGAGTCCGCGGTGCGGGAGGTCATCCGGTCCGCGCGGTCGTATGCCCAGGCGACATCGGGGGTCACGGGGGCACCGATCCGATCGTAGAGGCCGGTCCGGTTGCCGCGGTGGTCGTGGCTCCAGATCTCGGTGGCTGCTGCCGGTCGGGCTGAGGGTGTCGTTGTCGATACTCGTGTGGCGGATCGGTGAGTGGTCGCCACCGATCGGGTGGGTGACCGTTGCGCACGCCACGAGGTACTCCAGGAACCCGCCAGACGGCATCCCGAGACCTCCCAGCCTGATGGGCGGCGTCCGGGGGACGGACGCCTGCCCGGAACGACGCTAGGGCGTCGACAGGTTCGGGTCGATCAGGGAGGACCCTCGGGCCCGATCAGGGGAGACCCCGCATGGGATGGCGAATCGGGAATCGGTAGCATGAGCGTCAGGCAGAGAGCAGCGACTCGGCGGAGCGACGACATGGCATCCCCTCGGGTGCGATGGGTGGATGCCGTTCGATGCTTCTCACGAACCGTTGTCGTGGCGATCGGTGGGGACCCTTGCCGCGGCGCAGGGTTCTCCCCGATCGAGGGGCTGTGAGGAGGTCCGTCATGCTCCGGAGGTCGTGGCTCGCGGTCGCGGTCGTGGTGGTCGCGAGCGTGATCGCGGTCGATGCCATCTCGAGTGCGCTCTGGGGGATCCCGCCCGCGGGCTTCTACGGCTCGAGCGACGGCGTGATCACCGAGGTGTTCCCCGGTGGTGGCGTCTGGCGGCGGGACGTCAGGCCGGGAGACCGGGTCCTGGAGACGATCAGGGGCGACCAGCCCGAGGAGTGGGCGATCCGGATCCTTGACGACGGAAAGGAACGAACCGTGACCACGCTGCGGATGATCGACGATCTGCGCGACACGCTCCCATCCGCGATCGGGAGTGGCGTCGCAGCGGGGCTTGCGCTCCTCGCCCTCACCTTCGCGGTGCCGATCGGTGTCGGGCTCGCGGCGGTCGCCATCGCTCTCGCCGAGCAACCTGCGATGGCCATGGCGTCCCCGATGGAATCCACGCTCGTGGCCTCGGCGGCTCTCGTCGCCCCGGTCCTTTGGTTCGCTGTCTGGGATCGCGGACGGAGGATCGCGCTCTTGGGGCTTCTCGCAGTGATGGCCCTGGCTGTCGGATGGTCGATCGCACGCCACGTGTCTGCGGATGCGTGGGAGCTGCTGGACCCGATCCGGATCGTGGCGACCTACGCAGGGTGCATGGCCGTCCTGGTGGTGCTTGGCTCGCGGGGGGTGGGTGACCGTTGGGGCGGCTACGACCTTCGACGGAGGACGGACGTCGCGGTGCTGGCCGCCACCGCGATCATGTCGCTGGTGATGCTGCAGCAACGCACGCCCATCGAGCGGGTCATCGTGCCTGCCCTCGTCATCCTCCTGGGCTACCCCATCATGCGCGGACGCCTGTGGTTCTCCCTCGATCGTCTGGGTCTCGGGACCATGCGCGACCGGGCGCGGGTCCAGGCCATCGAGGATGAGCGCTCACGTGTCGCACGGGAGATCCATGACACGGCGATCCAGGATCTCGCGGCCGAGGCCTCCGCGGTCGAGGGCGCGGGCTTCAGCGGCTCCGCAGACCGTCTCCGGCAGGTGGCCGATCGCCTTCGGGGGATCACGTCCGGGCTCCACCCGTCCGAGCTCGAGGACCTGGGCCTGGGTCCGGCACTCACCTCGCTGGTGGCGCGTGTCGACGCACGCGGTGCGTTTGCGGTGCGGCTCGACCTTCGAGACGCGACCTCGCCCGCCGATGAGCGGCGTATCCCCCACGAGGTGGCCCTCGCCTGCTACCGCATCGCCCAGGAGGCGCTGGGCAATGCGCTCCGCCACAGCGGCGGCGAGACGGTGGTGGTCCGTGCCGACATCGGTGCCGACTGGGTCGATCTCGTGATCGCCGATGACGGCGTGGGTATCGACCAGGTTGCCCGAGAGCGCGCGCTCGCCGGTGGTCACATGGGTCTCGCTTCGATGCGTGAGCGAGCGCGTCTGGTCGGCGCCGATTGCTCGCTCGTCTCAAGGGACACCGGCGTCGAGGTCCGGGTCCGGTGGCAGCGATGATCTCGGTCCTCGTGGTCGACGACCACCCGCTCATCCTCGACGCATGGACGAGTGCGTTCGGCTCGGATCCGGACATCTCCGTGGATGCGGTGGCGACATCCCTCGTGGGCGCGCGGGAGGCGATCGCGACCCACGCCCCGTTCGATGTCATCGTCACGGACATCCGGCTCGGCGATGAGTCGGGCTTCCGGCTGCTGCCCGCGATCGACCTCGCCCGGACGGGCGTCGTCATCGTGTCGGCGCATGGCTCGCCGGCCTACGTGGATGCGGCGCAGCGGCTTGGTGTCCGGGGGTTCTATCTCAAGACCAGCACCACCGCATCCATCGTCGAGGGCGTCAAGCGGGTCGCGGGGGGTTCGACGGCGTGGGATCCCGAGGCCATGCGCCAGACCGCCCACGACCATTGGCGTCCGCTGTCCGAGCGCGAGCACGGTGTCGTCAAGGCGGTCGTCGCGGGAAGATCCAACGGCGAGGTGGGGCTCGACCTCGGCATCTCGACCAAGACCGTCGAGGCGCACCTCACCCGGCTCTACACGAGGTTCGGGGTGAGCTCTCGCGCCGAGCTCATCAAGAAGGCCGTCGAGGACGGATGGCTGGACCTGCCGCCCCGATAGAGGCATAGGTCCTCCCTGATCGACAGGGTCCCGGGAGCCGGTGTCCCATGGCCCGATGGGAAGGGAGGCGCTGCGATCGCGTGCATGGCCGAGCGGGCCGTGCCGCGCGTGGGTGCTGGGCGTCGGGCTGATCGTCCTCACCGGCAGCTGGACGATGTCGCAGGCGACCCAGGGCTCCGTCCGCCCGCCTTCGGCCCCACCCGATGCGATCACGCGACTCGGATCCGGCTGCGCCGGCCCGTGGACCGCTCACGACGCGACCGGCCCGATACCCACGCTGCCGCCCACGCCCCGGCCCACACGACGGCCACGGCCTTCGGTGACCCCGACGACGAGCGCGTCGCCTCGCGGGAGCCCGTCTGGATCCGCGGTGCCGACGTGTTCCGACGGGTGGCGGCCGCGGAGATCCGGATGGCGCCGGTCGGCCAGCCCTTGTTCTCATGGATCGCGCCGTACGCACCCCACG
>CAZYTQ010000052.1:20563-22382 GCA_964650135.1 uncultured Anaerolineaceae bacterium | reverse complement strand
GACCGGTCGGACCGATCGGCAGGGTATCCCCGCCATGGGGGGCCGCCACGGCGGGGGGCAGGCACGGCGATGGGCCGCATGGCGGGGGGCCGGCACGGCGGGGGGCCGGCACGGCGGGGGGCCGGCACGGCGGGGGGCCGCCGACACCGAGCTGGCCGGTCGTGGACGGATCGGGGGGTAGCGTGCTATGGTGCTTCTGTCGTTCGCAGACGAGCGCTGGTACGAGCCTCATCGTTCAGCTCCCACGCCGCGCGGCGACACCATCATCGGCCGTTCCGATCGACACGATCGTCGAGCTGCCGCCCATCACACCCGATCGGGTGGCCCGGCACCTTATACCGCCAGGGCCCCAGGAAGAGATCTCGATGCTGTCACGTACCCCCAACACCCCCGGTGCGCTGGGTCAGCGCGCGGTCGCCCAGCGGCGTCTTCGTCGCTCGGCTGCCGGACGCCGGCTGTTCTGCACCACCAACGGCTGCACGACGATCATGGACATCGACATGTCCGGGACCGTCGCGACCTGTCACATCTGCGGCAACCAGCGGCACTTCCAGGCCGCGGTCGCCTCGACACACTGAGCCCGGGGCGGGCCGCCACGCCTCGCGTGTCGTCTGAGCCCCGGTCCGGCCGGCCTGCCATGCGCAAGGACGCGGATGGCGCCACGGCCCTGGCCCGATCGTGGGAGTCGCTGACCGAGCGACTCATCCGCGAGGCCCAGGAGGGCGGCGCCTTCGACGACCTGCCGGGCACCGGCAAGCCCCTCGCGCTGGACGACGACCCACGCGAGGGCGAGCACGGCCTCGCCTTCCACATCCTGCGCACCAACCGTGTGACACCGCCCTGGATCGCTGCCGACCAGGAGGTTCGCGCACGGCTCGCCGAGCTGGAGCGGTTCCACGCCTCTGCGGGTCGCGCACCCCGACCGTCGGCCGCGTCACGTGCCGCGTGGCACGCTCGCCTGGACACGATCCTGCGAGCGCACGCGTCCGCTGTCCTCGCGCTCGAGGGCATGGCGCCCACACCTGCGCAACATCGCCCGAGGCTGGACGCGACCGCACAGCACGCCCGGCTCGACCGGGCATTCGACGACCTACGAGCCCCATGACCGGCACCACCGACCGGCCCGACCTCGACCCGGTGGCGCGCGACCTCGCCGCATGGGGCCGGGTGGCCGTCCTGGCGATCCCCGGTCGCCGGAGCGGTGTCGTCCGGCGCACGCCGGTCGGCTTCCTCGAGCAGGACGACGGCTCACTGCTCGTCGCCGCCTCGGACCAGCACACGGCCTGGGCGCTGGACCTCCTCGCCGCCGGTCGATGCGCGGTGACCATCGGCGAGCGATCCCTCGACTGCGTCGCCGAGCCACTCGACGAGGCGGCGCGTGCCGCGACCGTGGTCCAGCTCATCCTGCGGTACGGCACACCGGCCGAATCGCTCGGCGGTGGGCCGGCATTCCGGCTCACACCACGGGCATGAGGCGTCGCGTCGTAGACTGGCTACCAGAGATCGGATCCGGACGCCTCCCGGTCGGCGTCGGCGCCCTTGCGCGAACCCCACGGCATCTGCCGCGATCCTGGACCGGGCATCGATGGTGGATCGCGGACCGAACGGAGCATCCAGCGTGCCATTCGACCATCTGGGCCTGAGCCCGGAGCTCCTGCGCGCGATCGCGGACGAGGGCTACACCGAGCCGACACCCGTGCAGGACCAGTCCATCCCCCTCGTCCTCGGCGGCCACGACCTCATGGCGCGCGCCCAGACGGGCACGGGCAAGACCGCCGCCTTCGCGCTGCCCATCCTGGAGCGGCTGAAGGCACATGCG
>CAZYTQ010000052.1:17655-20553 GCA_964650135.1 uncultured Anaerolineaceae bacterium | reverse complement strand
CTTCTCACCCGCCCGTCACCCGGTGCGGGCGCTCGTCGTGACGCCCACCCGTGAGCTCGCCGTCCAGGTGGAGCGCAGCTTCCGGGGCTATGGCCGTCATCTGCCGCTGCGCATCGCCGTGGTCTATGGCGGTGTGCCCATGCCGCCCCAGGAGAAGCAGCTCCTGGGTGGCATCGAGATCCTCGTCGCCACCCCGGGACGCCTGCTCGACCATGCGGGCAGCCGGACCGTCAATCTCGGCCAGGTCGAGGTGCTGGTGCTCGACGAGGCCGACCGGATGCTGGACATGGGCTTCATCGAGGACATCCGTCGGATCATCGCGCTGCTGCCGGCCAAGCGCCAGAACCTGCTGTTCAGCGCCACGTTCGACCCCGAGGTGCGTGCCCTCGCGCATTCCCTGCTCCATGAGCCCAGGCAAGTGGACGTGGCGCCCAAGGTGTCCGCGGCCGAGTCGGTCGAGCAGGTGGTCTATCTCGTGGACGCCGACCGGAAGCGAGACCTGCTCGCTCACCTGGTGCGGTCGCGTGACCTGCGCCAGGTGCTCGTGTTCACACGCACCAAGCACATGGCGGCGCGTCTCGCGTCATGGCTCGATCGCGTGGGCGTGGACGCCACGGCCATCCATGGCGACAGGAGCCAGTCCGACCGCGAGAAGGCGCTCGAGCAGTTCAAGTCGGGTGAGGTGCGGGTGCTCGTGGCGACCGATGTGGCTGCGCGTGGCCTCGATATCGAGGGTCTGCCCCAGGTCGTCAACTTCGAGCTCCCCTACCACCCCCAGGACTACGTCCATCGCATCGGTCGCACCGGCCGGGCAGGCATGACCGGGCATGCGCTCTCGCTCGTCTCGCTCGACGAGGAGGAGCAGCTCAAGAACGTCAACAAGCTGCTCAAGCGGGACCTGCCGCTGCGCCAGGTGCGCGGCTTCGAGCTCGATCCCCGGGCCGTCACGCCGCCTCGTGGCAGCCGCACCAGCTCCGGTGGTGGATCGAGCCGCGGACGCAGCGGTGGCCCCTCCCGCGCACCCCGGGCCGCCGCCGCGCGCTGAGGGACGCGACGGAGGTCGCTCCGCCGGTCTGACCGGCGCGCGCGGCCGGATCGCTTCGCCTCAGTCGGTCTCGTCTCGATCGGTGCTACCCGCGAAGGCGCGCACCCGCATGAGCCGCTCCATGTCGTCACACAGGTCGAGCAGGTGGCGACGAAGCTGGACCTCGTCGGGTGCCAGCTCCGCGAGGAGCCGGCGCGAACGCCCGAGCACCGCCGGCTCGCCCCAGCCCATGGGGTGGAGCGCCCGCAGGTAGGCCCGCGCGAGACCCAGGTCGCGCTCCCGGTAGACCGTCCGGACCTGCTCGAAGAAGGGCTCCCGCCAGGGCAGCAGCAGCTCTCGTTGCTCGTGCCACTGGAAGCCGGCGAGGGCGGCGCGTGTGAGGTAGTCCGAGCCATATCCCGCGCCGTGGATGCGCTCCCAGGCACGCGCCTTGGCCTCGGCCGCGGGCGGCGCCACCGCCGCCCGGATCGCGGCGCGCTGCCCCCGGTCGCTCCGATCGCGGTCCCGCTCGCGCTCGACGCGCGCCTGGGCATCCGGCAGGCCCATGGCCACGGCACGCACGGAGGCCTCCCAGCGCATCTCCTGGTCGACCGGGAGACCCGTGTCCGGTGCGCGATCGAGGAGCTCCAGCAGTGCGCCAAGGTCGGCTGCATCGGAGGCCGCCGCGATGGCCAGTCGCAGCCACAGCCGCCGGTCGTCGTCCGGCCGGTCGGTGCTGTCGAGCGCCGCCCGGGCCGTGGTCACGAGCGCCGCGCCCTCTGCCGCGATCCGGTCCTCCGGCACATAGCGGCGGAGCGCCACGATCGCCTGGTCGAGGATCGAATCGAGCAGTCCCACGTCCGATTCGCTGGGCCCATGACGCCGGACCATGGCCAGGTACTCGGTCGAGCGCAGGCGCGCGTCCCGGGTCATGTCCCACAGCGACGACCAGACCATCTGCCGCAGGAACGAGTCATCGATCTCATCGAGCCGGGCGCGTGCGAAGGCGAGCGACACCGGATCGAGGATGACCTTGGCGTAGTCGTGGTCCTCGTGGTTGGGGAACACGAAGTCGGGCGTGGGCAGGCCGACCAGCGCCGGGACGTCCGCGCTCGGTCCTTCGATGGTGGCCGCTTGCACGGTCAGCGCATCACCGCCCTGCGCCGTGTGGAGGACGCCCACGCGCATCGCGTGGGGACGCAGCGTGGGATGGTCCACGGGCGCGCCCTGGTGGAGCTCGAACGAGACGATCCGGCCGTCATCGGTCGCCCAGCGTGCCTCGATGGTGTTGAGCGACGCGGTCCTGATCCAGACCCGGGCCCACTCGTCGAGGTCGCGGCCCGCCGCGTCACCGAGCGACGCGAGGAAGTCGTGGAGCGTGGCGTTCCCCCAGGCGTGGCGCCGGAAGTAACTGCGGATCCCCTCCCGGAACGCGTCCCGGCCGATGGTCGTGACGAGCTGCTTGAGCACCGAGGCGCCCTTCTCGTAGGTGATGCCATCGAAGCCCAGCTCCGCCTCGTCGGTGTCGGCGACCTCGCCCGCGATGGGGTGCGTGGTGACCAGCTGGTCGTCGCGATACGCGAGTGGCTTGAGGGTCCCGTTGAACTGCTGCCACGCGGACGTGAAGCGCGTGGCCTCGTCGAGGGCGAGGAACGACATGAAGGTGGCGAACGATTCGTTGAGCCACAGGTCGTCCCACCAGCGCATCGTCACGAGGTCGCCGAACCACATGTGGGCGAGCTCATGGAGGACCACCTCCGCACGGGTCAGCCGCTCGGGCTCGGTGGGTGGGTCCCGGAACAGGAAGGAGTCGTGGAACGTCACGGCACCCACGTTCTCCATCGCTCCGGCGTTGAACTCGGGCACGAACAGCT
>CAZYTQ010000052.1:0-17645 GCA_964650135.1 uncultured Anaerolineaceae bacterium | reverse complement strand
AACAGCTGGTCGTACTTGCCGAACGGGTATGGCTGGTCGAACAGCTCCGCGTAGAACCCGAACCCCTGGCGGGTGACCTCGAACAGCTCGTCCGCCTCCCGCTCCACCATGGCGGCCATGGACCGACGCGCATACAGACCCAGGGCCAGGCCGTCGCGCTCCTCGTGGACCGCGTGCCACTCCCCTGCCACGACGGCCAGGAGATAGGTGCTGAAGCGGGGCGTGGTCGGGAATACATGCCGGTGACGCCCGTCCGGCAGCGTCTCGACGTGCGCCCGCATCGCGCTGACCACCAGCCAGTGGCCGGGTGCCTCGACGGTGACCCCGTAGGTCGCCTTGATGTCCGGCTGGTCGAAGCACGGGAACAGCCGATGCGCCTCGAAAGGCTGGAAGTTGGAGTACACGTACTCCGTGCCATCCTCGGGATCGACGAAGTGGTGGAAGCCATCGCCCGTGTCGTCGTATCGGTTGCGATACTCGAGCGTCAGCTCGTGACGACCGAGCGGGAGGTCATCCGGCAGCGCGATCCGGCTGCCCTCGACGGCCAGGTCCACGGACGCTCCGTCCAGGCGGGCGGTGGGTGATCCGCCAGCGTGGTCGAGCCAGACCGACCCGTCGCCGGCGAGCAGCTCGAAACGGATGGTCGCGCGACCCGCGTAGTCCTCCGCACCGGCAGCCAGCGAGAGCCACAGGTCGTATGCGACGTCCCGGATACGCATCGCGCGTGCCGCGGCTTCCGCCTGGGTGAGCACGTCGCGCGAGCGCCCTGGGACCTGGGTGGTGTGCATGACAGGACAGCACCTCGGTGGGTATCGGACCTGGCTGCCCCGGTCGCCATGGGTCGGCCGACAGGCTACCCCGATCGCGCGTCGGATGTCATGACGGTCCCGGGCGGCCATGCCGGTCCCGGGCGACCCGGCGCCGACCACGGGCCGCGGGCGACCCGCCGCGGAGCACGGCCACGAGCGGTCGCACGCGCACGACACGCTGTGGCCGTGTCACGCGACCGCCCGTGTGTCACGCTGTGCCCATGACCGCGCCACGTTCAGCCGTCGTCCTGCTCCGCTCGCTCGGGCTGCTGCCCGATGGGCCCGTCCGCTGGGGAGAGCGCGTCCGCAGCGCCAAGCCAGGCATCCTGCTCGTGGAGGTCCCGGCCCGCCTGGATGTCGCCCCCATCGACATCACGGCCATCCAGGCCTGGCTCGCGAGGGTGCCCGGGCTGCGTCTCGATGGCGAGCGTCCCCGGCCCACGGAGCTCGCCGACCGACTCGCATCGTTCTGGCTGCCCCAGCAGACGGTCGCCTATGTGGGACGCTCCAGCAAGTCGATCGGCGGACGAGCGGCGTCGCTCCACGGCACGACCCTCGGCGACCGCAAGCCCCACACCGGCGGCCATTGGCTATGGACCCTCAAGGGCGTCGCGGAGCTGCGCATCTGGTGGGCCGAGACCGACGCCCCGGAGGAGTACGAGGACGCCATCGCGGCGGCCATCGCCGAGGACACGGACGACGAGACGCGGAGCCGCCTGGCGTCGACCGGCGCCATCCTCCCCTGGGCGAACCTGGCCTCTGCGAGCGGCGAGGCCAGGACGACGGGCATCACGGGCGCGCAGCTCGCAGACGGCGAGACACCGGGCGCATCGGTGGGAGGTCGTGCCGCCCCGGGCAGCCGCCCTGCCACGTCGGCGCCCAGGAGCGGTCGTGCCGCTGCCACGCGGTCGACGACCACCCGCGGATCGAGCGGTACGCGCGCGACCGCGTCCCGCAGCAGCACCAGCCGCGCCACCACCAGCCGCAGCGCCACCACACGCTCGCTCCAGCCGCCGGCAGGCGCCCGACCCTCGGTCCAGCTGACGGCCGCCGGGCTCGCCGCGATGCAGCAGGAGCTCCACGAGCTGACCACCCAGCGGCGTCCGGAGGTGATCCTGCGGGTCAAGCTCGCCCGGGAGCTGGGCGACCTGCGCGAGAACGCGGACTATGAGGCCGCGCGCAACGAGCAGGCGTTCCTCGAGGGCCGTATCCGGGAGCTGGAACAGACGCTCCGCACCGCGGTCATCATCCAGACGGTCGACCCGGGAACCATCTCGTTGGGGTCGAAGGTGGACGTGGATGTGGAGGGCGAGCCGACGACGCTGTTCATCGTCGGCTCGTCGGAGGCCGACCCATCTCGCGGACGGGTCTCCGACGTCTCGCCCGTGGGCAAGGCGCTGCTCGGCCACCGGGCCGGTGACGAGGTGGTCATCCAGGCGCCCGGTCGCCAGATCCACTATCGGGTCGTGGACGTCGGGATCGGCTGAGCATGTCCGGACGGCCCACCGCCTGGGACGCATCGGCCGTCCAGGCGCTCCGCGACCGGGAGTTCGGGCGGCTGGATACGGCCGGCGTCGCCTATCTCGACTTCACGGGTGGCGGCCTCCATGCAGCGTCACAGCTGACGGCACACCAGGAGCTGCTGCGTGACGAGGTGCTGGGCAATCCCCACTCGACCAATCGTGCCTCCCAGCGCTCGACCGACCTCGCGGCATCCGCACGCCACACCATCCTCGACTGGTTCGGGGCGTCACCCGATGAGTACACCGTGGTGTTCACGCCCAACGCCAGCGGCGCGTTGCGGATCGTCGGCGAGGCCACGCCGTTCGGCCCCCATGACCGGTTGCTGCTGACCGCGGACAACCACAACAGCGTCAACGGCCTCCGGGAGTTCGCCCGCCAGCGTGGCGCGGGCGTGGACTACCTCCCACTCACCACGCCGGACCTGCGCGTGGACGAGGACCTGCTGCTCGCCACGCTCGGCGCGACACGGCCCGGACGTGGCCTGTTCGCGTTCCCCGCCCAGTCCAACTTCTCGGGCGTCCAGCATCCCCTCGCCTGGATCGAGCTCGCGCATCAGCACGGCTGGGACGTGCTGCTGGACGCCGCCGCGTTCGCGCCCAGCAACCGTCTCGACCTCGGTCGCTGGCATCCCGACTTCGTGGCGCTGTCGTGGTACAAGCTGTTCGGCTACCCGACCGGCATCGGAGCGCTCATCGCTCGCCGCGAGGCCCTCGCCCGCCTCGAACGGCCGTGGTTCGCGGGGGGTGCCATCGACATCGCCTCCGTGGTCCTGGTCGCGCACACGATGGCCGCCGCCGAGATGGGCTTCGAGGACGGCACCATCGACTATCTCGCCATCCCGGCGGTCGAGATCGGGCTGCGGTTCCTGGGCTCCGTGGGCATCGATACCATCCATGCGCGGGTGACCCATCTCACGGGTCGTCTGCTCGACGGGCTGGCCGCGCTCCGACACACGGACGGCTCGCCGCTCGTGCGCCTGTACGGGCCCGGCACCACGGAGCGGCGGGGCGGCACCCTGACCTTCAACGTGCTCGACCGGTCAGGTGGCTGCGTCGATGTCCAGGACGTCGAACGGACCGCCGATGACCAGGGCGTGCTCGTGCGCACCGGATGCTTCTGCAACCCCGGTGCCAGCGAGGCGGCACGGGGGGTCACGGCCGAGGAGATGCAGCGCATCTATGCGCTGGGTCCGCACCCCGCGCCCGATCGGCTTCGGAGCGTGCTGGGCCACAAACCCGCAGGCTCGGTCCGGGCATCGGTGGGCGTGGCGACGGTCGAGCGGGATGTCGACCGGCTCGTGGAGGTCATCGCGGGCTACGCCCGCTGACGGGCGCAGGACGGGGCGTCCCTCATCGTGCCCGGTCGGGTGCCTCGCGTTCGAGCAAGCGCACGGCCCGCCGCAGCTGTGTGTCGGTCGAACGCCGGAAGCCCGGTCGGTCCATCGCTCGCAGATCCGCCGGCTCGACGATGGTGCCGTCCTCCGGCATGGCGACCGCGACATCGGGACCGATGCCGGTCTCGAAGATGCCGGCCCCGCTGGCTGTCAGCCATTCGATGACACCCAGGCGGATCGCCGACCCATCGGACAGCGGGAAGAAGTTGAGCACCGTCCCGGTACCGAACGTCCGCTGGCCGAGCACCCGCGCCCGCCCTGCGTCCTGGAGCGCGCCGGCAAGGATCTCCGCGGAGCTGGCGCTGCCCGCGTCCACCAGCACGATCACCGGGACATCCGGCGCGATGGGTGCGCCGCGGGTGGTGACCGCCTGGCGCTCGCCGGTCCGGTCCTGCTGCCGGTAGACGACGCTGCCGTCGGGCAGGAACATGCCCGCGATGGCGACCGCTTCGTCGACCAGACCGCCCGGGTTGCCGCGCAGATCGAGCACGATCCCCGTGGCGCCGGCCTCCAGCGCCCGCTCGATCGCGGTCCGCATCTCGTCGGCCGCGCCGGTCTGGAACTGGACGAACCGCACGTCCGCGACCGTGGTGCCCGGCACCACCGCCCATGACACGGCGGGGACGTCGATCTCGGCACGCACGATGGGCAGGTCCACGGTGGTCCCGTCCCGGTGCTGGATGCCCACGACCACGGTCGTGCCCGCCTCACCCCGGACACGTCGGAGCAGCTCGCTGATGGTCATCCGGTCCGCGCGCTCGCCGTCGACCGAGACGATGGTGTCCCCGACCCGGATGCCGGCACGGTCGGCGGGTGAACCATCGAAGACCGCGATGATCACCGGGGTCTCCGAGCGGCTGTCGACCATGACGCCGATGCCCGTGAGACGGCCGTCGAGCGCCTGCAGCTCCGCGCGCACCTCCTCGGGCGTCAGGTAGATGGTGTGGCCGGTGTCGCCCAGCGACTCGACCATGCCCCGGATGGCGCCCCGCGTGAGGTCCTCCTCCCCCAGTCGGTCGGGATCGACGTAGTTGCCCACGATGATGCGGACGGCCTCATCGAGCAGACCCTCGTCAAGCCCCTGCGCGATGTCGGGCACCACGGATGGCCCCGGCGATGGCGCCGCCCCGACGGCCCCGAGCAACGCCGGACCACGACCGCCCTGCCCGACCAGGACACCGGCCGCGAAGACGGCCAGCAGCAGCGGCACGACCAACCAGGTGGCGCCACGGCGCGACACGGGCCGGTCGCGCCCGGTGCGGCGGGGTACGGGCCGGACGGGGGACGGGGTCATGTCGGCATCAGCGAGCGGACGGTGCTGGGTGGCAGGGGGCACGGAAGGGACCTCGGGCGGGCGATGTCACGACATCATCGCCCGTCCCTGCCCCGCGCGCCCACGCACCAGCGCCGCGGCTCGTGGACGACAGCGTGGACGGATCGTGGACGGACCGGCACGAACGGCAGCGATCCGTGGATAGGAGCCCTTGGCGCGATGGCCCGCATGGCCCATCATGCGCATCAGCCCGGAGGCGCCACGTGAGCACCGATCGGATGGCTGGCTCGCCAGTCGTACGGACGGCCATCACGGCGGTATCTCCGGGTCCTTTCGTGCCCGGGCCACGGGCCGCATGGTCATCCGACGACCCAGCACGTCGCCCGGATCGTGACATGCGAGCTGTCACGAGCGGCGTCGAGGATGTGCCCAGCGATCCCCACCGGGGATCACCACGGAGGCCATCCGATGACCACGTTCCCCTGTCCCTGGTGCGACGAGGCGGTCGTCCTCGCTGCCGAGTCGTGGCTGCGTGGCGAGGTCCGCTGCGACGCGTGCACGACCTGGGTGGCGCTCGCCGCGGACGAGGTCACCCACACCATCGAGCAGCCGTCCCTCGCCCTGGCCGCCTGACGGGGCCAGGAGGGCACGGCGCCTAGACGAGGGTCGGTGCGGACGCGGTCTCCTCGGCCATGAGCCGCGCATAGCCGGGCTTGATGGTGCCGTTGATGATGCGCAGTCGCTGGTCGAAGGACAGGAACGAGCTCTTCATCGCGTTGAGCGTGAGCCACTGCATCTCGTCCAGCCCGAAGCCGAACGTCCGGGCCAGCAGCTCCATCTCGCTGCTCAGGGTGACACCACTCATGAGCCGGTTGTCGGTGTTGATGGTCACCCGGAACCGGAGTCGGCGCAGGAGATCCACGGGATGCTCCTCGATGGATGCCACGGCGCCCGTGTGCACGTTGGACGTGGGACACATCTCCAGCGGCACCCGCCGGTCACGCACGTACGCGGCGAGGCGCCCCAGCGCGTACCGGCCGTCGGGTCCAGGGGTGATGTCGTCGACGATGCGCACGCCATGGCCCAGCCGCTCCGCGCCGCACCACTGGAGCGCCTCCCAGATGGATGGCAACCCGAATGCCTCGCCCGCATGGATGGTCACATGGAAGTCGGCGCGGTGGATGAGCTGGAACGCGTCGAGATGGCGGCTGGGCGGGAAGCCCGCCTCGGGTCCCGCGATGTCGAAGCCCACGACACCCGCGTCACGATGACGCACGGCCAGCTCCGCGATCTCGACGGACCGCGCGAGCTGGCGCATCGCGGTCACGATGGCGCGGATGGTGATGGGATGACCGGCCGCCTCGGCCGCCGCTGCGCCGCGGCCGAACCCCGCGAGCCAGGCATCCATGACCGCGTCCAGCGAGAGGCCGCTCTGCGTGGACAGCTCCGGGGCGTAGCGGACCTCTGCGTACACCACCCCGTCGGCCGCCAGGTCCTCGGCGCACTCGGCGGCCACGCGCTCGATGGCCTCGGGCGTCTGCATCACACCCACCGTGTGCCGGAAGCCCTCGAGATACCGCTCGAGGCTCTTGCGGTCGGCACCCTGGCGGAACCAGGCGCCCAGCGCCGCGGGATCCGCGGTGGGCAGGTCCTCATACCCCGCGTCCCGGGCGAGGTCGATGACCGTCGCCGGTCGCAGGCCACCGTCGAGATGGTCGTGGAGCAGGACCTTCGGGGCGGCGACCACGGTCGCCAGGGTCGGGCTCGAGGGCAAGGTCACCGGTGCAGTGCCTCCGCGGGATGGGGTATCGGCGTCCGAGGGGGTGACAGGGTGCACCACGAAGGGTATCCTGCCCGACGGAGCCGGTGCAGCCCGCGCCGGGAGAGGAAGGCCCGCAACAGAAGACGCCTGTCGACCAGGGATCGGCGGTCCGGCTCGGAGAGAGGCCGGCACGTCGACGCCGCCCACGCGTGGCGGGTCGTCGGGCGGTCCGGCGCGCATGTTCGCGCCGTGCATCCCGGTGTGCGCCGTGCACACGACCGTGCGGGATGTGGCCGTCCGGCCTCCGCGTCCGCATCTCGTCGCACGTCCTCCATCGCTCCCCCTGATCGGCGGCATGCCCACCGTCACCGCGCCCCAGCGCGACGTTCCGGCAGAGGGGAGGCAACGTATTGCCTGCAGCACATGACGGTGCCCAGGGGGCACCCGGGACGTGGGTCCCGACGAACGACGAGGGATCGTCGCGGCGTGCCCCGCATGGCCTGTCGCTCATGCGCCGGCTCGTCAGCGCGCTCACCGCTGCCGTCATCATCATCTCCGGTCAGGCGGGTCTCACGACGACCCCCGTCCTCGCCGACGGACCGGCGCCACGCGCCGTCATCATCGTGGGGCCATCGGGGATGGACCGTTCCAACAAGGCGGATGCGAACCGTCTGGCGAGCCAGGCGACCAACGCCGGCATGCGCGTGACCAAGGTGTACACGCCCAACGCCACGTGGGACCGGGTGGTGGATGCCACGAAGGGCGCCAGCCTGGTGGTGTACATGGGCCATGGCAACGGCTGGCCGTCGCCCCACGGGCCGTTCCAGGAGGACACCAAGGACGGCTTCGGGCTCGACCCGCGGCCCGGAGTGCGCTCCCCCACCGACTACCAGGGCGCGGACAAGCTGCGCAAGCGGATCCGGCTCGCCGACAACGCCGTCGTGCTGCTCATCCACCTGTGCTATGCCGCGGGCAACGGCGAGGAGTACATGGGGCCCGAGCATGACCGCAACGTGGCCGTGAAGCGCGTCGACAACTACGCGTCGGGCTTCCTCGACGTCGGCGCGCGAGCGGTGTTCGCGTTCGGCATGGACCAGGACCTGAACATGCCCAAGGCGCTGATGGGCTCGGACCGGACCATGGATGACATCTTCGAGGCCCGCTCCGGTCAGGCCATGTCACGCTACGACGGCTTCGTGGGCACGGACGACTACTATCGCGACTCGAAGCGCACCGACTGGGCGCGGGTCCACATGGACCCCCACCCCTCGAAGGGCCACTACCGGGCCGTCACGGGGGACCTGGGCATGACCACGGCCGAGTTCCGGGCGGGCGCCGGGACCACGGCGGCCGCGCCCCAGCCGCCGGGCGGAGGGTCGAAGGCCAAGGACCGGACGGCACCGACGCTCAAGCTGAAGCGAGCCAATGGGCGGTCCGTGGCCAGCGACGCCGCAGCCGTCCGTGTCACGCCCAACGGCGACGGTGACGCCGACACCCTGCGCATCAGCCGCACGGTCTCCGAGCGGGCACGCATCCGCGTCCAGGTCCGGGATCGGAAGGACCGGCTGGTGCGCGCGTTCACACGCACCGTGAAGCGGGGCACCGGGGTCGTCGCCTGGGATGCCCGGAACGCCAAGGGCAAGCTGGTGCCAGAGGGCCGCTACCGGCTGCTCCTCACGCCGCGCGACATGGCCGGCAACAGGGGCACCCCGCGAACGCTCAGGGCGGTCGTGCTCACCTCCCTGGCGCGCACGACATCCTCTGCACGCGCCATCGAGCCTGCCGATCGCGACCGCTTCGCCACGTCCACCAAGGTGGCCTTCACGCTCCGGTCACGCGCCAAGGTGCGCATCAAGGTCAAGGATGCTGCGGGCAAGGTCGTGCGCACGGCGCTCGGCCGGTCCTTCGCGTCCGGCCGACACACCTGGCGCTGGGATGGCCGCGATGCCAAGGGTCGATTCGTCGCCGATGGCAGCTATCGCGTGACCGTGACCGCGACCACCTCGGCGGGCTCGATGTCGCAGACCCGGCCCGTCCATGTGGGCGCGTTCCGGATCGTGACCTCGGACACGACCCCGAAGCGCGGCCAGCGCATCACGGTCACGGTGTTCTCGACCGAGCCGCTGCGCACGGCGCCCACGCTCCGTGTCAAGCAGCCGGGCAGCGATCGTACGGTGCGCACGTCGCGGGTGGAGCCAGGTCGGTTCCAGGTACGCCTGAAGCTGCGCTCGGGCAAGGCAGGCACGCTGCGGCTGCGGGTCACCGGGACCGACAAGGCGGGCGGCAGGCAGGTCCAGGCACGCCAGCTGCGACTTCGCTGAGCCATCCGGGGCCAGGGGGCCGATACTCGGCGACGTGACCGTCGATCGACCAGGCCCGACCAGCGCGCTCCGGATGCGGTATCTCGGCCACTCCACGGTGGTCCTGGACCTCGACGGGGTGCGCGTGCTCACCGACCCCATCCTGCGACCACGCGTGGGGCCGCTGGTGCGTGCCGTCGAGCCGCTCCTGCCCGAGGCGTGGGCAGGCGTGGACCTGGTGGTCCTGTCCCACTCGCACTGGGACCACCTCGACCTTGGCTCGCTGCGGCTGGTGGGACACGAGGTGCCCCTGGTCGTGCCGCAGGGCATGGGCGCCCGACTCCGGGCCCGGGGCTTCCAGCACGTCACGGAGGTGGTGCCGGGCGATACCTTGCGCGTCCATGGCCTGCGCGTGACCACGACGCCGGCGCTCCACCGCGGGTTCGGGCCCCCGATCGGACCCACCGACCTGGCCGTCGGCTTCGTGATCGAAGGCTCGCGCTCGATCTACTTCGCTGGCGACACCGCGTTGTTCGAGGGCATGCGGGACCTCGATCGCGGTCTCGACCTGGCACTCATCCCGGTGTGGGGCTGGGGCCCGCGAGCACAGGCACCCGAGCACCTCGACCCGATGAGCGCGGCACGCGCCGTGTCGCTCATCCGGCCGCGCGTCGCGGTGCCCATCCACTGGGGCACCCTCCACCCCCTGGGCATGCGCTGGCTGCGTCCCGAGACGCGCACGGACCCCCCGACGGCGTTCGCGCGGTTCTGCGTGGAGATCGCACCGCAGACGGAGGTCCAGGTGCTGCCCATCGGTGGTGACCTGGTCATCGACTGACCGTCGAGGGCACATCGGCCCTGACGGGCTGCGGGAGGATCAGAGGCCGCGCACGAATGCGGCAGCATGGTCGAGCGCGTCCGGCAGCACCGGCTTGAGACCATGGCCGACCTTCGGGAACTCGACCAGCTGCGCACCGGGCAGACGTGACGTGACCGCGCCACGCAGCAGCTCGATCCGGGCGAACGGGTCCGATGTCCCTGACAGCAGCAGGACGGGCACGCCGATGTCCGGCCAGTGGACGGTGCGCGGCTCCCATTCGGGCGCCCCCGGCCGATGCAGCGGGTAGCAGATGAGGAGCAGCCCCCTGACCGCGGGATGACCCTTGGCTGCCACGAGGCTCGCGACCCGGCCCCCGTACGAATGGCCGCCGATGACCACCGGCTCGTCCGGATGGGCGTCGATGCCTGCCGCGGCGACATAGGCATCGATGGCCGTCTCCGCCCTGCGCACAGGCAGGTCGATGGCGGAGGACTCGACACCCCGCACGGCCAGACCCGTCACCCAGGGCTCCATCGAGCGGGCGTCGCCCGACGCTCCATGGGCCAGCACCACGCGCATCCCCACAGGCTATCCGACGCGCGGCTCCGACGGGTGCCGGCAGCACCGCCGGGTCATGCCCATGGGTACCCACGTCCGGCTGGACGACGCGATCGCCGATCGGTAGTGTCGGTCCGTGCGACGACGACGCAGCCTCGCGCTGGTGCTCGCGTTCCTGGCCCTCGTGATGCTGGGCGGCAGCGGCGGCGGCCTCGATCCGAGGTCCCTGCGCGGCCCGGGGACGGCGACCGGCACCTTCGTGCCGATCGGCCCCATGACGGGCATCGCGTTGCCCTTCCGGGGCATCCGCGCGGAGTGACAGGCTAGCTGTCACGGCATGGCCCGATCGTGTGGGCCATGGAAGCCATCCGACTCGTCTCGCTCCCCTCCCCGGATCACCCGGTCAGCCCCGTCACGGTCGATGGGGATCGGCTCGTGGTGGAGCATCTGGTCATCGTGGACGCACAGGTCGCCGCGTTCCTGCATGATCGCGTGCCGGAGGAACGGCCTGCTCTCCTCGAGCGGGCGCTGCACATCGGCGTCACGGCACTCCAGGACGCGGGTGTCTCCCTGGACGTGGATGTCGTGCGCCGGGAGTTCGAGGGTCTCGTCCGCCAGACCGAGGCTGCCAACGAGCGCGCCGCGAGCGCGCTCGACGGGGTCCTGCGTCAGAACTTCGCGGATGGGGATGGTCGGCTGCCACGGACGCTCGAGCGCTTCCTGGGTGACCGGGGACAGCTCCGGGCGTTCGTCACGGAGCTGTTCGACG
Organism: uncultured Anaerolineaceae bacterium; assembly: GCA_964650135.1. Lineage (GTDB taxonomy): Bacteria > Chloroflexota > Limnocylindria > Limnocylindrales > CSP1-4 > JAFMJV01. The sequence goes on along the minus strand of CAZYTQ010000052.1, from coordinate 6,437 downwards.
AGGGTCGGCGCGATTCCGCGATGGGCCGCATGCGCGCGATGCTCGGCAGCTACTTCGATGGTGACGCGTCGCGCCTGGCCCAGCTGCTGGATCCCACCCGCCTGGGCTCGCCGCTCCACCAGTTCCGGACCGAGATCAGCGACGGGTTCGCCAAGCTCAACGAGCGCCTCACTGCCATCGAGGCGGCCGGCGCGGCACGAGCCACCGAGCGGGCACGCTCCGCTGGCAAGGGCGCGGACTTCGAGGTGCTCATCGGGGACCTGCTCGCGGATGTGTGTCGGGGCACGGGTGACGCGCTCGACCGCACGGGCGACGAAGCCGGCGCGGTGACGCGCTCCAAGAAGGGTGACTTCGTGCTGACGCTCGACGCGGGGCTGACGCGCGGTGCGGACGTGCGAGTCGTCGTCGAGTGCAAGGACCGGGTCATCTCGGGCAAGGAGATGCGCGCCGAGATCGCGGAGGCCAAGCGCAACCGGGACGCCCAGGTCGGTCTGGTGATCTTCACCCCGCAGCACGCGCCGTCAGGCATCGCGCCGTTCGATGTCCGGCTCGGGGACGTCTACTGCGTGGTGGATCCCGCGGCCCCCGATCCGGCCATCCTCGATGCCGCCATCCGACTCGCCCGGCTGCACGCGCTCGCCACGCTCGCGGAACGGGAGGTCGAGGTCGACGCCGCAGCCATCGAGACGGCGCTGACCACCATCCGGGCGCAGCTGGACGCCATCCGGGCGCTCAAGATGCAGCTGACCTCGATCGGCTCGGTGTCCCGCGACGTGAGCAACGGGCTGGACCGGCTACGGGACGGGGTCCTGGCTGCGGTCCAGGACGTGGAGCGAGCACTCCGGGATGCCGCAGCGGCCTCCGGCTGAGGCGACCCGGGCCCCGCGGATGGCGGCAGCATCGACGCAGCCGGGGCGGCGCGGGGCGGCGTCAGCCTTCCACGGCGACCGAGCCCGTCATACCCGGGGCACACGCCGGTCGTCGGGAACGGCCACTCGGTCGGCCGCGACCGGGCTCGAGTCCGGTGGCATGGTCAAGGCGGACATGCCATGTGTCTCCGACACCGGATCCATCCCGGCTGCCGGGATCGCGGTCGCCGTAGGCACCACGAGGACCGGCATGTCGGTGCGGCGCACCAGCTCATCGGTCACCGAGCCCAGCAACAGGCGCCCTGCGCGGCGTCGACGGCGCGCGCCGATGACCAGCATGTCGGCCCCCTCCGAGCTGACGGCGTCGGTGATGGTGTCGACGGGAGCGCCGGCCCACATCAGGTACTCCGCCGCCACTCCGGCCACGCGAGCATGGCGCACGAGTTCGAGCAACAGCGGCTCACGCTCCGCCCGTGCCTGGTCGATGCGGTCATGGCGACCCCGGCCGGTGACCCGGCCGAGGTCCATGACGTGGAGGATCAGCAGCCGTGCGGCGAGCCGACGCGCAAGGCCGATCGCCACGTCCACCACCGGCGTGGAAGCTGCCGAGAGGTCGGTCGCGACGACGATGGTGCCCATCGGGTCACTGCACGATGAGCGCGGTGACCATGCCGAACATGCCTCGGGGCCCCTCGGCGTGGGTCAGGATGTGGCAGTGGAATGCCCACGCACCCGGGTTGTCGCAGGTGATGACGGCATCCCAGCGCTCCCCGGGGTTGACGCCCAGGGTGTCGCAGGTGAACTCGGCGCTGCCCAGGGGATAACCGTCCCGGGCGACGATGCGCATGGGCATGCCGTGGACATGCCAGGGGTGCATCATCACGCCCTCGTTCATGAACCGGATGACGATCACCTCGCCCAGCTGCGCCACGATGGGTGCGGTGGCCGGGAACTGGCGACCGTTGATGGTGAACCCACCGAACGCGTCGTTGCTGATCCAGATGATGTCCTGCGTCGCGCCGTACTTCGCGTCGTAGCGCTGCGCCGGATCGGCGGGCTCCACGATGAACGCACCCAGCAGGCCGCGACCCACCTGGTCGGTCGCGTTGTGATGCGAGTGGTACATGTGCGACCCAGCCGGGTTCGCGGTGAACTCGTACGTGAACGACTCCCCGGGCAGGATCGGCGGCTGGGTCACGAACGGCACGCCGTCCATCGCGTTGGGCACGTCCTGGCCGTGGAAGTGGATCCCCGTCGACTCGTGGAGGTTGTTGCGGAACACGGCGCGCACCTTGTCGCCCTCGATGACCCGCAGCTGCGGACCGGGCCAGGTGGCGTTGAAGCCCAGCGCATCGACCGGGTCCATCGTCGCGGTGATCTGGTGCGAGATCTCGTCGACCGTCATGTCGAAGACCTTGGTGTCCCCGTCGAGGGTCGGCGTGATGACCTGGTTGCCGTACCCGGGCACCTGCTGCCACTCTCCGCCGAGGAACCGCTCCACCACGGCCTGGGCCTCGACATCGTGGCCGGCCATGCCCGGGCTGGATCCCGGAGCGCTGCTGGCCGTGGCGCCGTGGCTGGCGTGGTCCGTGGCCGCGCTCGTCGGATCGGGTACAGCGGTCGGCGACGGGCCCGCGAGGTCGGCCGTGGGCGTCCGCGGATCGAACGTCCAGGCCGCGCGCGGGGACGCACAGGCGGCCGCGACCGTTCCGGCCACGACACCGGTGGCCGCGACGGCGGCACCCCGAAGGATGCTCCGGCGCGGCAGCAGCAAGGAAGGACCGGGGGACCCGGTCGGCGTGGTATCCATGCTGTGGATCGTAGGCCCGCCGGACGCGCCCTCGCATGGCCGAATGGCCCATGCGGCCGGGCCATCCGGCACTCAGCGGCCGCGAGCGGGTAGGCTTCGGGCCGCCGGTGGGACCTGTCGCCACCGGTGGCACCTGTCGCCACCGGGCGACACAGGGACGAGCGGAGGGCGGCGATGGCCGGAACGCACGAGGACGCGGACGAGGCCCCTGGACCGCTCCGTGCTGCCACGCTCGAGGCGCTCGATGCCGCGACGGCCGCGATCGCGGAGGCGGTCTCGCTCGACGCGGTGCTCCAGGTCATCGCCGACCGCATCCGCCCGCTGGTGGGTGCCCGATACGCGGCGCTCGGTATCGTCCGACCAGACCAGCGCATCGCTCGCTTCATCACCAGCGGCATGGATGCCGAGACGCGCCGGGCCATCGGCCCACTGCCCACCGGCCATGGGCTGCTGGGGCTGCTCATCAGGGAGCGCCAGAGCATCCGCGTGGACGACGTCATGTCCGACCCGCGTCGATCCGGCTTCCCGCCCAACCACCCGCCGATGCACTCCTTCCTGGGCGTACCGGTGGTCCTGGGGGACCGACCGGTGGGCAACCTCTACCTCACCGAGAAGATCGATGCGCCGCGCTTCTCCCTGGCCGACCAGCGACTGGTCGAGACGTTCGCTCGCCAGGCCGCGATGGCCATCCACACGGCCCGTCTGCACACGGACCTCGAGCAGCTGGCGGTGCTCCGGGAGCGCGAGCGCATCGGACGGGACCTGCACGACGGCGTCATCCAGTCGCTCTATGGCGTCGGCCTGTTCCTCGAGGATGTGCCGGACATGATGACCACCGACCAGGACGAGGCGGCGGCGCGCGTGGACCGCGCCATCGACGCCATCCATGGGTCCATCCGCGACATCCGGGGCTTCATCCTGGGTCTGCATGACGACCCTGATGGCGGCACGGACCTCGCGGCGGGTCTGCGACGCCTCGCCGAGGAGCTGCGGCGGGCCTCCCCCGCGGAGGTGACCGTGGAGACCGCCCACGACGCGCACGTCGACCCGGCGGTCGCCCGGGAGCTGCTGAGCATCGTGCGCGAGGCGGTCAGCAACGTGGCACGCCATGCGAGGGCGCGTCACATCGAGCTGCGCCTCGTCGAGGCGGCCGAGACCATGGAGGTCGTGGTGTCCGATGACGGATGCGGCTTCGACCCGATCCGGGCCACCCCGGCCGGTCATCACGGGATCACCAACATGCGCGCACGCGCGTCGGCCGTGGGCGCCACACTGGAGCTGACCAGCGCTCCTGGCACCGGCACCCAGGTGCGAGTGTGGTGGCGACGAACCCATGGGGAGCAGGAGGACGATGACCACGACGCATGACGACGACACACCGCGCACCCCGCCCGCCGAGGACGCGCAGGATCGATCGCCGCGCCACCTGACCGTGCTCGTCGTGGACGACCATGAGGTCGTCCGCGAGGGGCTCGTCGCCTCGCTCGACCGGCGTGAGGGCTTCCGGGTGGTCGCACAGGCCGGCAGCGTGGCCGAGGCCATCGCCATGGCCGACCGGTTCGTGCCGGACCTCGTGGTCATGGACGTGCGGCTGCCGGACGGGTCGGGCGTGGAGGCGTGCCGTGAGATCCGGAGCGAGCACCCCGACACACGGGTGGTGATGCTCACGAGCTACCCCGACGAAGAGGCGGTGCTGTCCGCGATCGTCGCCGGCGCCAGCGGCTACCTCCTCAAGGAGACCCGGATGCGCGACCTGGTGCGCGCGCTCGAGACGGTGGGCGGCGGCGGATCGCTGCTCGACCCGGCGGTCACGGGCAAGGTGCTCGAACGAGTGCGCCGGATGGCCGACTCGGACGAGGATGACGAGCTCGCCCGCCTGACGGCACAGGAGCGACGCATCCTGCTCCTGGTCGCCGAGGGCAAGACGAACCGCCAGATCGCCGCCGAGGTGTTCCTCTCGGACAAGACTGTCAAGAACTACGTGAGCTCGATCCTGTCCAAGCTGGACCTGCAACGGCGCGCCCAGGCCGCGGCGTTCGTGGCCCGCCACCGGACCGGTGGCCACTGATACGGGTCAGGCACCTGCTACGGGTCAGGCACCTGATACGGATCAGGGCACCACTGCGAGCGGGACGGCCATCGGGTCGCCAGCGGCATCGTCCGGGACCGGCTCGATCGATGGCGCCATGAACGAGGCCAGGATCTCCGCCCACCGGTCGTACAGCAGATGGTGGGCCTCGGTCGCGTAGAAGGTCGCCCGGACCTGCGGCAGCGTCCGTGCGAGATAGCGACCCATGGCCACCGGGACGGCCGTGTCCAGCTCTCCGTGCCACAGGCGAACCGGGACCTGGACACCCGCGATCGGGAAGCCCCACGGGCGGGCCATGATGAGCGCCTCGTCGTACAGCCCGCGGCCGCCCTGACGATACATCTCGTCCGCGTTCGCGATCATGACGCGGCGAAGACCGGGGTCCTCGAGCACGATCCGGTCGACCTCGATCATGCCCTCGATCGCCTTGTCCAGATGGCCCTCGGGGTCGGCCCGCTGGGCACGCGACCAGCGCCACATGGCGAGACGGATGGCCCACGGCGCGTTGTCGGCGGCGCGGGACGCCACCCGATGCATCCGGAGCAGGTAGTCCGCACCCGGCACGAGCGGCGCCGCGGCGCTGATGAGACCGATGCGGCTGACGCGATCGGGCATCACCCAGCCACAGGCGAGCGCGTACGGCCCGCCACCCGACCAGCCGAGGACCGCGCACCGGTCGATGCCGAGACGATCGAGGAGCTGGACGAGGTCATGGGGCCAGTCGAGCAACCGCCGGCCCGGGCGACCCGTCGACAGGCCGATGCCCGGGCGATCCACGGCGATGAGCCGGATCCCCAGGCTCGTGGTCAGGTCGTCGTCCGGGTGACGCACGACCCGTGAGCTGCCGAAGCCATGGTGATAGACCACGACCGGCGCGTCCGGCTCACCGATGTCGTCGTAGCCGAGGACACGTCCATCGCTGAGCACCACGGCCCGACCAAGGCCCCCGCTGTCGTGGACACGCGATGCAGCCGCTGGCCGGACGAGCATCTCGGCGCGGCCGGTCATGGGCAGCAGCCCGGTGCCTCCCTCATGGCCACATCATATGCCCGGATGTCGGGTCCGGGACATCCGAGGGCGTCATCGAGGGGTGGCCCACCGTCCACCCCTCCGCGACCCCACGACCACGGGCGAGCGGATCAGGCGCCGCGTGCCGCGCGCATCGACTGGATGGCGGACAGGTGGTCCTTGAACTCCACCCGGACCGCGTCGACCTCGGCGGCCGAGAACCCCAGCTCCTTGCCGATCTCGTTGAGCTCGGCCGACTCCTCGGCCGTGATGGTGTCGTCGGCAGCGCCCACGCTGAATGCGAAGCGCAGCAGGCGAGCGCGGACGTTGTCGCGCAATTGCAACTCCAGGATGCCATCGCGCAACCAGGCAAGGATCCGTGGGTCTTCGATTGGGAACAGGACCTCGACCCGGTAGTCCAGGTTTCGGCGCATCAAGTCGGCGCTCCCGGCATACATCGCCTCGCTGTTGTTCGCGCCAGCATGTTTGAAGTAGTAGAGCCGGACGTGTTCCAGGAAGCGGCCAACGAGACTGATGACGCGGATGTTCTCGCTGATACCCTCGACGCCAGGGCGCAGGACGCTGATCCCGCGGACGATCAGATCGACTTTCACGCCTGCCTGCGCGGCACGATAGATGGCAGAGGCCCTCTATCGTGCCG
>CAZYTQ010000051.1:0-22529 GCA_964650135.1 uncultured Anaerolineaceae bacterium | reverse complement strand
GATGCGGTCCCCGCCCGGCTCCGACCCCGGGATGCGGCTCCCGTCCAGCCAGCTGAGCGCCATCACAGCGGATCGGACGCTCCCGTCCCGGAGCCGCTCCCGGATGGCCGGACGCGCGAATCGGGACGGCCGGCCCTGGCAGGCCGGCCGCATCGGTGTTCGGGTTGGTGGAGCGACGGGGGCTCGAACCCCGGACCTTCTGCATGCCATGCAGATGCTCTCCCAGCTGAGCTATCGCCCCGAGCCGGCAGATGATATCGCGATCCTGCCGGGACGCCATCGCCGCGCCTCGCACATGCGACGAGGACCTGCGTACCATCGGCGGGTGCAAGAACCGGCCACGGACCCCGGCGCGCCACTTCCCGCCTGGACGATCCGCCGCTCCCTACGCGCGCGCCGCGCACGGATCGTGGTCGGTGACGCGGCCGATGTGGTCGTGGTCCTGCCGCAGCGGGCACCGCTGGCGACCGCGGAGCGGATGGTCCGCGAGCATCACACCTGGATCGTGCGCACGGTCGCTCGTGTCCGCACCCGGCATGCGGCCCTGGATGCGCGGCGACGGCTCGATGAGGGTAGGGACCTGGTCGTCAACGGCATCCCGCACACGGTGGAGCGGCATCTCGTGGCGGGTCGCCCGTCGGTGCGCCGGAGCCTGGGCACGGATGGTGACGGGATCCGGGGTCGCCTCGAGGTGTGCGCCCCGGATCGCGCCACGGCCGACGTGGCGCTGGACACCTGGCTGCGCCGACAGGCGCGCACCATCCTCACGGAACGGGTCGCGGCCATCGCCCCGACCCTCGCCGTCCAGCCGACGCGCATCTCCGTCCGCGACACGCGCTCGCGGTGGGGCAGCGCGTCGCCGTCCGGCAGCCTGTCATTCAGCTGGCGCCTGGTCCTGGCGCCGCCGTGGGTGCTCGATACGGTCGTGGTCCACGAGCTCGCCCACCTGCACCATGCCCATCACGGTCCGGCCTTCCGGGACCTGCTGCGGCGACACGCACCGCGTGCGGACGAGGGTCGACGCTGGCTGCGGGAGCACCGCCACGAGCTGCGAACGGCGCTGGACGACGGGATCGGGACCGGATCGGCCGCCTGACATCCGAGGTCGGCTGCCGAGGACCGGCTCAGTCGTCCGCGGGATCCGTGGACGGTGGTGGCGTGACGTGGGTCGGCGCCCCGGACACATCCGGTGTGCCGGATCCGGCCGGCTCATCCGTGGCCGCGAGCGCCTCGCATCCGACCCATCCCTGGAAGGCCACGATCGCGCGGCGCAGGCCAGTGATGCGGGTGCGGATGTTGTCGATGGTCGCCCCGATGCGCGATGCTGGCGTCGTCTCGAGGTCCTCCACCGCGAGGGCCATGTTGGTGATGGCGATGTCGAGCGTGCGCACCCGTGTGCGCATCCGCGCGGGATAGCGCTGCATCAGCATGTCGCGGCCCGCGAGCACGGTGTCGAACGCCTCTGACAGACGACGCCCGCCATTGCGGCGAAGCTCCACGTCACGCATCCGTCGGACGCCGTCAGCGAGGACCAGGGTCGCCTCACACACCTTGATGTCCGCCGCGTCGAGGCTCGGGGCGGGTGATGTCGAAGCACCCGGCGACCCACTGGGATCCCAGGACGGAGTGCTGCCCGGCGTCGGACCGGCCGAGCCGCTGCAGCCCACGACGAGGACGCACACGAACAGCAGGAGCAGCAGCAGGCCGCGTCCACTGCTCGACCGCTGCATGACACCTCCGACGGACTGGCTGGGCCGGACGGACCCGGGGCATGTGACGGGACGAGGGCCTGCCCGAGGATAGGCCGTCGACGCTACCCGCGCTCCCGGACGCCAGGCCATGCGACATCGATGCATCAGCGCGACGCCCATCGCCCCACGGTCGGGTTGCCGTGGGCTGGTAGAGTCGACGGGGTCCGCCCCGAGTGCCCCTGGGGCGGAACACCCGTCGCAGGTGGACGATGCCCGTGCCCAGCGTCCGCGACCGCGCGACGGCGCCCAGCCGTGTTGGGCGTGCGTGGTCGCCCCGCCATCCCCGTCAGCGTGCCCGCGTGCCTGCCCCGTCGCGTGCGGTGGCCGCGCCGCTCGCTGGCCCCATCGGGTCAGGACCCGCCCGACGATCGGGCCATGGCCCCTCGCGGATGCCGGCGGTCATCCTCGGCCGATGAGCAGCCGACTCCGCCTGTCACTCGGCCTCGCCAGCCTGTTCGCGCTCGCCCTCGCGATGCCTGCGTCCGCCGTTGGCCCGGCCGTCACCGCCCCCACGACCAAGGTCCGTCCGGCCGCGGGTGAGGATCCCGCCCCCGAGCCCGCCTATCGGTTCGTGGGCTACGGCACCGATCACGGGGTCGGCCTCAGCCAGCGTGGTGCGTCCGGTCGCGCCAAGCTCGGCCAGGACCACGTCCAGATCCTGCGTCACTACTTCACGGGGACCCGGGTCGGCACGGTGCCGACAGGCACGACCATGCGCGCGCTCATCGTCAAGAGCTTCACGGCGAAGTCGGGCTCCAACGTGCTGCTGCGCGGCGGCGTCATCAAGTCGGGCAGCACCAAGATCGAGCAGTCCAGGTGGACCTTCGACACGCCCGGCGTGGACGGTCGCTCGTTCCGCTGGAGCGATCGGCTCGTGCTCGTCGGCAATGGGAAGACGGGCGCCTGGAAGCTCCAGGTGCAGGACAAGGACGGGGTCCCGCTCAAGGACGAGAGCGGGGGCACGCTGCAGTTCACCGACAGCGACGCCAAGCTCACCGTCACGCCCATCCGGACGGGCGAGGGCCCGGCGGTCATCCAGGTGCTCCTCCGGCCCGGTGCCAACGACACCTACGCCGGCAAGCTGCGCATCGGTCGCACGGGTGGCAAGGTGCGCATCGTCAACCATGTGGGCATCGAGGACTTCGCGCGTTCGGTGGTGCCCCAGGAGATGGGCCCCTCGAACCCCCTCGAGGCGCTGGCGGCCCAGGCGGTCGTGGCACGCAGCTACTTCCTCGCGGGCCGCAGCACCAGCACGTCCTTCCTTGCCTACGACGTCAAGTCGCTCCGCGACAGCCACTCCTACAAGGGCGTCAAGGGTGAGAAGCCGGCCACCAGCCGCGCCGTCGAGGCGAGCGCCTACGAGGTGATCGAGTGGAAGAAGTCCGGCCAATGGCTCATCGCGCGGACCTTCTACCACGCCCAGGACGGCGGGGCGACGGAGGCCTCCATGAACGTGTTCACGACGGCGTCGGGGAAGCCCGGCACCCAGGTCAAGTACCTCATGGGCGGGCCTGACATCTGCGAGAAGCTCGTGGACGGGGAGATCCAGGAGTTCCGGTGCGACGGCAGCAAGCCGTGGCGCACCGATCCGCTGACGCTGACCCAGCTCTCGAAGATCCTGGCCAAGGACAGCCGGACCAACGTGGGTACGCTGACCAGCTGGCCCATCGAGGAGGAGCAGACGTTCCGGGCCAAGCGCGCCGCGGCCATCGCCGCGGACGCCGATGACGACACGCCGGCACCCACCTACCGGGGTGTCTCCGGCCGGCTGACCTGGGTCACCCTGAAGGGCACCAAGAACGGCAAGGCCGTCACCAAGAAGGTCGCCGGCTGGCTGTTCAAGCAGGTCTACAACGCCAACAACGGGAGCAGCCCGAACCTGGGGTCGACCCTCTTCTTCCGCGAGCCGATCGACTGACCAGGTGGCGCCGCATGCGCGCCGACGCGAGCATCCGGGACGGGTCGGCGACACGCCGGCCGTCGCGGAACCCCGAACCCAGGACCCTCAGGCGGCTTCCTCGGCCGGCCCCGCGAACTGGCTCTGGTACAGCTCCGCATAGGCACCGCCCCGCGCCAGCAGCTCGGCGTGTGACCCCTGCTCCACGATCCGGCCGGCCTCCATGACCAGGATCGCATGCGCGTCCCGGATGGTGGACAGCCGGTGTGCGATCACGAACGTCGTGCGGCCCTCCATGAGACGCGCCATGGCGCGCTGGATGAGCACCTCGGTGCGGGTGTCCACGGAGCTCGTCGCCTCGTCGAGGATGAGCATCGGCGGGTCGGCCAGGAACGCCCGCGCGATGGTCAGGAGCTGCTTCTCGCCCGCGGACAGGTTGGTCGCGTCGTCGTCGATGAGGGTGTCATAGCCATCGGGCAGGGTGCGCACGAAGTGATCGACATGCGCCGCCTCGGCCGCCGCGTGCAGCTGCTCGTCGGTGGCGTCCAGGCGTCCGTATCGGATGTTGTCGCGGATGGTGCCCCCGAACAGCCAGGTATCCTGGAGGACCATCCCGAAGCTGCCTCGCAGCTGGTCCCGGGTGATGTCCCGGACGTCCACGTCGTCGAGCGTGATGCGGCCCTCGTCCACGTCGTAGAACCGCATCAGGAGGTTCACGAGCGTGGTCTTGCCGGCGCCCGTGGGACCCACGATGGCAACGGTGCGGCCAGGTGCCACGTCGAGCGACAGGTCGCTGATGAGCGGTCGGTCCGGCAGGTAGCGGAACGAGACGTCCTCGAAGCGGATGTGTCCCTCGACCCGGGGCAGCGTCACCGGCTGTGCCGGATCCGCGGTCTCCTCGGCCTCGTCGAGCAGCTCGAACACCCGCTCGGCCGACGCGACCGCCGACTGGAGCACGTTCGCGATGCTCGCCGTCTGGAGGATCGGGAACGTGAACTGGCGCGCGTACTGGATGAAGGCCACGACATCACCCAGGCTCATCGCGCCGGCCGTGACCTGGAGACCGCCGACCACCGCGATGATCACGTAGTTGATGTTGGACACGATGTTGAGCGCGGGCTGGATGAGGCCCGAGATGGCCTGCGCCCGATAGCTCGCCTGGTACAGCCGCTCGTTCTCGGCCTCGAAGAGGGCGACCGCCTCCTCCTGGCGCCCGAAGAGCTGCACCACGGCGTGACCTGTGTGCATCTCCTCGATGTGCGCATTCAGGCTGCCCGTGGAGGCCCACTGGGCCCGGAACTGGGGCTGGGAGCGCCGGGCGATGAGCAGGGTGACGACGACCGAGGCGGGCACGGCCAGCAGCGACACGAGGGCCAGCAGCGGGCTGATGATGAGCATCATGACCAGCACGCCGATGATGGTCAGGATGGCGGTGATGAGCTGGGTCAGGCTCTGCTGGAGCACCTGGCCGATGTTGTCGATGTCGTTGGTGACCCGGCTCAGGAGCTCGCCCCGGGGTCGCGAATCGAATGTGCGCAGGGGCAGTCGGCCCAGCTTCTGCTCGACCTCCTCGCGCAGGCGATAGACCGTGCGCTGGGTGACCCCGGCCATGATCCAGGACTGCCCCCAGGCGAGGATGGAGCTGAGGACGTAGACCGTCAGGAGCCGCAGCAGGACCTCGGCCAGCTGGCCCATGTCGATGCCGCTGGCGCCCGGCAGGATGCCTGCCACGATGACGTTGGTCGCCTCGCCCAGGATGCGCGGGCCGAGGACGGCGAACGTGACGCTGCCGATCGCGAGCAGGATGACCAGCAGCACCAGGGGGGTCTCGGGCCGCAGGTGACCCAGCAAGCGTCGGACGGTCCCTCGGAAGTCCTTCGACCTCTCGGTGGGCATGCCCATGCCCATGCCCATCATGCCCGGACCGCCACCTCGTCGGCCGGGCGGTCCCGGCGGCGCGCCGGACCCACCCGCGCCGCCGCCGGTCGTTGGGGCGCCCGTGCCCGTACCGGGTCCGCGGCTCATGCCGCCATCTCCGTGCGCTCCAGCTGCGAGGCCACGATCTCGCGGTACGTCTCGTTGGTCGCCAGCAGCTCCTGGTGGGTGCCCACGCCCACGACCTGCCCCGCGTCGAGGACCACGATGCGGTCCGCGTCGAGGATGGTGCCCACGCGCTGCGCGACGATGATGACCGTGGCGTCGGCGAGCTCGCGGGCGAGTGCCGCCCGGAGACGCGCGTCCGTGGCCATGTCCAGCGCCGAGAAGCTGTCATCGAACACGAAGATCGCCGGTGCGTGGACGATGGCCCGGGCGATGGCGAGGCGCTGCCGCTGGCCACCCGAGACGTTCGTGCCGCCCTGCGTGATGGCCGCGTCCAGCCCGTCGTCCATGGCCTCCACGAAGTCGCGTGCCTGGGCGACGCCGAGCGCCTGCCACAGCTGCGCATCGGTGGCATCGGCGTCGCCGTAGCGCAGGTTGCTGGCCACGCTGCCGCTGAACAGGTATGCCTTCTGGGGCACGAACCCGATGCGTCGCCAGAGCGCCGGTCGGGCCTGGTCGCGGACATCCACGCCGTCCACGAGCACGGCACCCGCGGACGCGTCCGCGAGCCGCGGGATGAGGTCGATGAGCGTGGTCTTGCCGCTGCCCGTGCTGCCCACGATGGCCGTGGTCTGGCCGATCTCCGCGCGGAAGCTGATGCCCCTCAGGACCGGCTCCTCGGCACCCGGGTAGCGGAAGGAGACATCCCGGAACTCGACGGCGCCCGCCGCCGCCGGATCGGCCGGTACGACGGGTCTCTCCGGATCGTGGATGACCGGCTGGGTGTCCAGCACCTCCGCGATGCGCGCCGATGACACGGCGGCACGGGGCACCAGGATGAACATCATGATCGCGGTCAGCACCGAGAACATGATCTGGAGCACGTACTGCAGGAACGCGGTCAGGTTGCCGATCTCCATCGCACCCGCCGTGATGCGCATCGCACCGAACCACAGGACCGCCACGGACGCGAGGTTCATGATCAGCGTGAGCGCCGGGATCGTGATCGCGAACAGCCGGTTGACGCTCAGGCCGGCCCGGAACACGTCCTCGTTGGCGACCGCGAAGCGCGCCTCCTCGTGACGGGTGCGCACGAACGCGCGGATCACCCGGACGCCAGCGAGGGTCTCGCGGAGGACCTGGTTGATGCGGTCGATACGCTGCTGCATCGACTGGAACAGGGGCACCGCGCGGATCATCGTGAAGCCGATGACCACCGCCATGGCGGGCAGGATGACCAGGAGCAGGGCCGACAGCGCGACGTCCTCGCGGAGGGCCATGACGATCCCGCCCACGATCATGATGGGGCCCGTGATGATGACCGTCAGGGCCATGAACACGACCGTCTGGACCTGTTGGACGTCGTTGGTGTTGCGGGTGATGAGGCTGGCGGAGCCGAATCGGACGACCTCCACCTGGGAGAACGTCTCGACCTGCCGGAAGATGGCCGCCCGCAGGTCGCGCCCGAACCCCATCGCGACACGGGCGCTCCAGTACACCGCCAGGATGGCCGCGACGGCCATGATCGCGGTCACGACCAGCATCACGCCACCCAGGAACAGGATCCGGTCGTTGTCGCCGGTCGCGATCCCCTGGTCGATGATGTCCGCGTTGAGGGATGGCAGGGCCAGGGTGGCGAGCGCCTGGACCAGGAGCATCACCATCACGAGCGCGACCAGCCGGTGATACGGCCGGAGATACGTGCGCAGGAGGGCGATCACCGGTCGGGCGTCTCGGGCTGTCCCAGCGGCTGGTCCGAGGCCCGGCACTCCGCGTCCATCGAGGCGCGCGCGGCTCGCATCGCGCGCAGCCCCTCGAGCAGCGCGCCGATGTGCGTCTCATCCATGCGTGCCAGGACCTCGCGCAGGTGCTCCTGGCGACGGGTCCGGATCGATTCGATGAGCGCGTGGCCGCCAGGCGCCATGTGGACCTCGACGACGCGTCGGTCCGTGGCGGAGGCCTGTCGCGTGACCAGGCCACGCTGCTCCATGCGTCCCACGATGCCGGTGGTGCTGGCGAGCGAGACGCCGAGCAGCTCGGCGACCCGGCCCATGGCCATCGGGCCTGACATCTCGACCAGCGTCACGACATTGAGATGGGCCAGGCTGAGACCGTTCTGGTGCCATGCACCGAGCATCCGCCAGCGGTCGCGCGGGCTCCATGCCGAGAGCTCCTCGAGCAGCTCCTCCGCGAGGCGCGATGGCGCGCTGGCCTCACCGACATGGTCGGAGGTGCTGGCGGTGGGCCGGGGGTTCATTCGTGTCACATTGACAATCTACGCGATACGAAGCGATCGCGCAGGAGGGCCGCCGTGTGACCGGTCGCCGCTCAGGCTGGGGTGGTCGTGTCCGCCTCGGTCACGACCCGCAGCGGGGTATCCCAGCGTCCCGTGCCGATCGACGCGGATGCCATCACGACCGCCAGGCGACGACGCAGCTCGCTGGCCACCGGCCCCTGCGTCCCGGGGGTCACGCGCTGCAGGATCCGCACCGTCGCACCGTCGATGCCGATCGAGGTGACCCACACGTCCGCTGCGGCATCGGCCGCGATCCGCTCGGACCACGCGGCGTCCTCGCGCAGCTCGCGGGCCACACGTGTCATGGCCTCGATGGCGTCGTCGAGCTGCTGCGTCCGGGGCACCTGGAGATCCACCGAGGCCACCGAGAACACCCGGGTGTCGTTCGATGACTGCCGGATGAGGCCGTTGGATACCGCGTGGACGGAGCCCTTGGCATCCCGCAGGACGGTCCGCCGCAGTCCGATCTCCTCGACGGTCCCCTCGGTCTCGTCGTCCGTGCCGACGGTCACCCAGTCACCCTCGAAGTACGGGCCCTCGACCAGGATGAGGAAGCCCATCACGTAGTCGAGGACCACGTCCGACGACGTGAACAGGATGGCCACGACGATGACGACGATCACGGCGAGGACCGGCCACAGGTCGAACACGGCCAGGACCAGGGCACCCAGCAGGGCCACCGTGGCGAACCGCAGCAGTCGGACGAGCAGGTTCTCGATGGTCGCGATGCGCTTCTCCACCTCCGTGACCGAGGTGGAGTCGGCCGGCAGATGGGCGGCCTGCGCATGCAGGACGCTGGGCACGATGCGATGGGTGGCCGTGACCGCCACGCGGTACAGCAACAGCACCGCGGCGCCACCGACCAGCAGCGCCACGGCGCGTGACAGCACCCAGCCGATGATCTGATCGAGGTCCACGAGACCCTCCTGGGATGGCCATCCGGTGATGCTGCCGTGGCCGGGACAGTGGCCCGTGACGGGTCCCCCCTGCGTCATCCCATATGGACGATGTGGCCGTCGTGACGGGAGATCCACCATCGGGCCCGGGTCGCGTGAGGGTCCGGAACTGGGCCTCGGATCGCGCGACAGCGTCGACTGGCTCGTGGCGGCGCGTCGCGTGCCATCGCCGAGTGACGTCACGCGCAGGGCGGCGACCTCGCACGTAAGGTTGGCGCGTCGTGCCCGACCATCGAGCCGTTCCCGAGGAGGACACACACATGAGCGAACAGGCCGAGCTGACCCTGGCCGTCTTCCTGCTGGAGAACGACGGCGACGCCCGCCGATTCCTCAAGACGGTCCAGGGCATCGACGCGGGCGACGACAACGTCCGGATCGTCGACGCTGCCATCGCAGATCGGACCCGGCGAGGCCGGGTCAAGGTCCACCAGACCAAGGACCGGGGCGCCATGAAGGGCGGCTTCCGTGGTGGCGCGTTCGGCGTGGTGGTGGGCACGATCCTGCTCGGACCGGCCGGCGCGGTCATCGGAGGGGCCGCCGGTGGTCTCCTGGCCGGGCTGCACAATCGCTTCCACGACATCGGCATCGATGACAAGTTCATGGCCAAGGTCGCGCACGGCGTGGACAAGGGGAAGAGCGCGCTGTTCGTCCAGTACGAGGGCGACTGGTCGGCATCCCACGGCGCCATCGAGGATGCCGTGCGGGCCGAGCACGCGGAGCTCATCCACAGCACCCTGCCGGCGGCCACGGCCGCTGCGCTCCAGGCACTCGTGGAGCCCGCTGCCGAGGAGCTGGGTGGCGACGAGGTCGTCACGGACTTCGAGGTCGACGAGGTCCCGGAGCTCGCCCCCGAGGCCGAGACCGCGGCCGCCGCGCCCGCGCCCGAGCCGACCGCCCCCGAGGCCGCCGCTGCGACCGCAGCCGAGCCCACCGGCGACGACCTGACCCGTATCCGGGGCATCGGGCCCAAGACGGCCGCCGCCCTCCAGGCGGGTGGCGTCGACAGCTATGCCAAGCTGGCTTCCACGAGCGAGCCCGATCTGCGCCAGGTGCTGGTGGCCGCGCACAGCAGCGTGCCCCACGATGTGAGCACCTGGGCGATGCAGGCCTCGTTCGCGGCCAAGGGCGACTGGCGCGGCCTCGATGCGTTCGTCCACAAGAGCGAGGCGGCGGCGACCGCGGAGCCCGCTGCCGTGGCCCCGAGTCGGCCGGATGACCTGACCCAGCTGGCGGGCATCGGACCCAAGGCCGGCAGGGCGCTGGCCGCCGCCGGGATCACCTCCTACGAGGCGCTTGCCGCGGTCAGCGAGCCACAGCTTCGGCAGCTGCTCCACCAGGAGGGCATGATGGCTCCGGGCAGCGTGTCGACCTGGGCGATGCAGGCGAGCCTCGCTGCGGAGGGCGATTGGCAGGGCCTCGCCAAGCTCAACGCGAAGCCGACACGGGCGGCTGCTCCGTCCGCCGCGCCACAGGCGGCCGCGGCGAGCGCCGTGGACGACCTGACGCAGCTCAGCGGCATCGGGCCGCGCATCGCATCGATCCTCGCCGATGGCGGGGTGGGCAGCTACCAGGAGCTGGCCGGTCTCAGCAGCGCCGAGCTGCGGGAGATCATCGCGTCCGGGGGTGCCTTGCCGCCGTCCAGCCTCGAGACGTGGCCGACCCAGGCAACCTATGCGGCCAAGGGGGACTGGCGCGGTCTCACGGCATACAACACCCGTCGACCATAGTCGTCGGATCCATCGGGACCTGTGACGCGGCCATGGACGGATCCGGCGACGTGACCGCTGGCTCGTGCCTGGCCGCGCGCACGCCAGCGGTGGTGGGACCTCGGTGACCACCCCGGCCGTGGTGGGCGACCCTCCGCGCCGACACGTCAGCACCCGGCAGGCCGCCTTCATCGGCGTCGGGGCGATGGTCGGCGCCGGCATCTTCTCGCTCCTCGGAGCGGCGGGCGAGGTCGCCGGTGCCGCCGTCTGGCTGTCGTTCGTGCTCGCGGGCATCATCGCCGCGCTCCAGGGCTACTCGTTCGCCAAGCTGGGCTCTCGATACCCGTCCGCCGGGGGCCTCCTGGAGTACGTCAACCAGGGCTTCGGGATGGCCCATATCGCGACGGTGACCGCGTGGCTGACCTACGCCGCCAACGCCATCGTCACGGCCATGGTGGCGGTGTCCTTCGGTAGCTACGCGAGCTCCATCTTCACCGACGGCAACGCGCAGTGGGCCAAGGTGTTCGCGGTCGGTATCGTGATCGCGATGACAGCCCTCAACGTGGCCGGCTCGTCGTTCGTCGCGAGGGTCCAGAGCCTCGTCGTCTTCGTGGTCGTGGGGATCCTCGCCGTCTTCGCGATCGTCACCATCGCGCACATCGATCCCGCGCTGCTGGCGCCATCCACCTATCCGGGCGTGCAGGATATCGTGTCCAGCGTGGCGCTCACGTTCTTCGCGTTCCTCGGATTCGGCGTCGTGACCTTCACGGCGAAGGACCTCGCTGACCCCAGTCGACAGCTGCCGCGGGCCATGACCATCGCCATCGGCCTGGCCGCGGCGGTCTATGTGGCCGTGGCATTGGGCGTGTTCGGCACGCTCAGCGTGGACGAGGTCATCGCTGCGGGCCCGACCGCCATCGCGGTCGCGGCAGAGCCGGTCCTCGGCCAGGTGGGCTTCTACCTCATCAGCATCACCGCCCTGTGTGCCACGGCGGGCGCCACCAACGCGGGCCTCTACCCGGCGGCCGGGCTGTGCGAGCACCTTGCAGCTTCGGGTCAGTTCCCGACCGCCATGGGTCGCCGACTCGGCGGCGGCGTGCCGGTCGGCCTCGTCGTGGCGTCGATCGCCATCGTGGTCATGGTCGTGCTCCTGGACCTATCCGCGATCGCCTCCATCGGCAGCGCGGTGGCACTCATGATCTTCGGGCTCGTCACGCTGGGGCACGTGCGGATCCGCGCGGCCACCGGGGCACGGCTGAGCATCCTGGTCCTCGCGCTCGCGACCACCGGCATCACGCTCGTGACCTTCCTGCTCACGACCCTCATCCACGAGCCTGCCTCGGTGGCGACCCTGGTCGGCATCATCGTCGTCAGCCTCTGCCTGGATCTCGGATGGGCGCGCGTCCGTGACCGGCGCGCCACCGCAGTGCCGTGACCTCGCCCGCGAGCGACACCCGAGCCGGAGGGCCAGGCGCCGAGAGCGCGGCCGCGCCTGCCAACATGCGACTCGGCGTCCTGCTCGCGATGGCCATGTTCGTGCTGGTCGTGGACACCTCGCTGATGAACGTGTCCATCTCGGCCGTGGTCACCGACCTGGGCACCACCGTGAGTGGCGTCCAGTCGGCCATCGCCCTCGAGGCGCTCGTGTCGGCCGCGTTCATCCTCATCAGCAGCAAGGTCGGTGACCTCATCGGGCGCCGGCGCGCGTATGTGCTGGGTCTGCTGGGCTACGCCGTGGGCGCCCTGGCGATGGTGCTCGCCGAAGACCTGCGCGCGATCGTCATCTTCTGGGCCATCTGCGGCGGCCTTGGCGCATCGCTCTTGCTGCCCGCGATGCAGTCGCTCATCCACGGCAACTTCGAAGGCCCGGCGCAGACCCGGGTCTATGCGCTGGTGGGTGCCGCTGCCGCGATCGCCGCCGCCATCGGGCCGCTGCTCGGCGGGTTCATCACGACCTTCCTGTCGTGGCGCGTCGGCTTCATGCTGGAGCTGGTGGTCATCGGCATCGTGCTCGCCGGGGTCCGCATGATCCGCGACGTGCCATACACCGGCCCCCGGGGCGTGGACATCGTGGGCGCGGTGCTCTCGGTCCTGGGCATGGGTGGCATCGTGCTGGGCATCCTGGTCTGGGAGGAAGGGGGCCAGGCGGTCGGTGTGCTGCTCGCCACCGGCGCCGTGTCCCTCGTGGCCCTGGCGTTCTGGCTGGTCCGGCGCAAGCGTCGGGGTGAGCTGGCCCTGCTGGATCCCGGCCTGTTCTCGTCGGCGATCTTCCGACTCGGCATCTCTGGTCAGACGCTCCAGCAGATCGCCCTTGGTGGCGCCATGATCGCGCTCCCGATCTTCCTGCAGATGGTCCTCGAGTACGACGCCCTCCAGGCGGGCCTGTCGCTGGCACCACTCTCCCTGAGCATGTTCTTCGTCGCCATGATCGCGGGCAAGCGCGCCGGCCGCAGGCGGCCGAGCACGATCATCCAGGCTGGGTTCGGGCTGCTCGTGGTGGGCATGCTGGTGCTCCTGCCCATCGTGCCCAGGGCCGACACGGGGTTGTGGCTGGTCGTCCCGCTCGCGATCGCCGGGTCCGGTCTGGGTCTGCTGGTGTCGCAGCTCAACAACTACACCCTCGCCCCGATCTCGGAGGAACGCATCAGCGAGGCGGCCGGGGTGAACTCGGCGGGCGGGTCGTTCGGCCTGTCCTTCGGGCTCGCGCTGGCCGGTGCGATCATGCTCGGCACGCTGGCGCTCACCTTCACGAACCTCGCTGAGCAGAGCACGGTCCTCTCGCCGGCCGAGCAGACACAGGTGGCGGCGGGCCTCGAGGAAGATGCCCAGCTGATGACGAACACACAGCTGGACGTGTTGCTGGACGGGCAGCCGGAGGACGTCCAGGCCGAGATCATCCGGATCAACACGGAGGCGCGGCCGATCGCCCTGCAGGTGGCACTGCTGGTGCCGCTCGTCGCCGGCATCCTGGGGCTGCTGGTCTCCTTCGGGATGACGCGCCAGAAGGACGTCCCGCGATCCGCCGCAGCGGAGTCGGTGCTGATCGGCTGACGCCGGAGGAGGCCCGTCCCGTCCCGACACGCAGCGCCCGCGGGTCGGCATCCGCGCGTGTCGGTGCGCGGCCGCCATGACACGGCCGCCATGCGCACCCGCGCGCCCTGTACCATGGGTGCCGCCGCGCTCGTGCGCGGAGGAAGGACGATGGATGATGAAGGCCGTGGCGGAGGTCCAGGGATCATCGACCCGCCTGTCATCCGGCGATCGATGACGGGCTGGCGGTCCCTCCTCACCGAGCGTCCTCCGGGCGGCTCGCTTCGACCTGGGCGCATGGCTGCCCTCCGCGCGCCCGTCGGGTCGACGTGAGCACGACCATCCTCGCGGACGTGGCCGCCCGCGTGCTCGTCCCTCGGCGATCGCTCGTGGCCCGCATGCAGGCGTCGGGTGCGCGTGGCTATCTCGTGGTCGCGCCGGCGGGCAGTGGCAAGTCGACCCTGCTGCAGCAGCTGGCGGCAGCGGATGATCGACCGGTCGTCTGGGTCCGTGTCAGCACGGCGCATGCGGACCCGCTGTTGCTCCTCGCGGACATCGGGCGGGCGATCGCGGACGCGATGCCGGGCGGCCCGGTCGAGGCGACGCTGGCGCGCCTGGACTCGGCCCACGGGCGAGGCAGCCACGCTCGACTCACCCGCGCGATGGCTGCCGAAGACCAGCCAGCCATGCTGGTGCTCGACGACATGCACCTGGTCAACCACCAGCTGGCCGCCCTCGATGTCATCACCGGCATCGTGGACGGGCTGCCGGCGGGCTGGACCATCGCCATCGCCCAGCGTGAGGTCGTCGCCCTGCCGACCGCGCGCTGGCAGCTCGATGCGGCGTTGCTCATGGTCGGATACGAGGACCTCATCTTCGACGATGCCGAGTGCCGACAGGCGCTCGTGGCACTCGGGGTCGCGGTGACCGATGACCTGGTGGCAGAGATCCTCGAGCGCACCGAGGGCTGGCCGGCGGGTGTCTACCTCGCCGGCCTGGCCATCCGCTCGGAGCGCCCGCTGCGCGCGGGAACGCTGGTCGCGGGTGACGACGAGCTGGTCCGCTCGTTCCTCGACTCGGAGATCCTCTCGATGCTCGAGCCCGAGGACCGGGAGGTGCTGTTGCGGACGGCCATCGTGGACGAGGTGGATGCATCGCTCGCCGAGGCATTGACGGACGACCCGGCGAGCGGCGAGCGCCTGGCGCGCATCGCCGAGCAGAACCTCCTGGTCCGCCCGGTCGATCGGCAGCAGCGGTGGTTCCGCTGCCACAGCCTGCTGCGGGAGCGGCTCCTGCGGGCCCTCGACGACGCCGGTCGGATCCGTCCGGAGCTGCATGCGCGCGCATCCATGTGGTACGAGGAGCACGAGCGGCCCCAGGATGCGATCGCGCACGCCTTCGAGAGCGAGGATCGATCCCGGGTGGAGCGCCTGGTCATCGACGCCCTGCAGGAGGAATATCGCGCCGGTCGCGTGGAGACGTTCCGCTCGTGGCTCGACCGGTTCGGGACCAGCTCCAGCCCACAGGACGTCCAGCTGGCGTTCGCGGCCACCTGGTTCACCGCGGTCGAGGGGGACGCCGACGGCTGCACGCGCTGGTCCACGCTCGCACGCCTGGACGACGCCGAGCCATCGGAGCCTGCCGATGACCGGGACGGGCTCGACCGCTGGATCCTGCGTGCGCTGCTCTTCGCGCGGGGACCGCAGCGGGCCCTCGAGGACGCGACCCGCTCGCTGTCGCACCACGATGACCTGTGGCGATGGCAGACGACCGCCCTGACGGTCCAGGGAGCCGCGCACGCGTCGCTCGGGGACGAGCAGGCGGCCGCCGTCTGCTACGAGGCGGTCGAGCGCGCGCCCGGCGTCGGCCGCGCGGCCGTCCGACTGTGTGCGCGAGCGGAGCGGGCGCTCCGCGCGATGGACCGGCGGGCGTGGGCAGAGGCGGAGCAGATCCTGGCGCTCGACCGCGCGGCGATGTTCGCGGACCCCACGGCGGGTCGACTGCCCGGCACCCTCTGGCTGTGCGCCGACGCCCGGATGTCGCTCCATCGCGGAGACGTCCGCGGCACCGTGGAGCGTCTCCGTCGGGCGCAGATGGCCAGGCTGCGCCTGACATGGTGTGTGCCCTGGTTCGCGGTGCGCTGCCTGGGCGTGATGGCCCACACGGAGCTGCTGGTGGGCGACATCGCGGGGGCGCACGCGTCCATCGCACAGGCGCGTGACATCCTGCGGGTGCGGCCGCATCTGGGCCTCATGGTCGATGCCCTGGATGGCGTCGCGGCACGCGCCCGCGAGTCCTCGAACGCGAGGGCCAGCGCATCCTCCCTGTCGCCCGCGGAGCTGCGTCTGCTGCCGTTCATCCAGACATACCTCTCGTTCAAGGAGATCGGCCAGCGACTGGGCATCAGCGTGACGACCGTCAAGACGGAGGTCCGCTCCATCCACGCCAAGCTGGATGCCTCGAGCCGCAGCGAGGCGGTGGAGATCGCGGTCGCCTGTGGGTTGCTGGAGGATCCGTTCGCCTGAGCGATCATCGATGATCGTGTGGTGCGGTCCGGCGTGACCGATGGTGTCGTCCCAATCGGACGACGCGGACGACCACGCGGGCATGGTTTGTTAACCGTTCACCAACCAACCTGTCCGGGCATCGATCGAGGGCCGACATGACACCACGAGAACGGGTCCTGGCCCGCTTGGCGCTGGGACTGGACGTCGCATCGCCGCATCGGACGGCCGCGGACGGCGGTGACCTCGAGGCAGCCGACGTGCGGGACGAGGTGATCATGCGTCTCGGCGCGATGCTGGCGCTCGATGCGGGGCCCACCTCCCTGGTGCTGGCCGTCGGTGACGCAGAGCGGGCGGGCGTCTCGCAGGACGAGATCGTGAGCTGCCTCGTGAGTCTCGTGCCCACCATCGGCAGCGCGCGGACCAGCGCGGTCGCCCCGGCCCTCGCCCTGGCCATGGGGTTCGATGTGGACGCCGCGCTCGAACAGCGCTGACGAGCCACGGCTCCCAGCCGAGCCACGGCTTGCCATGCCTGACCGCGACGGGCAACGCCTCGCCCACGCCTGACTCCGACGGATCGCGGCCCCTCCGCGCCTGACCGCGACGGGGCCACGGCGTTCCGCGCCTGACCGCGACCAGCTCGCACACCCGGATGACGAGAACGGCGCCTGACCCGGTGGGTCAGGCGCCGTGCCTGTGTGGGGAGCTCTCCGGACCTCAGCCCGGAGCGCCTCCCGCCTGTGGCGTCGCGGCCCCGAGCGACGTGCTGACAGCCGGCAGGTCGACCTCTGACACCCGGATATGGAGCAGCTTCCGGACCTCGGCCACGATCACGATGGCGAGCGAGGCCCCGATGCAGACGAGCCACTGGTCGAGCGTCAGGCTGACCGTGTCCAGGATCCGCTGGAGCAGACCCAGCTCGGTCGCCAGGATGGTGGCGACGAGCGCCGCGGCGACCGCCTTCATGAGCGTCCCATTGCGCAGCAACGTCGGGCTGAAGATGGATGCGTCCTCATCCGAGGTCTCGAGCGCGAACCAGATCTGGAACAGCGAGAAGGTGGTCAGACCCATGGTCCGGGCGACCGCGTCCCCGTACTGGCCGGTCCCCCACGAGATGACCGCGAGCGTGCCGATGGCCATGACCACGCCGCCCGTGATGACCCAGGTCATCAGGCGCGTGGGCAGGATGGGTCGTGTCGGTGGACGCGGGGCGTCACGCATCAGCCCTTCCCGCGCCTTGCCGTAGCCCAGCCCGATGGCCAGGAACACCTGGACCGTGAAGTTGACCCACAGCGTCTGGAGCGGCAGGAACGGGACGCCGCCCGCGATGAACAGCAGGCTGGAGCCAAGGAACGTGGCGATGAAGCCGAACAGACCCGCCATCTGGAACCGGATGTAGCGCATCAGGTTGTCATACAGCGAGCGGCCCATCTCGACGGCCTTGACGATCGTCGCGAAGTTGTCGTCCGTGAGGATCATCACGGCGGCTTCCTTGGAGACCTCCGTGCCCGTGATGCCCATGGCCACGCCGATGTCCGCCTTCTTGAGCGCCGGTGCGTCGTTGACGCCGTCGCCCGTCATCGCCACCACGTGGCCCTTGGATCGCAGCACATCCACGAGATGCACCTTGTCCTCCGGGGCGACGCGCGCGATGACGCCGATGTCGTCGATCTGGCGGACCAGCTCCTCCTCGCTCATCGCGGCGAACTCGGCGCCCGTGATGGCTCGACCCGTGATGCCCAGCTCCCGTGCGATGGCCTCCGCCGTGACGGCGTGGTCACCGGTGATCATGCGCACCTGGATACCGGCGGCATGGGCGATCGCGATGGACGCCTTGGCCTCCGCCCGAGGCGGATCCACGATGCCCACGAGCGACAGCAGCTGGAGCTCGGCGATGAGCGGCAGGAGGTCGGGTGCCGTGGCATCGAACGTGGCGGGGTCGAAGTCCCGCTGAGCGGTGGCCAGCACGCGCAGCCCCTGACGACCGAGCCGCTCGTTCTCGGCCAGGAAGGGCTCCCGGACGAGGTCGATGGGCGCCGGCGGACCGGATCCATCGAAGGCGCTGGTCGCGCGTGCCAGCAGCTGGTCTGGGGCACCCTTGACATAGCAGCGGATGACCTCGCGGCCCTCGTCGTCGGTCATCCGATGGAAGGTGGCCATGAGCTTGTAGGCGGCGTCGAAGGGCACCTCGGCCAGACGCGGGTACCGCTCTCGTGTCAGCACGGGGTCCACGCCGCCCTTCGCGGCAAGGACGACCAGGGCGCCCTCCGTGGGATCACCCACGAGACCGCCGTCCCTGGCCACCGCGTCGGAGCAGAGGGCCATGGGCAGGAGATACCGATCGAGGGCCAGATCGCTCTCGCCACCCGTGTGGTTGATCTGCCCCGTGATCGAGTAGCCCTCGCCGGTGATGGTGTAGCGATGACCCACGGTGGCCATCTGGACCGCCGTCATCTGGTTGAGGGTGAGCGTGCCGGTCTTGTCCGAGTTGATGGCCGAGGTCGAGCCCAGCGTCTCCACCGACCGCAATCGCTTGACGATCGCTCCGACGT
This sequence comes from uncultured Anaerolineaceae bacterium, assembly GCA_964650135.1. Lineage (GTDB taxonomy): Bacteria > Chloroflexota > Limnocylindria > Limnocylindrales > CSP1-4 > JAFMJV01. The sequence goes on along the minus strand of CAZYTQ010000051.1, from coordinate 3,797 downwards.
TCGCGAGCGCCGAGGTGCCGGCGGCCAGGATCGTGGTGACCACCGCGGGCAGGCCGGTCGGGATGGCGGACACCGCGAACGCGACGGCGGTCAGGAACAGCACGTCGAACGGCTGGTCACGCCACAGGCCGAGACCGATGGAGATGAGCAACGCGACACCCGCGATGACCAGGATCTGGTTGGTGAGGGTGTTGAGCTGCTTCGTGAGTGGCGTCAGCTCGGTCGTCTGCGAGTCGAGCATCGCGGAGATATGGCCCACCTCGGTGGCCATGCCCGTCGCGGAGACGACGATGGTGCCCGCGCCGCGGGTCACCTGGGTGTTCATGAAGGCCATGTCCACGCGGTCGCCGAGCGCCGCGTCCGCGCCCACGCCGTCGACCTGCTTGGGCACGGGTGCGCTCTCACCGGTGAGCGCCGACTCGTCGATCTCCATGGTCGCGGAACGGATGATCCGCCCGTCCGCAGGCACGAGGTCGCCCGCCTCCATCATCACGATGTCACCGGGCACCAGCTCCTCCATCGGGATCTGGACCAGCTCGCCATCACGACGCACCCTCGCCTTGACGACCATCATCTTCTGGAGCGCGGCGACGCTCGCTTCGGCCTTGCCCTCCTGGCTCAGCCCGAGCAGCGCGTTGAACAGGGTCAGCAGGATGAGCACGACACCGGTCATGAACTGACCGGGCAGGAACAGGCTCAGGATGCCGGCGCCCAGCAGCACCAGCTGCATCGCATCCTTGTACTGGCGCAGGAACGCCTGCCAGCGGGGCTCCTTCTTCGCCTCGGCGAAGCGATTGGGACCGAAGGTCGTCCGGCGTGCCTGGACCTCGGCGGCCGTCAGGCCGGTCGCGGGATCGACGCCCTGCTGGGCGAGTGCCTCATCCGGCGTGAGCGCGTGCCATGTCACGGGCTCCTTCGCCGGTGCGCTGGTCACCTGTGACACGTCAGTCCCTCCCTGTGATGGTCCACGCCGCCGTGACCGGTGCCGGCCACGCGTCGCAGGACCACACACCATGGTTCGGCGGTGGCCCTCCGGCCAGAGTCTGGACCCGCCGCCCGGCGGGGACCATCATCCGCGTCGGATGAGCGACGGGCGTCAGCTGGCGGGCGCGGACCGGGCCGCCTCGGCGGCCAGCAGCGTGAGCGCCTTGTGGGTCTTGTTCTCCTGTGCGCCATCGATGGCGACGTCGCGCCCGAGGATCCAGGCGCGTGTCTCGGTCGCCACGCGCAGCGTATCGCGTGGCCGGCACTTGGTCGAGAGCTCCATGGCCCGGGAACCATCCGGGAAGAGCCACATCTCGGCCACCATCCGGCGGTCACCCGCGCCACCCGTCTCCGTCAGGTCGGCGGTGAACACCGACTTGAGCACGAAGATGGGCCCCAGCACCGTCAGCCGATCGAGGTCGATGCCCTCCGGCGCGTGGGCCCGCAGGTAGGCGCGCTGCTCCTTGGAGTAGGCGCGCAGCGGCGAGCCCTTGGTCACCGCCTGACGGATGATCTTGCCCGTGGTGCGGTCCTTGAGCGACCCCGAGCACACGAAACCACCTGGCAGGATATCCACCTCGATGGTGTAGCCGCCGCTCCGCCGCAGCTCGAGGGGCACCTGCTCCGGCACGACCGGCCGCAGCTTGACGACCGTATCCCCGTCACCGCCCTGCATCCGCCGTGCCCGCACGACGACACCCGCCCGATACAGGGCCAGCTCGGGCGTGTCCAGGAAGAACACGTGGCGCAGCTCCGCCTCGACCGGGTCGAGGGGCAGTCCCCGGATCGCCGCCCGGTGCGCCTCGGCGGGGATCGATACCTTGAGCTCGACGCTGTCGACGCCCTTGAGCAGCGCGATGACATCGGTGACCTGTTCGTCCGACAGGCGGGGTGCGCCTGTCTCCTTCCTCGCGGTCATCCCGTGCGTCCTTCCTCTCTCATGCCGAAACGCTCTGCGAGCACACCGTGGCGCAGTCCGTGGTCACTGACCGTCAGCTGCCCCTGGTCCAGCAGGTCCATCACGGTCCGGACGATGCAGGCGCCCGCGAGGATGACCTCGGCGCGCTTGGGCTGCAGCCCCGGGATACCGGCTCGGGCCGTGGCATCGACCGATCGATAGACCTCGATCTGGCGGTCCACCTCGTCACGACCGAGGGTGGCTCCCTGGATGCGGGCGGGGTCGTAGGTGCTCATGCCGAGCGCCACCGCGGTGAGGTTGGTGATGGCACCGCCCATGCCCACCAGGGCGTCGGGACGGCCGCGACCGCGCACCCGGGCCAGGTCGGAGGCGATCGCGCTCAGTGCCTCATCCAGGCGTTCCGCGCTGATGGCACCATCCATCCCGAACCGCTCCGTGTAACGTGCCGCGCCCACATCCACGCTGAAGCGTTCGACGATGTCGGAGCCGGAGCCGAACGTGAATTGCGAGCTGCCGCCGCCCGTGTCGAACACGACGGTCGACCCCTGGGCCGGGGGCAGGCCCGCGGTCACCGCGAGATACGCCAGCCGGCTCTCCTCATCGCCGCTGATGACCTCGATCGAGACCCCGGTACGTGCCCCGATCGCGGCGAGCACCGCGTCGCTGTTGGCGGCGATCCGGAGCCCCGCGGTGCCGACGGCGACGAGCGCCACCGCGCCGAGGTCCCGTGACTCCCGCGCCATGTCCCCGATGGCCGCCGCGGTCCGGTCGAGGGCAGCGTCCGAGATCACCCCGGAGGCGGCCAGGCCCTCGCCGAGGCGAGTCAGCTCGGCGCGGTCCGCGACCCGGTGCCACGACCCATCGGCGGTCACCTCCGTCACGTGGTACTTGACGGAGTTGGTGCCCACGTCCAGCACCGCGTAGCGCCGTGAGGCACGCTCCACGATCGCCCGGAGGCCGCGCGGATAGCTCGTGTTGGTGTACCCGTGCAGGCCTGCCGACCGGATCGCGGCGACGACGGCCGCCGCGTCCTCCGACTCGATGGCGATGGTCCGCGTGGCGTGACCGTCCACGACCAGGTCGGTGACCTCGGAGGTGCACCCCCCGATGCGATAGCGGACACGCCGCTTGTGCACCTGGATCGCCCGGGCGGGCCCCGCGGGTGCGGTGACCTCGTCCAGGAATGTCTCGAGGGACAGCGTCTGCGTCGTCGGACGGTGGGTGCCGAGGATGGCCTGGAGCTCCGTCGCCTGGTCGACGGGGATGGGGAAGGGGACCTTGAGCACCGGCTCCCATCGTTCGAGGCCGTCCGCATCGACCTCGCGCAGCACCTTGATGTCGAGGAGGTCATCGCGGATCTTGACGTTCTGAAGGTCGCTCGTCAGCAGGTACAGCTCGTCGCTCTCCTGCACGCCGGTGGGCTCCAGACGGGCGAAGGCGTCCGGGACCGGGGACCGATCCTCGAACGTGCGCCACTCCCAGCGCGGGATCACGGGTGACACGGGTGGCTCCTTCAGGCGGGACGTGGGGACCGGGGTGTCATCAGGTCCCTGCGATGACCACCGAGACCGAGAGCACGATGACGACCATGACCGCGAGCATCACCAGCACGGGCCACACGAAGCGGATCCAGGTGCCGTACCCCACGCGGGCGATGGCCAGACCGCCCATGACGACCGCGAACGTGGGGTTCACGAGGTTGACCAGACCGTTGCCGGCCTGGAACGCCGTGACCACCAGCTGGGCCGGCACGTCCGCAAGGCTCGCGAGCGGCGCCATGATGGGCATCGCGACGGTCGCGAGGCCCGACGAGGACGGGATCAGGAATGAAAGCGGCACGAACAGCCCGAACATCAGGTTGATGAACGCGATGCCGCCCAGGCCGGCCACCGCC
>CAZYTQ010000050.1:0-22536 GCA_964650135.1 uncultured Anaerolineaceae bacterium | reverse complement strand
CACACCCGGTAGCCGATGCCGCCCACCTTGACCACCGCGGCATCCGTGCCGATGGTCGTGACCACGCCCTCCAGCGAGGCGATCATCGGGCGGCCACCGGCGTGGGCCGCCAGGCGTTGGCGAGACACACCGCGACCGCCAGCGCGTCGGCGGCATCGTCGGGATGCGGCAGGCTGGACAGGCCGAGGATCATCTGGACCATCCGCTGGACCTGGTCCTTGGGCGCCCTGCCATAGCCCGTCACGGCCATCTTGACCTCATGGGGGCCGTATTCGAACACCGGCAGGCCAGCCTCCGCGGCGGCCAGGAGCACCACGCCTCGTGCCTGGCCGACCGCGAACGCGGTCTGGACGTTCTTGTTGAAGAACAGCCGCTCCACACCGACCACCTGTGGCGAATGCTCGGCGATGATCTCGCGCACGGCCTGATGGATGAACAGCAGACGCTCCGGCAGCTCCCGGTCGGGCAGGGTCTCCAGACACCCGTGGTCGATGGCGCGCAGCTGGGATCCGTGGCGCTCGACGAGGCCATAGCCGGTCCGCGCGGTGCCCGGGTCGATGCCCAGGACGATCACCTAGACGCAGGCTTCCACGAGGCCATCGTCCGGGATCCCGAGGTCCGCGATCGGGGAGTGGCTCATGCGAGGGCCTCCGCGAGCACATCGTCCGGGATCTCGAAGTTCGCCGTGACGCGCTGGATGTCGTCGTGGTCCTCCAGCAGGTCCACCAGCCGCAGGTTCTGGCGCACCTGGTTGCCCTCGATCTCGACGGTCGACTTGGGCTGCATGGTCAGCTCCGCCGACTCGATGGCGATGCCCGCGGCCTCGAGGCCCTTGCGCACCGACTCGAGCCCCGCCGGGTCCGTGCTCACCTCGATGGGATCCGACTCCGTGTCGACATCCGTGGCGCCCGCGTCGATCGCCGCGAGGGCCACCTCGTCGGGGTCGACGCCGTGCCGCGGGATCGCGATGAGACCGAGCTGCTCGAACTGCCACGCGACCGCGCCCGAGCCCGCGAGGCTGCCACCGGCCTTGGTGAAGATCGCCCGCACGTCGGCCGCGGTGCGGTTGCGATTGTCCGTGGCCGCCTCCACCAGGATCGCGACGCCCCCCGGGCCGTAGCCCTCGTACACGATCTCCTCGAACTGCTCGGTCTTGTCCCCGCCGGCGGCCTTCTCGATGGCGCGCTTGATGTTGTCGGCGGGCATGTTCACCGAGCGTGCCTTGTCCACCGCGAGCCGCAGCCGATAGTTGGCATCCGGGTCGGGCAGCCCGGCGCGCGCCGCGATGGTGATCTCGCGGGCGACCTTGGTGAACAGCGCGCCGCGCTTGGCGTCATTGGCGCCCTTCTGGCGCTTGATCGTGGACCACTTGGAATGTCCGGACATCGCGGGTGATTCTATATGATGGCCACACGAACACTCGCCCACAGGACCGGCACACGGTCTGCCCGAGGACCGAGCCCCGGTCGCTACTCGGAGATGTGCCGTGTCACACGCAGAGCGCTCACGCCTACGCAACGCCGTGCTCGCCGGCCAGGCCGGCTCCGGCAAGACCTCCCTGGCGGAGCACGTGCTCCACATGTGCGGCGCCATCGCGCGGGCGGGGCGGGTCGACGACGGCACGGCCAGCCTGGACTGGGAGCCCGAGGAGCAGAAGCGGAAGCTGTCGCTCTCGCTCGCGGTCGCCACGTTCACGCATGACGACCATCGCATCACGCTCATCGACACACCCGGCTACGCCGACTTCGTGGGCGAGGTGATCGAGGCCTTCACCGCCGTGGACAGTGCCATCATCACCATGGATGCCGCCTCGGGCGTCGGCGCCGGCACCGAGAACGCCATCGCCCTGGGTCGTGCGATGGGTCGTCCGGCACTCTTCGCCATCACGCGCTGCGATCGCGAGAACGCGGACCCGATGGGGGCCATCGACGCGCTGCGCGCCGAGTTCGGCAGCAAGATCGCGCCGCTCCAGGTGGCCATCGGGGCGGCCGAGGGGTTCCGGGGCTATGTCGACGTGGTCCATGGCCGGGCGTGGATCCACGAGGACGGGTCGCGGCACGAGGTGCCCGTCCCGGATGAGCTGGTCGAGGAGGTCGCACGTCGCCGCGACCAGCTGCTGGAGGCCGCTGCGGAGGCAGACGAGGATGTCCTCGAGAAGTATCTCGAGGGGTCGCCGGTGAGCGACGCCGAGCTCGAGGAGTGTCTCCACAAGGGTGTCCGCGACAGCGTCCTGGCACCTGTGCTGCTGACCTCCTCCAGCCGGGACGTGGGTATCGAGGAGCTGCTCGATGCCATCGTCCGCTATCTCCCCTCCCCCGAGGAGGAGGGCCCCATCCAGGCCATCGACGGCACCGGGACGTCGATCCCGGTCGACTTCGATCCCGATGGCCCGCTCCTGGTCCAGGTGTTCAAGACCACGGCGGATCCCTTCGTGGGGCGCCTGTCCTGCTTTCGGGTCTGGTCGGGCACGATCCGGTCACACGACCACGTCTGGAACGCCGCGAAGGGCGAGGAGGAACGCATCGGCCAGGTGCTCCGGTTGCACGGCAAGGAACAGGAGGCGGTCGGTGAGCTGCGGGCGGGCGACATCGGGGCTGTCGCGAAGCTGTCGCACACCGTCACCGGCGAGGTCCTGAGCGGTCGCGACCGGCCCTTCACGTTGCCGCCCATCGCGTTCCCCGAGCCGACGTTGCCGGTGGCCATCGAGCCGGCTTCCAAGGCGGACGTGGACAAGCTGTCCACCAGCCTCGGAAGGCTCGTCGAGGAGGACCCGACCATCCGGGTGGAGCGACAGGCCGGGACGGGCGAGGAGCTGCTCTGGGCACAGGGTGAGAACCAGGTCGCGGTGGCCACCGAGCGACTCAAGCGCAAGTTCGGCACCGCGGTGCTGGTCCATCCGCCGCGGGTGCCCTATCGAGAGACCGTCCGGGGCCACGCCAAGGTGGAGGGTCGTCACAAGAAGCAGACCGGCGGACGAGGCCAGTTCGGCCATGTGTGGCTGGAGATCGAGCCGAACCCCGGTGGTGGTGTGGCGTTCTCCGAGCGGATCGTGGGTGGCGTGGTACCGCGCCAGTTCTTCCCGGGGGTCGAGAAGGGCGTCCGGGACGTGGCGGACAAGGGGCCCATCGCGGGCTACCCGGTCATCGACTTCAAGGCCACGCTGTATGACGGGTCGTTCCATGCGGTGGACTCGGACGAGATCTCGTTCCGCCAGGCGGCGTCCATGGCGACGCGGCACGGCATCCACGAGGCACAGCCGGTGCTCCTCGAGCCGATCATGGAGGTGAGCGTGCGCGTGCCCGAGGCGTTCATGGGGGACGTCAACCGGGACCTGTCGACGCGGCGGGGCCGCGTGCTGGGCATGGACGCCGATGACGGTGCCCAGGTCATCCGGGCGCACGTGCCGCAGGCCGAGCTGTTCACCTATGCCACCGAGCTGCGCTCGCTGACCGGCGGGCGGGGCACGTTCCACCAGAGCCTCGCGCACTACGAGGAGGTGCCGTCCCACGTGGCCCAGAAGGTGATCGACGCGCACCAGAAGGAGCTCGCGGCCAGCGGCCACTGACGGCGGCCGCTGCTCCGGGGAGCGCCAGCGCGAGCCGGGTGGGCCAGCGGCGAGCCGGGTGCCGGCGTCCGAGGGCAGCGCACAGCATGCCGCTCGCCGCTCCGCGCGGTGGAACCATGCCGCTCGCCGCTCTGCGCGGTGGAACCATGCCGATCGGTTCGACTGGCTGATCACGTGCCGCCCGCGACGGATCCGCAGCCAAGGGCCACGCTTGAGGCGATCGCCGATCGCTCCGACAGTGCGACCGATCGGCATGCAAGCGCTCCCTGCGCCGGGGCGGGTGCTCCACCAGTCAGGTCTTCTGGCATGGAGATGCCCGATGGTCGTGCGTCTGCGCGCCCGTCCGGCTGTGGCGACGCCCGTCCGGCTGTGGCGACGCGCGGCCGGGCCGACGGGTGTCAGCCGCTCGCGACGGCCAGCGCCTCGGGGAGCGAGAGCCGCTCCTCGTACAGGGCGCGCCCCAGGATCGCGGCCGCGTATCCGGCACGCGCCAGCGTGCGCACGTCGTCCAGGCTGCTGACACCGGCCGAGGCGATGACGTGGTCGGCGCCACCGGCGACATCTGCCGCTGCGGCGAGCAGGCCCAGGTCCGGGCCCTCGAGCAGTCCATCGCGGTCGATCGCCGTGACGGCGAACAGCGACACACCTGCCGCGCGCAGCGCTGCCACGAGCCCGAGAGCGGGCACCGAGGCCGCGTCCGGCGTCCAGCCATCCCCCAGCGCGGCGCCCCCGCGCACGTCGATGGCCGCCACGAGGTGCTCGGCACCGAGCGCGTCCACGATCAGGGTCGCCGCCTCCGGCGCTCGAACGAGGGCGGTGCCCATGACCACGCGGTCGGCTCCCAGGTCGAGGAGCGCGTGCGCCCGCTCGATGTCCCGGACCCCGCCGGCGACCTGGCATGGGATGTCCACGACACGCACGATGTCCGCCACGATCGACGACTGGGTACTCGTCCCGTCGCGTGCGGCCGCGAGGTCGACGATGTGCAGCCGGGTGGCGCCCTGGTCCTGCCAGGCGCGTGCCACATCGGCGGGTGGGCGGGGGTAGCGGGTGACGCGGTCGTAGGCGCCCTGGGCGAGTCGGACGACGCCTCCGTCGAGCAGGTCGATGGCCGGCAGGAGTTCCATATCGCACAACATGCTAGCATCTTGGCGTGTTAGCATGCTAGTGTGCTACCACGATGGAATGGCGGAAGCACGGCCTCGCGGCCCCGCGGTCGCGGCCCATGGATGAGCGCACCGAGACCGGGCGACCGGCCGGCACACGAGGTTCCCACATGACGAGCGAGACGACCGACTGGCGCGATCCTGCGGTGGACGACCTCCTGGCCGCGCTCGTCGCGCTGCCCGACGCGGACGCTGCCAGTCGCTTCCTGCGGGACCTGTGCACGCTCCGCGAGCTCCACGACATGGCCCAGCGCTGGCAGGTGGTCCAGCTCCTCGACCTCGGCCGCCACTATGCGGAGATCTCACGCGAGACCGGTGCCAGCACCGCGACCATCACGCGCATCGCCCAGTGGCTCAACCACGGCACCGGCGGCTACCGCGAGGCGCTCGGGCGGGGCGCGGGCGTCGCGGTCACGGGGCTGGGTCGCGGCGTCCCCGCCACGGACCGATGAGCCAGGCGACCGTGGCCGCCATGGGCGCCGCCCTCTCGGGCATCACCGAGCCGGGTCGACTGCGACTGGCCATCCCCAACAAGGGCCGCATGCTGGAGCCCACCGCGGCCCTGCTGCGCGACGCGGGCCTGGACTTCGAGGACGGCACACGCGCGCTCGTCACCCGGGTGAGCACGTTCCCGCTCGACATCCTGAGCGTGCGTACGGACGACATCGCGGAGTTCGTGGCGGACGGCGTGGCCGACCTGGGCATCACGGGCGTCAACCTGCTCCACGAGGCGGATGTGGACCTGCCGGTCCATCTCGAGCTGGGCTACGGCCGCTGCCGCCTCGAGGTCGCGGTGCCCAGCGACAGCCCGGCCCGTCGGCTCGCGGACCTCGCGGGTCGGCGCATCGCGACCAGCCACCCCCACAGCGCTCGCCGCGCCTTCGCGGACCGGGGCGTGGACGTGGAGGTCGTGACCATCAGCGGTGCCGTGGAGGTCGCTCCACGCCTCGGCCTCGCGGACGGCATCGTGGACCTCGTCTCCACCGGTTCGACCCTGGTCATGAACGGTCTGCGCTCCATCGAGGTGCTGCTGTCCAGCCAGGCGATCCTGGTCGGCCCTCGCACGCCCGATCCGGCCCGTGCAGGGCGTGTCGGGGAGCTGCTCACGATGTTCGAGGCGGTGGTCGCGGGCCGCCGGGTCAAGTACCTGATGATGAACGCGCCACGCGCGTCGCTCGACGCCATCGAATCCATCCTGCCCGGGCTCGAGTCGCCCAGCGTCATCCCGCTCGCCCACGAGGGCATGGTCGCCGTCCACGCCGTGGTCCCTGCCGACCAGGTCCACTCCCTGCTGTCGCGCCTCCGGGGCGCGGGCGCGAGCGGCATCCTCGTGGTGCCCGTGGAGAAGTTGCTGCCATGACGACGTCGCAGATGGCGACACCGGCCGCAGATGCCGGCACACGCGCCGATCCGGCCACGTCCGCCGGTCCCGAGCCACGGCTCCGTCGCCTGCGGCTCGCGAGCCTCTCGCCCGCCGAGCGGCGTGCGATCATCCGCCGGATGGCGACCTCCACCCCCGATCTCCGGGAGCGTGTCCGGGCCATCATCGAGCAGGTCCGTGATGGTGGCGACGCGGCGCTGCGGGATGCCAGCGCCCGGTTCGGCGGCGGACTCCCGTCGTCGGACGGACGACCCGCTCGCATCGCCATCCCGCGCGACGAGCTCATCGCCGCCCGTGACGCCCTGCCAACCGACCTCCGGAAAGGCCTGGGGCAGATGGCCGCCAACATCGAGCGGTTCCATCGGGTCCAGGTGCCGCCCGCCGAGCAGTGGGTGGACGTGGCACCCGGTGTCCGCATCGGTCGGGTGTGGCGCGGCCTCGGGCGGGTCGCCGCCTACGTGCCGGGTGGCAGCGCTCCCCTGCCCTCATCGCTGCTCATGGCCGCCATCCCGGCCCGGCTCGCGGGCGTCCGGGAGCTCGTCGTCGCCACCCCCACCGGCAACGACGGCACCCTGTCCGCGGTGACGCTCGGCGCCGCAGGACTGATGGAGGTCGATGCGCTGTACGTCATGGGGGGCGCGCAGGCCATCGCGGCGCTGGCCCATGGCACCGAGACCATCCGCCCCGTCGACCGCATCGTGGGCCCGGGCAGCGCGTGGGTCACGGAGGCCAAGCTCCAGGTGCTCGACCGCGTCGGCATCGACATGCCCGCCGGCCCGACGGAGGTGATGGTCATCGCGGACGAGACCGCGGACCCGGTGCACGTCGCCGCCGACCTCATCAGCGAATCCGAGCATGGCCCGGACTCGCCGGTGGTCGCGGTGGTCACCTCGACCGCGGTCGGTGACGCCGTCGAGGCAGAGGTCCTCCGCCAGGTCCCGCTCCTCGCACGACAGCACGAGATCAGGACCGCCCTCTCGCGGGGCATCATGCTCGAGGTGGACAGCCTCGCCGATGCGTATGCCTTCGCGAACGAGTACGCCCCGGAGCACCTCTCGGTGGCCGTCGCGGACGGTGATTCGGCGCTCGGCCGGCTCCACACCGCGGGTGCGGTGTTCCTGGGTGCCTATTCCCCGGAGGCTGCCGGCGACTACGCGAGCGGCTCGAACCACGTCCTCCCCACGGCTGGCCTCGGGCGTGCGTACGGGGGCCTCTCGGTCGAGTCGTTCGGTCGCTGGATGCAGGTCAATCGACTGACCCGCGAGGGCCTTGCGTCGATCCGTGACAGCATCGGGGTCGTCGCGGATGCCGAAGGGCTGGCCGCGCATCGCCGCGCCGTCGACATCCGATTCGACCGACCTGACCGGGGCCCCGACCGGACCACCGACGACCGACCCGGCCGACCCACCGACGCCCGATCCCCGGAGGACGCCTGATGGCCACCACCGCTCCAGCTCCCCAGGTCTACGAGTGGGAGCCCTCGAACGACACCATCGCCGAGCGATACGGGCTCGACCCGCGGACGGTCATGCGCTTCGACCTCAACACGCCCGCCGAGGCGAACCCGGTGGCGGCCGAGGTGCTCGCAGCGCCCATCTGGCCGTCGCTCAGCGAGTACCCGGACGCCGACTATGCACGCATCGCGAACGCGGCGGCCGTCTACAACGACGTCGACGTGACGGAGGTCATCGTGGGTGCCGGCGCGGACGAGGTGCTGGATACCATCGCCAAGGCGTTCCTGCCCGCCGGTGGCCGGGCGATCGTGCCCATCCCCACGTACGCCATGTACGCGGTCCACACGTCCCAACGTGGCGCCACGCTGGACGCCATCCTTCGCCGGCCCGCAGCGGAGGGGTTCGGCACGGACGTCGAGCAGGTCATCGCGCGACTGCCCGGCGCGAACGTGGTGTGGCTGTGCTCCCCCAACAACCCCACGGGGACCGCGGATACGCGCGAGGACCTGCTGCGCATCCTCGATGCGGCCGCGGACCTGGGTCCGGATGGCCCGGTCGTCGTGGTGGACGAGGCGTACTTCGAGTTCGCACCCGCGTCCCTGGTCCCGGTGCGGAGCCAGTACCCGGGCCTCATCGTCGTGCGGACCGTGTCCAAGGCGTTCGCGCTTGCCGGGATCCGGGTGGGCTACGCCATCGCGCAACGGCCGACCATCGCGCGCCTCGAGGCGTATCGGCCGCCGAACAGCATCACGAGCCTGTCCGCGGCGATCGCCGCGGCCGCCATCACGCGCGCGCACGAGACGCGCGCCCGGGTCCAGGCGACGATCGCCGAGCGCGAGCGGGTCGCGGCAGCGCTCGCGGTCATCGGTCTGCCCGCGCTTCCCTCGATCACCAACTTCCTGCTCATCCCCGTCGGGGACGTGGCCGCCGCGGAGGATCTCACCGAGGCGCTGCTGCGATCGGGGATCGTGCCGCGGACCTTCGGGTCGGCACATCCGCTGGCGGGACACATCCGGGTCACGGTCCGTGGCCAGGTCCAGGACGACCGACTCCTCGAGGGGATCACGACATGGAAGGCGGCCCGCGCATGAGCACGCGCACGGCGACCCGGGAGCGGACCACCCGCGAGACGTCCATCCGCGTGTCCGTGGACCTCGATGGGACCGGCCAGGTCGATGTCTCCACGGGCGTCGGCTTCTACGACCACCTGCTCACCTCGTTCGGCTATCACGCCTGCATCGACCTCCAGGTCACGGCGACGGGCGACCTGCACATCGACGAGCACCACACCGTGGAGGACGTGGCGCTCGTGCTGGGAGACGCGCTGTCCGCTGCGCTCGGCGACCGGACAGGCATCACCCGTTTCGGTGACGCGGTCATCCCCATGGACGATGCCCTGGCGAGCGTCGCGCTGGACCTCTCCGGGCGACCGTACGCCGTGCTGGACCTGGCGTTCGTCGGGCAGCGCATCGGCCAGCTGTCCACGCAGAACGTGCCCCACGTCCTCGAGTCGCTGGCCCGGACGCTCGGCGCCAACATCCATGCGCGGGCCACCGGTCGCAACGACCACCACATCGCGGAGGCGACCTTCAAGGCGCTCGCCCGCTCGTTCCGCACCGCCGTGGCGCTCGACCCGCGTCGGAGCGACGCCGCAGCCTCCACCAAGGGCACCCTGACATGAGCGGTGACGGCCCGTCTGGCATCGTGGTCGTGGACTACGGCGCGGGCAATCTCGTGAGCATCCGCAACGCGCTGACGCTCCTGGGTGCCGCGCCGACCGTCGCGACGGAGCCGGGCCAGGTCCGCGATGCTGCCATCGTGCTGGTGCCGGGTGTCGGTGCCAGTGGTCCGGCCATGGAGCGGCTCGAGCGTGCGGGGCTTGCGACCGCCATCCGGGACGCGGTGGGTGATGGCGCCTGGTACGTGGGCATCTGTCTCGGGCTCCAGCTCCTGTTCGAGCGATCGGAGGAGGACGGCGCGCAGATGCTGGGTCTCCTGGCGGGAGACGTCGTGCCCATCGCGGATGCGCCGCGCCTCCCGCACATCGGCTGGAACCAGCTGGAGGTGGTGCGCCCCGACCCGCTGCTCGACGGGATCACCGACGGCGCGCCCGCGTACTTCGTCCATTCGTATGTCGCGCGACCCGCGGACCCGTCCATCGTGCTCGCCGAGACGGAGCACGGCAGTCGGTTCCCGAGCGTCGTCGCCCAGGGGCGCATCGTGGGCTACCAGCCACACCCGGAGCGGTCGGGGGTCGATGGGCTGCGGCTGCTGCGTGACCTGCTCACGGTGACCGGGGTCGCGGCCGCTGGTGCCGACCTCCCCCTCGCGTCCGGGGTCGAGCGTGACGACGGAGCCGACGCCGGCTCCGTCGTCACCCAGGGGGTCGCCTGATGCTGCTCCGACGGGTCATCCCATGTCTCGACGTCAAGGACGGACGGGTGGTCAAGGGCGTCCGGTTCGTCGACCTCACCGATGAGGGCGACCCACCGACGCTCGCCGCGCGGCATGCGGCGGACGGCGCGGATGAGATCGTGTTCCTGGACATCTCCGCGGCGCCGGAGGCGCGCGGCACGCTCCTCGATATCGTCGAGCGGACGGCGAAGCGGGTGTTCGTGCCGGTGACGGTGGGTGGCGGCGTGCGCACCGCGGACGAGATGCGGGATGTGCTCCGGGCGGGCGCGGACAAGGTCGCCGTCAACTCGGCGGCCGTGCGGGACCCGGACATGATCACCGCGTGTGCCCGACGGTTCGGGCGGCAGTGCGTCGTCATCTCGGTCGACGCGCGAGCGGTGCCGGACGAGCCGGGTCGCTGGGAGGTGGTCATCGCGGGCGGCCGGACGCCCACCGGGCTCGATGCCATCGAGTGGATCACACGCGCGGCGGAGCTGGGCGCGGGTGAGGTGCTCCTGACTTCCATCGATCGGGACGGCACGCAGGGAGGCTTCGACCTGCCCCTGCTCCGGGCGGCGGTCGCCGCGGTGGACGTGCCCGTGGTCGCGTCCGGTGGTGCGGGCACGCCGGCGGACATGGTCGCCGCCATCACCGAGGGGCATGCGGACGCGGTGCTCGCGGCGTCCATCTTCCATCGCGGCATCCACAGCATCGGCTCGGTCAAGGACGCGCTCGCGGCGGCTGGGGTGCCGGTGCGTCGATCCGCGGCGGTGGCGGCATGACGTCCGTGGGCGAGACGGGGCTGCCCGTGGCGGTCGCCGCCGATGCAGGGCGCACCCTCGAGCGGACCCATCGGCCGCTCGATGCGGACGCCGTGCGCCCCGACCCCGCCGGCCTCGTCGTCGCGATCGCCCAGGATGCGGCCGATGGTCGGGTGCTGATGGTGGCGTGGCAGGACCGCGAGGCCATCGACGCCTCGCTCGTCACCGGTGAGCTGCACTTCCACTCGCGCTCGCGGGGTCGCCTGTGGCGCAAGGGCGAGGAGAGTGGCAACGTGCTGCGGGTCCGCGATGTCGCGATGGACTGTGACGCCGACACGCTGCTCTGGACGGTCGACCCGTCGGGTCCGGCCTGCCACACGGGCACGGCCACCTGCTTCGAGACTGAGGCCGTCGCGGGCGGGCTCGCGGCCGACGACGCCATGGCGCCGACCTCGAGCCAGGGCTTCGCGTGGCTGGAGACCCTCTGGGCCACGATCGAGGAACGGGCGCGGACGCGACCGGAGGGTTCCTACACGGCCCGGCTCCTGGCGCGGGGTGCCGACGGGCCCGGGCGGAAGGTGGCCGAGGAGGCCATCGAGGTACTGATGGCCGCGAAGGACGATTCGATCGCCGAGCGTGACTCCGACCCGGAGCGCGACCAGGGACCGCTCGCGGGCGAGATGGCCGACCTGCTGTATCACCTGCTGGTGCTCGCCGCGGAGCGCGGCCTGCCACCGTCACAGGTGATGGGGGTCCTCCGGGAACGCCACGGGCGCTGATCGCCACGGCCCGATGCCGCCGGGGAACGAGCCGGGGACGACAAGAACGAGCCTGGCGATCGCGAGGCTTCCGGACTCCGCGGAGAGGAGGGAGGAGGAGAACGCTCGGCCCTTCAGCGACTCGCGATCGCATTGCTCGTCTGATGGGTAGTAGACCCCACGGCCGAGCGCGATACAACCTCGCGGTGGTAGAGGGTCGATGTCGAGTCCTTCACCTTCGCCCGGTGATCAGGCCGTGTCCGCTCGCCCTCAGGGGAGCCTCAGCGGACTCTCACGCACCGGCGAGGAGCGGAGCCGCGAGGTCCTGGACATGGACTCGACGCGCGGATCGCGCCCGCGAGCCCCGCTGTCAGTCCTCCCGACGCGCCACCACGAGCCGCTTCTTGCCGGCCCGCAGCAGGTGATACCGGCCCGCGACGGCTTCCGGCAGCACCGCACCGTCGGTGAGGCGCACGCCGTTGATGCCATAGCCGCCCTGGGCGATGGCACGACGCGCCTCGCTGCGCGACGGATAGAGGCCGGCGTCGACCGCGAGCGCCACGGGGTCGGTCCCCTCCCCCGACCACGCATGGCCACCGACCTCCCTGAACAGGACGTCCAGCACCCCGGGGTCGGTCACCGGCTCGCTCGAGAACGCCGCCGCCGAGACACGGACCTGGCGATCCGCCTCGGCCACCCCATGGATGCGCGCGGTCAGGTCATGCGCGAACGCCCGTTGCCCGACACGCCGGCCCGGATCGGCGCGATGGTCGGCCAGGATGCCCTCGATCGCGTCACGGTCCAGCAGCGTGAGCCGGGTGAGCAGGGGCTCCACGTCCGCGTCGTCCACGTTCAGCCAGTACTGGTAGAAGGCGTACGGGGAGGTGATCGCCGGATCGAGCATGATCGACCCCGCCTCCGTCTTGCCCATCTTGCGACCGTCCGAGGTCAGCAGCAGCGGCTGGGAGATGCCGTGCGCCGTCCGTCCGAGCACCCGGCGGATGAGCGAGATGCCGGCCGTGATGTTGCCCCACTGGTCGGCGCCGCCCATCTGCATCTCGACGCCATGCTCGCGGTACAGGTGCAGGAAGTCGGTCGCCTGGAGGGTCATGTAGCTGAACTCGGTGAAGGAGAGGCCGCTGGCCAGACGCAGCTGGACGGAGTCCTTCTCGAGCATCGACGAGATGGTGAAGTGCTTGCCGATGTCCCGCAGATAGTCGAGCAGCGCGTACCGGGTCAGCCACTCCCGGTTGTCCACCATGCGGGCCTGGGCGGGGCCCGGCTCGAAGTCCAGGAAGCGCTCCAGCTGACCGCGGATGGCCTGGGCGTTCGCATCGACCTGTGTCTCGGTGAGGAGCACCCGCTCGGCGCTCTTGCCGGAGGGATCGCCGATCATGCCCGTCCCGCCACCGACCACGGCCACGGGTCGACCGCCGGCGCGTTGGAGGTGCACCAGGGCCATGAGCGGCACGAGATGACCCACGTGGAGCGATGGCCCGCTCGCGTCGAACCCGACATACGCGCTGGTCGGGCCAGTGGCCAGACGCTCGGCGAGCCCTTCGGAGCGGTCCTGGACGAGGCCGCGCCACGTGAGCTCGGCGATGAGGTCGATCATGGACCCTATGCTAGAGTCCGGGCGCGATGCAGTCCCGCCAGCCACCTCCGCCCGGCTACCAGGGACCGCCGCCGGGCTACCAGGGGCCACCACAGGGCTACCAGGGTCCGCCGTCCGGCCGACCGCCCCAGCCAGGACCCACCCGCAGCGGCCGACCGCCCCGCCAGACGGCGAGCGCCGGCCGACGCGTGTTCACCGTCGGGATCCCCGCGGTCATCTACGGGGCCATGGCGACGGTCGCGGCCGTGGTCTTCTTCGCCGGCCTCGGCCTGTTCCTGACGTGGACCGCGAACCTGCCCGACCCCAGGACCCTGACGACCATCCAGCCTGCCCAGGAATCGATCATCTACGACCGGAACATGGTCGAGCTGGCGCGCTTCTCGTCCGGTGAGCGACGTGAGATCGGGGCCTTCGAGGACATGCCGGGGATCCTCGTGGATGCCACCACCGCGGTGGAGGACCGGACGTTCTGGACCAACACCGGTTTCGACCCACTGGGCATCGTCTCGGCGGCCATCGACTCCATCCGGGGGCGGGCGCGCGGTGCCTCGACGGTCACCCAGCAGCTGGTGCGCCAGCGGCTGCTGCCCGAGGACCTGACCAGCGACCGGGCACGACTCATGGAGCGCAAGCTCCAGGAGATCGTCCAGTCGGTGCGCGTCACCACGACCTTCCCCGGCGAGGCGGGCAAGGAGACGATCATCACCGCCTACCTCAATCAGAACTTCTACGGCAACAACAGCTATGGCGTGAAGACCGCGGCTCGGGGCTACTTCGGCGTCCGGGACCTCGATGACCTGACCCTCGCCCAGGCGGCCATCCTCGCGGCCATCCCCCAGGCGCCCGGCTACTTCGACCTGGTGCGCAACGCCGAGATGACGGAGGTCGGTGATGCCCGCTGTCCCGACCCGGACGAGGCCTGCCTGGTCGTCCCTGCCGACTCGGACATCGTGGTGCGCCGCAACTACATCCTGTCGCTGCTGCTCAACGACCCTTCGCGGCGTGTGCTCAGCGGCGACACCTATGACCGCGCCGACTTCCTCGCGGCCATGGAGGAGCCGGTCGTCCTGGTCACCCAGAGCACGGGTCGGATGCGGGCGCCGCACTTCGTGTGGCATGTCCGTGAGCAGCTGACCGCGGCGCTCTGCGACGAAGAGGCCCAGACCTGCCCGACCCTGGAGAAGGGCGGTTTGCGGGTGGTCACCACGCTCGACTGGAAGGTCCAGCAGGTGGCCCAGAAGTGGGTGACCGTCGCGACGCTGGCGCCCCACCAGAACGACCCGCGTGCCTTCGCGCGTGCCCGGGGCGTGCGCTATCAGCCGTGGATGGCGGCGCTCGAGGACAACCAGATCTGGAATGGCGCCCTGTCCGCGATCGACTACCAGACCGGTGAGATCATCGCTTACGTGGGCTCCGCCGACTACTACGGCAAGCGCAAGGGCAAGAAGTTCCAGCCCCAGTTCGATGTGCTCTCCGATGGCTGGCGGCAGCCGGGCTCCGCGTTCAAGCCGTTCAACTATGCCACCGGTATCGACGACCGGACCCTCACGGCATCCTCGATGCTCATGGATGTCACGACCGAGTTCGAGGGCGGCTACACACCCACCGACTTCGACCAGCTGGAGCGGGGTCCGCTGCGTCTCCGGCTCGCGCTCCAGTTCTCGCTCAACATCCCGGCGGTCAAGGCACTCGCGCTGATCGGGATCGAGGAGGTCTACGAGCGAGCCGAGCGCTTCGGCATGGAGTTCCAGGTGCCCAAGCGCCAGGCCGGCCTGTCGATGGCGCTGGGGTCGCTGGAGGTCCATCCGCTCGACCTGACCACCTCGTACGCCACGCTCGCGAACAGCGGCCGTCATCTGGGCAACGCATCGATCCTGACCGTGAAGGACACCGCAGGCACGGACATCCTGCCGCCCTACGAGGTGCCCGAGGGTGACGAGGTCGTGTCGCCCCAGGCCGCCGCCATCGTCACGGACATCCTCGCCGGCAACACCGACCCGTCCCAGAACCCGATCTGGGGGCGGATGCGCCTGACGAACGAGAACGGACGACGACGGCCCGCGACCCTCAAGACGGGCACCAACAACGACGCCAAGGACCTGTCGGCGTACGGCTACATCGCGCCACCCACCGCGGCGGGTCGACGCCAGGGCGAGTATGCCCTCGCCATGGGCGTCTGGATGGGCAACAGCGACGCATCCCCGGTGAGTGGCGGTGGCAGCTCGGTCTTCTCCATGGATGCCGCCGCGCCCCTCTGGCAGTCGGTGTTCGACGAGGTGACCGCGGACTGGCGGGTCAACGACTTCGAGCGGCCCAACGGCGTGGTCAGGGCCGAGGTGGACGCCTTCACGGGCTTCGCCCCCTCGCAGTATTCCCGGAGGCAGGTCCAGGAGCTGTTCATCCGGGGCACCGAGCCGGGGCAGGACCCCTACATCCGGGGTATCGACGTGGTGCGTGGCTCGGACGACCGACTGTACCGGTGGCAGGACACCTGCGCGGGCGATCCCACCCGACGCGGCGTCCTCCAGCTCGAGGACGCCGAGTCCGGCCATCCGGACTGGCAACGTGCCAACAGGGCCTGGATCAGCCGGGCCCGCCGAGGCACGGGCGTGCGGGGTGGACCCAAGGACACCGCGACCTCGTACTTCTACGACCCGTCGTTCCAGCCGTACGGGCGGAGCTGGGGTGCGCCGTTCCCGCCGAACCGCAGCTGCGATGATGCACCCGCGGCGTCCGCCAGCCCGGTGCCATCCGTGTCCCCGTCGCCGCTGCCGAGCGAGACACCGGGCGAGGCGACCGAGGAGCCCGAGCCGACCGACGGGCCCACGCCCACGCCCACACCCACGCCCACGCCCACACCCACACCGACCAAGGCCCCGACGCCGACGCCGACGCCGACGCCGACGCCCAAGCCCCCGACACCCGCGCCGACCGCCCCGCCGGCCGCGACGCCCACGCCGGCCCCGCCCGATCCCGCGACACCCGAGCCGCCGCCCCCCGCGGCCACCGACGAGGGCGGCTGATCAGACCCTCACGATGGTCGCGCCGTCGCCGCCCTCCCCTTGCTCGCCGGGTCGCCAGTCGCTGACGAGCGGGTGCTTCGCGAGCGTGGCGCGCACGGCGTCGCGGAGCGCCCCCGATCCATGCCCATGGACGATGGTGATGCGTCCGGCACCCGCCGTCGCGGCCTGGTCGAGGGTCGAGTCGAGCATCTCCAGCGCCTCCTCCACCCGCGCGCCGCGCAGGTCGAGGGTCGCTGGCACCACGCGGCGCTCTGCGGTGCGCCCGCTGGTGGTGCCGGGTCGCGGCGCGCCTCCCACGGCAGGGGTGCGGGGTGGCACGGCTGGTTCCAGCTCGCCGCGCCGACCGGTGGCGGGTCGCGCGGGGCGTGACGGCCTGCCTGGCACGGGGGCGCCGAGCCGGGCCGCATCGACCACCGATGCCGGCACGAGGTCCGCGAGGTCCACCTCCGTGCGTGCCTGTCCCACGACGAGCGTCGCACGGCCCCGTGGTGCGTCGATGGCGCTGATCGTCCCCACCCAGCCGGACGAGGTGGCGGAGCGCTGGCCGACCTGCCACACGGCGGGGTCGACGGCGTCGGGGATGCGGGTCGCCGTGGGGATGGCCGAGAGCCGCTCCTCGAGGCGTGCCATCGCCTCGTCGAGACGTGACTCGGTGAGGGTCTGGCGGGCCAGGAGGGCGCGCGCGGCGGCGATCTCCTCGTGGATGGCGGCGACGGCGAGCTCCGCCTCCTCTCGGGCGCTCGCGGCCGCCTCGGCCCGCTCGGCGCGGGCACGTCGGCGCTCGTCCTCCGCCACGCGTCGCGCCTCGAGGGCGCGTGTCTCGGCGTGGCGCGCGGTCTCGCGTGCCTGGTCCATCTCCTGCTGGGAGGCCTTGATGGCGGCGAGCGTCCGCTCGAAGTCCTGCTGGGCACGGGTCAACCGACCCCGGGCGTCCTCGACGAGCACCTGGTCGAGGCCCAGGCGCTCGGCGATGGCGAAGGCCTGGCTGGTGCCCGGCAGGCCGATGGTCAGGCGATAGGTCGGGCTGAGCGTCTCGAGGTCGAACTCGACCGAGGCGTTGCGGGCCTCCGGGGTCTCGTGGGCGTACACCTTGAGCTCGGCGTAGTGGGTCGTCGCGACGACCAGGGCCCCGAGGCGGATGAATCGGTCGAGCAGCGCCTGGGCCAGCGCGGATCCCTCGGTCGGATCGGTGCCGGCCCCCAGCTCGTCGAGGAGCACGAGACAGCCGGGCCCGGTCGCCGCCACGATGCGCACGATCGAGCGCAGGTGACCCGAGAAGGTCGACAGCGACTGCGCGACCGACTGCTCGTCACCGATGTCCGCGAACACGTCCTGCAGGATGGGCAGACGCGAGCCCTCCGCGGCCGGCACGTGCAGCCCGGACTGGTGCATCAGGCACAGCAGACCCACGGTCCGCAGCGCGACCGTCTTGCCGCCGGTGTTGGGGCCGGTGATGACGAGCGCGCGCACCCCCTCGCCCAGCGTCAGGTCGATGGGCACCACGCGCCCCGTCAGCCCCGGGTGACGCGCCGAGAGCAGCACGATCGCGCCATCCGACTCTGCCCCCCGGATGGCGTCCATCTCCTCGGCCAGGCGGGCACGGGCCGCCCAGAGGTCGAAGCGGGCGAGCGCGTCGAGCGTGTCCCGCAGCTGACCGGCGTGCGCCGCCACGAGCGACGAGAGGTCGTCGAGGATCCGCTCCTCCTCGGCGGTGACCGCGAGCTGTGCCTCGCGCCACGCGTTGCCCAGCTCCACCGCGATGAGCGGCTCCACGAACAGGGTCTGGCCGCTCCCCGACTGGTCGTGGACGATGCCCTTCACCCGGCCCTTCGCGTCGGCGCGCACGGGGATGACATACCGGCCGTTGCGCAGCGTCACGATGGGCTCCTGGAGCGCGCTGCCCAGCTCCGAGCCATGGACCAGCTGCTCCAGGCGTGACCGAAGCCGCTCGTAGGCGATGCGCACGGCGCGTCGCAGGCCACCCAGGGGCGGGGACGCCGAATCGAGGATCTCCCCGGCCGGGTCGATGCTCGCGAGCAACCGGTCGCGGACCGCCGGCAGGGGCACGATGAGGCGGGCCAGCTCATGGAGCCGTGGCAGCTCCACGGGCCGGAGCGCGTCACCCAGCCGGGCAGCGGCGACGAGCGTCTCGGCGATGGCGAGCAGCTCCTGGGGGTCCAGGCGGCCACCCCGATCGGCACGACCGATGGCGAGGCCGATGTCCCTGGCACCGCCGATGCCCGCGTCCGGGCGACCGGACAGGAAGGCGCGTGCCTGGTCGGTCTCATCGAGCAGGCGCCGCACGATGACCGGGTCGCTCGAGGGCTCCATCGCCTCCGCCAGGCGACGGGATGGCGGGAACGAGGTGGCTGCCGCCAGACGCTCGCGGATGAGCGGGTACTCCAGGAGACGTGCCGAACGTGTGTCCATGACCGTCCTAGCGGTCGGCGACCGCGGTCGGCGGCAACGGACGAGAGAGCGCGCCGCTGCCCCGGATCCCGAAGCGCCACGGCCGATGGGCCCAGTCGGGGCCGGCGTATCCGACACCGATGCGCGGGCCACGAAGCACCTGGGTATCGCTCACGGGCGTGCCGGTGGTGAGCCAGAGGCGATCGGCGCAGGTCAGGTCATGGCCGCTGAGCGAGCGGTCGAGGGACAGGGCGCGACCGACCAGGCCGGGGCCCGCGGCGATACGGCTGTCTGCCTGCGTCGCCGGCTCGGCCCCGAGCGGCTCGAGTGCCCGGATGAGCACGGCCGAGGCGGCACCATCGACATGCGCCACCACGTTGAGACAGTGATGCATGCCGTAGACCAGGTAGACGTAGGCGTGGCCGGGTGGCCCGAACATCGGTGCCGTGCGGACCGTGCGGCCTGCGCGCGCATGGCTCGCGCGATCCCATGGCCCGTCGTATGCCTCGACCTCGACGATGCGCCAGGTGGTCGCGCTGGCGCCCGGCCCGGTGGTCTCGCGGACCACGATCGCGCCGAGCAGGTCGCGTGCGACCGTCAGCACGGGTCGCGCATACCAGTCCCGCGCCAGCGGCATCGGGCGATCGGTGGTGACGGCCGGGGGTCCGCGATCGGCCCCGGCGGCGGCGCGGGTCTGGGTGCTGCTCGCCGTGGCGAGCGGGGTCACGCCATGACCCTGCTGATGTGGCTGGGCAGGAGCGGGCCCAGGATGGAGCCCAGGAACGGGATGAGGGTGCGGTCGAGGGCCGCACCGATCTGGGAGTCCAGCAGGTTCTGGTAGAGCTGTCGTGTCCAGTCCGGTCCGAGGATCGACGCGCCAGCGGGGCCCGTGTAGGCCGAGGCGAGGACCACCATGACACCCGCGATGCCCAGGATGGCCACGACGGCCATGACGCTGCCGGACACGATGTCATCGAGCAGCCGGTACTTGCTGAGCCCCTGGGCCCCCTTGATGCCGATCCAGCACAGGATCATGGCCACGATGAGCAGACCGATGTACAGGATCGCGAACGCCGCCATGTGGTTCCACTCGGGGCCGTACGAGGTCCACTGGCCAGTCAGGTAGTCCCCCACCGGGACCGACAGGATGGCCGCGAGCACGAACACGACGAACCAGCCCGCGAGCATGAGCAGGCTCCGGATGATGCCCCACAGGAAGCCCACCAGGAACGCCGCCGCGATGATCAGGACCAGGATGATGTCGACGCTGGTCACGATGCAGGCTCGTATGTCACGTCGCGAACCCTATCAGGCGCGCCGACGCGCGCCAATACGCTCCGACAGTACCGTGGCGATGTGCCCCATCAGGTCATCGATCGCTGTCTCGGGTGCGTGCTCGTCAAGGTCGAGGCGGAGCCGCCACGCGAGGCTCACCTCGTCGGCGCCGATCTGGCTGCCCTGGTAGCGGTCGAACAGCTCCAGCCCCGCCAGCGCCGGACCGGCAGCCTCGCGGATGAGCACCCCGACGTCACCCGCGGACCGCGCGCCATCCACGACCACCGCCAGGTCGCGATCGACGGGCGGCAGCCGGTCGGGTGTGCCTGCCTGGAGCCGGTCGGGCGCGAGCGAGTCGAGCGCATCACGGTCGAGCGTCACCGCGATGACATGGGTCGCCCGGATGTCCATCGCGAGCAGCAGCGCGGGGTGGATCTCGGTCACCCGACCCAGGGTGACCGTGCGGCCATCCACGAGCCGTGCCACGGCCTGCGCGGTGCGACCGGGATGCTCCACACCCGGCGTCGGATCGGTCGTCCGCCACGCCACGTGCCCCGCCGCGCTGCGTGCCACGAGCGTCTCCACGATGGCCTTGCCGTCGGCGAGGTCCCACGCCCGGTCCCCGGACGCCCAGGTCGCGGGCCGGCTGGCACCTGCGAGCAGCACGGCCACCGTGGGGGTCTCCGTCGGGACGCCGTCACGCCGAGCGTGGACCGGTCCCAGCTCGAACACCGCCACGTCCGGGTGTCGCTGGCGCTCGGCGTCGGCGAGCACGGTCAGCAGCCCCGGCAGCAGCGAGCGACGCAGCTCGGCATGGTCGGCGGTCACCGGGTTGAGGGCACGGATGGTGGCCGGGTCGTCAGCGACGAGCCCGAGACGCGCGTGGTCCTCGGGGCCGATGAGGCCGTGGGTCACGACCTCCACGAGGCCGAGACCGCTCAGCCAGCCACGCAGGCGGTCCGTGGATCGGCGGGGGTCGGCACGGACCGGGGGCATCGAGGACGCGGGCAGGCTGCCGGGCAGCGTCTCGTAGCCGCGGACGCGCGCCACCTCCTCCGCGATGTCCGCCTCGATGACCAGGTCGCGACGATGGCCCGGGACGATCGCGACGAGGGCGGCATCCCCCGCGGCCACGTCCAGGGCGGTCGTGCCACGGCTCGCGGCGATGACAGGTATCCGGGTGGTGGGTTCCGCGACGCGCGTCCCGACCTCGACGCGAGCGAGCAGCGCCGCCTGCTCCGCGGCGGGGATGTCCACCCCCAGGAGCCGCGCCACACGCGCGGGACGGAAGGGCACCTCCGCACGTGGTCGCTCGAGCGGATCGGTGTCCACGACCCCGACCGCGGCACGACCGCCGCCCCACGCGAGGATGAGCTGGGTCGCGCGGTCCGCGCCGACCCGCGCCAGCCGATGCTCCTGGCCCTTCTCGAACCGGAGGCTCGCCTCCGAGCGGAGCGCGAACCGGAACGCGGTCCGCCGGATGCTCACCGGGTCGAACAGCGCCGATTCCACGATGACCCTGGTGGTGGCATCGGAGACCTCGCTGTCCAGGCCGCCCATGACCCCTGCCAGGCCGAGCGGGCCACCGTCACCCGCGATGAGCAGGACATCCGGGTCGAGGATCCGCTCGACATGGTCGAGGGTGGTCAGTCGCTCGCCCGGCTCGGCACCCCGCACGACGATGTGGCCATCGGGCACGCCGTCCGCGTCGAAGGTGTGGATGGGCTTGCCCAGCTCGAGCATCACGTAGTTGCTGGCGTCGACGATGTTGCCGATCGGCCGCATGCCGGCCGCGCTCAACCGCTGCTGGACGTGGAAGGGCGACGGACCGATCGTGACGCCGTCCAGATAGCGCGCCACGAACCGCGGGCAGCGGGTCGTGTCACGCACGTCCACGCGCACGTGGTCGGCGGTCGCATCGCCCGACTCGGCGACCGTGATGTCCGGCCAGCGCACCGGTGCGCCGGTGGCCGCAGCGACCTCGCGTGCGAGACCCAGGATGGACAGCGCATCGCCGCGGTTGGGCTTGACATCCACGTCCAGGACGACATCGCCGACCAGGTCCTCCAGGGGCACGCCGATGGGCGTGTCCGAGGGCAGGATGAGGATGCCGTCCGCGTCGCTCGAGAGGCCCAGCTCGTCGCCCGAGCAGAGCATGCCCTGGCTTTCCACGCCGGCCAGCTTCGCGACCTCGATGCGCCGGTCGCCGGGCAGCACCGAACCGGGCAGCGCGACCGGGATGCGTTGCCCCGGCGCGATGTTGGTGGCGCCACACACGATGGACAGCGTCGGCTCGCCGTCCCCGACCCGCACCGTGGTCAGCGACAGCCGCGTGGAGTTGGGATGCCGGTCGACGGTCAGCAGCTCCCCTACCACGACCCGGCTCCACCCGGAGCCGATGCGCTCGATGCCCCGGACCTCCATGCCCAGGAGGGTCAGCCGATCGGCCAGCGCCTCGGGCGCCAGCTCGACATCGACGTACTCCCGGAGCCAGGAGAGCGGCACCCTCATGCCGGGAACCGCTCGAGGAAGCGCAGGTCGTTGGCGAGGAAGGCGCGGATGTCCCGGATGGCGTAGCGCAGCATGGTGATGCGGTCCGTGCCCATGCCGAAGGCGAAGCCCTGGTACCGCTCGGGGTCGATGCCGCCGTTGCGCAGGACGACCGGGTGGACCATGCCGGCGCCCAGGATGGTCATCCAGCCGCTGCGGCCGCAGGCCGGGCAGCCCGACCCGTC
>CAZYTQ010000049.1:3769-22640 GCA_964650135.1 uncultured Anaerolineaceae bacterium | reverse complement strand
TGGTCGATCTGGGAGGCGCGGATCTGCGAGACGAGGACCCCCGTCACGACCAGGATCGATGCGACCGAGATGCCCGTGAGGACCAGCGGCAGCAGCGTCGCGAGATCGAGGCGCAGGTGGAGCGGCGCCGCAGGCCGCAGTCGAAGCTGCCACAGCACGACCCCCAGGCTCACGACATGCGCCCCCAGCACAGCCGCCGGGACGAGCATCAGGCCGGGTCGGTCCGCGAACAGGGTGAGGCGCCCGGGCGGGTCCGCGAGGTCCATGGCGACCATGCCCGCGACACCCAGCAGCGCCACGATGATGGCCAGGGGGATGCGCCTGGGTCGGTCCGCGACCGCGACCTGGAGCGGGATGATGCCCAGCAGGAACAGCTGGAGGATCCAGACATCCGCGACCAGCAGCGTGACCAGCAGCGCAGCCACCACCTGGGCTCCGGCGATGGCCCACGTGCCTCGTTCCGGACGACCGGACCGACGGGTCAGGACGAGCGTGAGCAGGTGGGCGCCCAGCAGTGCGACCAGCACCCACAGCAGCAGGGAGGGCGAGCGACCGCTCTCCCCGATGGAGGCCATCGGGACCAGTGCGACCAGGACGCAGTCGATCAGGATGGCCAGCACCGCGACCCACCAGAACGGGCTCATGAGGTCGTTGCCGGGCGTTCCCTTGGGCGTGGTCGCGGGAGCGCGGTCAGGACCGGGATCTGGGCGTTGGCTCATCCAGCCCCGGTGATGGTCGGGTCGGCCTTGACCGCGGCCTCCGCGGCCGTCACGGCATCCTTGCAGGCCTGCGGGATGCGCGTGTCCCAGTCGTGGTACGGCGCGAGACCGATGGCTCCGTTGGTCAGGGTGTAGACCCGCACGCCGCCCTCGAGGCGGCCCTCAGCGAAGTCGCGCACCGCCGCGGCAGCGGCGACATCCACGTTCTTGGCGGCGGATGTGAGCAGGGCCTCGGCGACCTCGGGGTAGGTGAAGTACTGATCGACATCCACGCCGATGGCCATGACGCCCGCGTCCCTGGCGGCCAGCAGGGCGCCGTTGCCCGTGTTCCCGCCGGCACCGAACACCACGTCGGCACCCGCGTTGATGAAACCCTGCGCCACGGTCTGGCCGGTGTCCGGGTCGTTGAAGTCCGGGATGTACTGGTGCAGCGTCACGACATCCGCGCGCTGGGCCCGGGCACCGCTCTCGAACCCCGTCACGAACCGGACGACCGGAGGGATCTCGACGCCCGCCACCGTCGCCACGGTGCCGGTGGTCGTCATGCAGCCGGCCAGCACACCCGCGAGGTACGCGACCTGGTCCTCGGCGAACATGAGGCTGGTGACCGTGGACAACCCGCCCTCGTCGGAGTAGCAATCGGTGACCGTGTCCGAGCATCCCGAGCCTGGACTGTAGGCGTTGTCCACGATGGCGTATCGGATCCCTGGATGGATGCGCGCGGACCGGGCGGTCGCATCCCCCATCCGAAAGCCGACGGTCACGACCAGGTCCGGCGTCTCGGTGGCGATCATGCTCTCGAGGGTGTTGGCGTAGTCCGAGGCCGACTGGGGCGTGACGTAGGTGAATCCGAGGCCTGCCGCCGCGGATGCCTCTCGCGCTCCCTTGAGCGTGAACTCGTTGAACGACTTGTCGTGGTCGCTGCCCGAGTCGATCATCACGCCGACCTTGCGCGGGGGCGCCGGGGACGCCGTGGGACCACTGGCGCCGCTGCACCCGACCACGAGGACCGCCGCCGCCGCCACCAGCGCCCGGCCCATGTTGGTCATGGCTCGTGGCATCCGCTCAGGACCGGAGCAGCGTGCGCGCGGTGAGCAGCAGCTCATCGGGATCGAACGGCTTCGTGACGTACCTGTCCGCGCCGGCGGCGATCCCCTGCTCGCGGTCGTATGCCTGTCCCTTCGCGGTCAGCATGACCACGGCGACGTCCATGCCCAGGTCGTGCTTGATGGCTCGGCAGACCTCGAAGCCGTTCCGCTTGGGCATCATGATGTCCAGGAACACCAGGCCGGGCCGATGGCGCGCGACAGCCGCCAGGGCCTCCTCGCCATCGGCTGCGGTCAACAGCTCCACGCCCTCGTCCTCGAGGTCCTCGAGCGCCTGCTCGATCAGGAGCCTGATGTGCTGCTCATCGTCGGCGATGAGGATCGTCGGTGGCACGTATCCTCCCGATCGGGTCCCGCGCGAGCGACACGGGGCAGCTGCCCCGACAGCCCGGTCCAGCCGACTATACCGTCCCGGCCGGGGCGGTTCAGGCGGACGTCGCCGCCGGCCGGACGACCGGCGCCACGCCCGGCAGCCGTCGACCGCGGGCAACAGGCCGTCGCCCACCCCACGGTTCACGGGGTCGAGGTGTCGCCACCCGGCAGGGCGCGCACCACGAGGTCATCGAACAGGATGGTGAGCGGCCCATCGTCGATGGCCGTGAGGAAGCCGGCCTTGCCGAACGGTCCGGTGCCGGGCATGGGGATGTCCCCGACCGGGACGCCCTTGGTCCACAGCGCGGCATGGCCGGCGGCTCCAGCGTCATCCGCGGTGCACTCGAGCCGGAGCGCGACGGGCAGTGCGCCGCCGACCGGCGCATCGGGATCGCGGACCACCGGCAGCTCTCCGCGCGCATCGACCCGGAGATGGCCCTCGACCAGGCGGCCCAGCAGCCACTGTCCATCGCTGTTGTAGCCACCCCACAGCCAGTCGCCGGTCTCGCCGGCAGGCCCGCACGTCACCCCACCCCCGCCGTCACCTTGGTCGAGGGTGACCTCCCCCTCCACGCTGATCGCGTCCATCGGCCCGGGCAGCTCCATCCATTGCCACGTCAGCCGTGGGCCGTCGCTCAGGACGGTGCGCAGCCTGCCGAAGGAGAAGGACGTGCTCTCGCCCGTGTCCGTGCCCGTCCACCACTCGTCGCTCGGCGACGTGAAGTCCTCGCCGAGGATGGGTGGCGGCCCGTCGCTGGGGATTGGCATGGAGGGCGCCGCGCCGCTCCCGGGCACACCGCTGGCCGCGGGTCCGCTCGGCTCCGGCCCCTGGCCCAGGGCCACTCCGCCGCCGAGCGTGGTGGCGACGAGCATGGTAGACACGATGGAAAAGCGGATCGTCCGGGACATCGCTTCCCTCCGGGTGGCCGAGGTCGCCGGCAGGACGCCGGTCAGACGCTTCCTGCACCGACGATAGTCCCTGGGGAGGTCGGTGCGAGAGCGAGGTCACGGTCGGCCGTGCGGTGGTGCCATCAAGGACCACCGATCTCGGCGAGCCGCGGGACCACCCGCTCGCCGAGCTCGGTGACGAAGGCGACGGGATCCGGGCCCGTGGGCATGATCTCGACCAGATCGACGCCGAGCTTCGCGTACGCCTCCATCGTGGCCAGGAAGCCATCCGTGTCGCCGAGCGGATCGCCTCCGCCGAGGATCGTCCGGCGGATCGTGGCCGGGTCGCGGCCCTCTGTCTCGCAATGACGGGCAAGGATGTCCAGCTTGCGCTGGACCTCGGCCGGACCCACGGCGAAGAGGTTGCTGGCGTCCGCGTACTTCGCGACCAGCCTGAGTGTCCTGCGCTCGCCACCGCCGCCGATGAGGATGCGTGGCCCTCGTTCCTGGACGAGCCGGGGCGAGCAGATGGTCTCGGCCAGCTGATAGTGCCTGCCCTCGAACGGCCCGTCGTCATCGCTCCACATCTGACGACAGATCTGGATCGTTTCCTCGAGCCGTTCGAGCCGCTCGCCAAGCGGCGGGAACGGGACTCCCAGCCCGCGGTGCTCCCGTTCATACCAGGCCGCGCCGAGACCCAGCATCGCTCGGCCGCCCGACAGCACATCGAGCGTCGTGGCGATCTTCGCGAGCAGGCCGGGATGACGGTAGGTCACGCCGGTCACGAGCAGGCCCAGGGTCATCCGCTGGGTCTGGCCGGCCAGGAAGCCGAGCGAGGTGTAGCCCTCCAGCATCGGATCGTGGGCCGTGCCGAGCCCCTCCATCTGGAACCAGTGGTCCATCATCGTGAAGGTGGAGCAACCGCCCTCCTCGGCCGCGCGAGCCGTTGCGGCGAGCGTCCCCGCGAGGGTGTCGCGCCCACCAGGCAGGCTGAAGTTCGTGAAGTGGATGCCGAGCTGCATCGGGATCGCCTCCTGGAGAACGCTGGAGCGGACCGGTGTCGAGCCGCGCGCCCCACGGTGATCGGCTGCGCCGGCTCACGATGGGTCAGGCGCGCCGAGACATCCGGGCCCCGCGACCGCGGGACCCCTCAGACGCAAGAAGGTCATTCTGCGCCTCTCTCGACGGACCGGGCGATCCGATGCCGTGGCCGCAGCCCTGGCGGCTTCGCAGGGTGACGCTGGATCGCGCGAGCCAGCCCGACCGCGTTCGGAGCCCCGAAGCAGCCCTCAGCCGTCGGATGCGCTCACCCGTGTGGGGATGCGCACGCCAGACCTTCGAGGAAGTGCCAGGTGGTCCTTGACCGGGGCATCACGGGGACCACAGTCGGCCATTGCTGGATGATCCTCGAGCGTGACATGCCGCCCTCTATCGGTATCGACGATCCGGGCCTCGCCGACGAGCGCTACGTGTTCGTGGAGTCGGATGTCGCTGCCTTCGCGGGCGTCGGGCGAGGGACCATGACCTGGATCGACGCCATCGACCGGGGTGGTGTCAGGCTGTTCGGCGAGCCGGCGCTCGTGCGCGCCCTGCCCGACTGGTTCCATCCGGTCGACACCGCGAGATGGGGACGGCCCTCCGTCCGTCGACCTCCATCTCGGCGCGACCACACGATGACCCTCGCGCCCACGCGTCGTCCGTCGAGTCGACCGCGCCACCGCGTTCTCCAGCAGGTTGGGGTGCGCCGCGCCGCGGCGGAATGCCTCGACCAGCGTCGTCGCGGGTGCCGCGATCCCCATGTTCAGGTTCGTCGAACGTGACCCGGTGTCCTGCACGGTGCGTGACCCGTCGGGGCCTCCGACATCGCATCCAGGGCGTCCTAGCGTCCCGTATCCCGACCGATGTTCAGCTTCACCAGCACGATCGTCGGCTCATCCGGGTCCGGGAGAGCTGCCGAAGGCTCGCGACCCTGCACCGGAGCCATTCCTGTTCGACGAACCTGAACGATCGGTGGCTCGGACCCTCCTCCATGGCCCCGGGCGGCCACCTGACTCCCATGCATCGGCACCCCGCGCTCGTGGCCCCGCGACTGCCGTGTATCCGCACCCGTCCCCCGCGAACAAGGGCTGCGCTCGGGGAGGCGAAGAAGCCCAGGTTGGCGGGAACGCGAACGGCGACTGGAGCATCCCGCCCCACGCGCACCGACACGAGGTCGGCCGGGCGGTCCTGGGTGCATGATGTTCGGCACCGGCTCCCTCGCAGCATGCCAAGACCAGTCCAGGTGACGGATCAGCAGGACGCAGATGGGCGAGTGGCTGGGTGGCAGCTTCGAGGCGGTCACCCTCGCGATCTCGCCCGATCAGCTGGCCGAGGTCGAGCTGCGAGAGTCCATCGGACTGGTCGCGGCTTCGACCGCGCTCATGCTCTCCAGCCTCGCGGGTGATCCAGCGTCGTCGACCCACCTGACAGCTTCCAGGCGCTTCGACCTCCGCCCAGGCCTCTTCGCTCGGCGGTCGCGAGCCGGCGCGTCCTGAGAGCCCGGCAACGGACTCCCATCGTCCCCATCGCGTGGGCAGATGTGGACGATCGTGCCGATACGGCCCGACCCAGCGGACGGGCGGAGGATGGATCCCATGGCCGACCACTTTCAGATCATCCGCCTCGCGGCAGCCCGGGCCCTACACGCGCAGCTGGGCCCGCGAGTCGTGGCCCTGGACCGACGCGAGGAGCTCGCTCAACGGTGCGCTCGCGACCGCGATCACCGTGTCGGCAGCCCCGTAGTACATGTCCACGCGGCCGGTGTCGGGGTCCAGCGTCCACCCGCACGGGAAGACGACCTTGCCCACGTCACCTGAGAGCTCGTACGGCTCCTGGGGCCCGAACACCCACTCATCGGTCCGGTGGAGCACGCGCCGCGGGTCATCGATGTCAAGGAGGACGAGGCCGACCCGGTAGATCGGCCCATCAGCGGTGGCATGCACGCCGTGGTACATGACGAGCCAGCCTGCCGTGGTCTCGAGTGGCGGCGGTCCCAGGCCGATCTTGCCCGCATCCCACCACGCCCCATCCCGCGCCTCGAGCAGGAGCGTGTGGTCGCCCCAGTGGCGCAGGTCCGGTGAGTAGGACAGCCACATGTGTGCCCCGCCCCGGATCGGCGATGGACGATGGATCATCAGCCAGCGACCATCGAAGCGACGCGGGAAGAGCGCGGCATCCTTGTCGTCGGGCGGCATGACCGGACCGAGACGCTCCACGGTGCGGAAGTCCCGGGTCATCGCGAGCGAGACGAGGGGTCCACGCTTGCTGTACGCGGTGTATGCGATGGCCCACGAGTCCCGCTCCGGCAGCCACGTCAGCCGCGGGTCCTCGCACCCCCAGATCTCCTCGGGGTATGCCTGCTCGTTCGCCAGGAGCAGCACCTCGTCATCGAACCGCCAGTCCGTGAAGCCGTCCGTGCTGCGGGCGACCTGCAGCTGGGAGATGCCTCGAAGGTCCTCCACCCGCGCGAGCAGGACGGTCTCATCGGCGAGCCGAGCCGCGCCGGGATTGAAGATGGTGTTGGCCCGGTAGGGAAGGTCCTCCGCGGTGAGGATCGGGTTCAGCGGCGATCGCACGAACGGCGAGACCGACGGTGTGCGCCTCATGCGACGACCGCAGCCAGCGGGCGGGACGACGCCGAGGCCGTCGCGCCTGTCCGCAGGTCGCGGATGCATTCGAGGGCGATGAGCCACATGAGCGTCGACTCGGCTCCCTGGTTCGCATTGACGCCCACCGGCGTGAGACCGTCGTGGCAGCCACCCGTCACCGGGTCGCTGACCCGGAGCCCGATGTCGTTGTCACCCAGGAACCACCCGTACGCGCGTTCCATGACGCGCGCCCAGCGCATGTCATGGGTCTCCGAGAGGGCGTCGGAGGCGGCGAGGATCAGGGATGCGGCCTCGATCGGCTGCTGATCGAACCGCGACCGGGTGCCTGTCCGCGGCCACCAGCCGTTGCCGATGGGGCTCAGGGATCCTGCTGGGGTGGTCTGGACCCGCACCAACCACTCGAGCGTGCGCAGGCCTGACCGGACAGCCGGGTCGAGGCCGTGATGTCTGCCCGCGACGATGAGCGCGCGAGCCGGCAGGGCGTTCTCATAGGTGAGGGCCGTCTCCGGCCACGGCCATGCGTCATCCGTGCATGGGCGGAACATCCCCCAGAGTCGATCGGTGACCTGGGCGAAGACGTCCTCGACGCGACGGCTCGACCCGGCACGGATGGCCGAGCGGCAACCCAGCGCGATGGACGAGAGGGCTCGGAGGGCCCGCACACCTCCGACCCCGGGCATGGCCCGCTCGAACGATGCGCGTGCGCGATCCCTGAAGCTGGCACTGCCGCCGTTCATGGCGGCATCGCCCAGGGCATGGATGGCGCGTCCCTGGCAGTCCTGCGAGGCGACCGCAGGGTCCCATGATCCATCGATGCGCCGGAAGTTCCGGAACCTCCCGGTGGACACATCGAAGGCAGCGGTCAGGAATCGAAGCGCGCGTTCGGCGTCGGGCTCGACGCGACGCCAGCCGACCTGACGGGCATGCCGGAGGTCGAGCTGGAGCGCCCGGGCGACATCGTCGACGCAGTAGCCGTGGGCTGGGTCCGGTGTCCGACCCGATGCGTGCTGCAGGATGCCGATGCTGTCGGAGATCGCGTCCAGGTGTGTCCGCACCACCGGGTAGAGCGGCTGCTCACGCATGCGAGGCCACGAGCGGACGGGCGTCGACCAGGGGCGCGTTGCCGGCGACCCGCTCGAACAGCCGCCGGTATGCCGACCCCACCTCGGACCAGACCATCCGCCGGCTGTAGGCATGGGCTCGCGCTCCGATCGCCCGACGCAGATCGTGATCGGAGAGCAGACGATCCAGCGCGGATGCGAGCGCGGCCGGTGTCGCAGGTGGCACGAGCAGGCCGCGTCCGTCCGCGAGCAGCTCGGCAGCGTAGGCGTAGGGCGTGGACACGATCGCACGTCCCGCGCCCATCGCGTATGAGAGCGTTCCCGAGACGATCTGGCCCATGTTCGGATATGGCGTCACGAACACGTCCGCGGAGTCCAGCCAGGAGGCCAGCTCCTCGCGAGTGACGAAGCGGTCGACGAACCGGACGTGATGCTGCATGCCGAGGGCCCTGGCGCGTGCCAGGAGCGACTCCCGGTACGACTCGCCGCTCCGGGCGACGAGGTCGGGGTGCGTCGCGCCCACGATCACGTAGCACGCGGTCGGGTGACGTCCCACGACGGCAGGCAGGGCCTCGATGGTCAGCTCGTAGCCCTTGCCGGGACCCAGCAGGCCGAAGCTCAGGATGACGTCGCGACCACCCAGCCCCAGGGCCGGCTTGGCCGATCCCGCGTCGACGAGGGGGTGATCGGGAACACCATGCGGGATGATGTCGACCCGCCGGTGGTCGACGCCGTAGGCGTCCGTGAGCAGGGATGCCGCGGACCTGGACATCACCACGGTCGCGTCGGTCCGCCGCACCAGCTCCACGAGGACCGAGCGCTGGTGAGGGCTGGGATCACGCAGGATGGTGTGCAGCGTCGCTACGGCTGGGATCGAGAGCGCCCGCACGAAGTCGAGGACCATCTCGCCGTCGACGCCACCCCAGATCCCGTACTCGTGCTGGATGGAGACCACGTCGACGACGGATCGGAGCGATCTCGCCACGGTCGCGTGATCGGAGAGCACTCCTCGTCGGATGACGTCACGGACCTCGGCGGGATAGTCGAGCCGAGGTCCATCGGCCTGGATGGCGACGATCCGCCGATCGCCGCTGGCCTCGCTCAGGTCAGCGGTGAACGTGGCGATGCCACATCGCCGGGGCGGGTAGGTCGCGACGAACGCGGTGCGGACGATGGCGTGCTCCGATGCCGTTGAGGCCCCCATGAGGGCGGTTGATGGACCGCATGGCACGATGCCAACGACCCGCGGACGATCAGGCGAGACGCAGCGGCCATGAAGGCGCTCGCATCCCGCCCGCCTCACGTGCGGTGACGAGGTCCTGGGGATCCCACGCCGAGCCATCCGCTCCACGACGGATGGGTCGGGCGAGACTGGTGCGGGTCGTCCGGTGTGATCGTCATCGCGGTCACATGCGCTCCTGTCGCTTCCCGAACAGGGAGAGCAAGGCGCACGGTCCGTTCGAGAATGGGCGACCACGCGGGGTGTCGACGTCGAGGACGACGAACATGGAGTCTACCATCGCTGCGACGAGGGAGGCTCGCGCGACGAAGGACGGCCCGCGCTCGACGGCCCCGAGCCACCACCCGGATCCTCCGTCTCGAGCTGCAGGCGCATGCCTCACGCGCCTGGCTGGATCACCGCCAAGCGTCGATCGGGGGGCGCGGTCGCGGGCGTCGGCGATCGGATCAGCTGCGCCAGATGCTGGAACCGGGCGACGGCGGCAGGGACGAGCGAGTAGTGGATCCAGGTCCCACGCCGGTCGCCGGTGATCCAGCCAGCCTCTCGAAGCACCTTGAGGTGATGCGACAGGGTGGGTTGGCTGATGCCCGGATTGCCGAGGTCGCAGGCGCAGACCTCGCCCAGGTCGCTCAGCTGGCGGAGGATGGCCAGGCGGGTCGGGTCGGCCGCCGCCGCCAACAGGAGTACATCGGGGTCGGTCCTTCGTTGCACCTCACGGAGTGTATTGACGGGCATCTATATAGTCAAATATCGATACAGGCTATCCCTCGACCAGTGCACGGAGGCGAGTCCATGACAGACGAGGTCCATGAGGTCGTCCGCGACCGCTATGCGAAGTCCGCCCTCGCGGTGATGTCGACCGGTATCACCTGCTGCACGGGGGAGGCCGGTATCGGCGCCGAGCGGTACTCGGCGCTGGAACGCGACACGCTGCCGGATGCCGCGGTGCTCGCCTCGCTCGGGTGTGGCAACCCGACGGCCGTGGCCGACCTCCATGAGGGAGATCGGGTGCTCGACCTCGGCTCGGGCGGCGGCATCGATGTCCTGCTGTCGGCCAGGCGCGTCGGGCCCACTGGGCGCGCCATCGGCCTGGACATGACCGATGAGATGCTCGCGCTCGCCCAGCGGAACGCCGCCGAGGCGGGAGCCACCAACGTCGAGTTCCTGAAGGGCCACATCGAGGCGATCCCGATGCCCGCGGATTCGGTGGATGCGATCATCAGCAACTGCGTCGTGAACCTGGCCGCGGACAAGCCGGCCGTCTTTCGCGAGATCGCACGAGTCCTGCGACCCGGTGGCCGCATCGGCATCAGCGACATCGTGGCGGAGGACGGCCTGACCACGGAGCAGCGCGCCGAACGCGGCTCCTACGTCGGCTGCATCGCAGGCGCCCTGTCGTTCTCCGAGTTCGAGGCGGGCCTGGTCGCGGTCGGCCTGTCCGACGTGTCCGTGACGCCCACGCACGCGGTCGCGGACGGGATGCACAGCGCCATCATCCGGGCCACCAAGCCGTTGGCAGCACCGCGGGCCACCGAGCCGAGCCCGAGCAGCGCCGAGCCGGTCGAGCCGAGGCCGCCGTCGCAGGACGCCATCCGCGTCCTCTTCGTGTGCACCGGCAATTCTGCGCGCAGCCAGATGGCGGAGGCACTGCTGACCGACATCGGCGGCTCGGACTTCGCCGCGTCCAGCGCCGGCACCGAGCCCACGGGGGTCAACCCCCTGGCCATCGCGGCCCTGGCGCACGTCGGCATCGACTGGTCGGCCGCCCGGTCGAAGTCGGTGAGCGAGTTCCTTGGCCAGCCCTTCGACTACGTCATCACCGTCTGCGACCGGGCACGCCAGTCCTGCCCGGCCTTCCCGGGCGGACGTGCCACCCTCCACTGGGGACTCGATGACCCGGCCGAGGTCGAGGGTACCGATGCCGAGAAGCGTGCTGCGTTCGAGCGCACTGCCATGGAGGTCTCGATCCGGCTCCGGCCCTTCGTGGAGCTGGCTCGTCGCGCGCGACGGACGACCGCCGAGGTGTGAGGGCGCTCCTCGCCGAGGGGCTCGGGACGTTCGTCGTCGTCTTCGCCGGCTGCGGCGCCATCGTGGTCGATGCCACGACAGGAGCGCTTGGCCACATCGGGGTCGCCGCCGCGTTCGGCCTGGCGATCATGGTCATGGTCGGTGCGGTCGGCCACATCAGCGGCGCGCACCTGAACCCTGCCGTGACCGCTGCGTTCGCGCTCGATGGCCACCTCCCATGGTCCCGTGTCGGTGGCTACTGGGCTGCCCAGGTCATGGGTGCGATCGGGGCCGCCTGGCTGCTGCTCCTGTTGTTCGGCGATGTCGCAACCCTGGGTGCCACGAGGCCGGCTGGCAGCGACATGCAGAGCCTGGTCCTCGAAGCCGTGATGACTGCCATGCTGATGTTCGTCGTCGTTGCGGTGACCACCGACCCCCGCGCCGTCGGAGGAGCCGCATCCATCGCCATCGGCGCCACGGTCGGCCTTGGTGCCCTGTTCGGTGGTCCCATCTCGGGCGCATCGATGAACCCCGCCCGGTCGATCGGTCCCGCGCTCGTGGCGGGCGACCTCGGGTCCCTCTGGATCTACATCGTCGGCCCGACGGTCGGAGCGTTCGTCGGCGCGATGACATACCGCGTCGTCGGTCGCTCGCCGCGTTCGGAGCTGGGTCTCGTCGGGACCGGGGCCAGGCCCGACAGGCGCCGCTTGGCATCCGATGAGGGCGTCGCCAGCGCCCCGTCCGCGGCCATCCCCGAACGGAGGTCGGGCGGCCGCGCGAGCCACGGCGGTCGGATGAGCCGGTCGCGCCGCTGGTGTGCTAGCGTCATGGCGATCGTACCGATCGGAAGGAGGTGAGACCCATGGATGCAGCGACCACAGTGGGTGCTCCCTTGCCGTCCACGATCGCGCGATTGGGCTAGTCGTCATCGGGAGCGCCCGCCACCCATATGGCGAAAGGCGACTCCCATGAACGACACCTCTTCTTCCACTCGGCACCTCACCCCGTCGACGGCCTCGGACCGGCCGGATCCCGACCAGGCACGGCCGCAGCTCGACGCCACAGGACGGCTGCGTGCCGAGGGTGATCGAGCGTTGGTCCTCGGTGGCGGCGGGTCGACCGGCAACGCGTGGCTGATCGGCGTCATCGCCGGCCTGCTCGACGCCGAGCTGGATGCGACGACCGCGGACCTGACGATCGGCACGTCAGCCGGCTCGACCGTTGCGGCCCAGATCGGAGGCGCACGCCCGGCCGAGCTGTATGCCGCGACCCTGGCCGCCCCTCCCCAGCCACGGACCGGTCCGGTCGCGGGCGACCGCGCACGTGTCTCTGCCTCGGTGGCCGATCACCTGGAGCGGATCACCACGATCATCGCCGCATCCGCGGATGCGGCTGACATGCGCCGCAGGATGGGGGCGATCGCGCTCGACATGACCGCGACCTCGGACGCCTCCGTGCAGGAGCGGTGGCGCGGGACCGTCGCCGCGCGTCTGCCCAGCCAGCGCTGGCCCGAACGAGCGGTGCTCATCACGGCGGTCGATGCCGACACCGGTGAGCCGGTGGTGTTCGACCGCCACAGCGGGGTCGACCTGGTGGACGCAGTGGCCGCCAGCTGTGCCAGCGGCTTCGCCTATCGCATCGGCGACGGTCGATACATCGATGGTGGCTACCGGTCCGGCGCCGAGAATGCCGATCTGGCAGCAGGGTATGCACGAGTGCTGGTGCTGGCGCCGTTCGGCGGCAGGACACTGACGCCGGTGGAGTGGGGCATGCATCTCGCGACGCAGGTCGAGGGGCTGCGCGCCAGCGGCAGCAAGGTCGAGACGATCGTCCCGGACAGCGACTCCGAGCACATGTTCGGTCCGGATGCCATGGACGTGTCGCTGCGTCCCGCCGCCGCTCAGGCCGGGTACGACCGGGGCAGGGCGCTCGCCGAGCAGCTCCACGGGTTCTGGCGGTGACGGGCGACTCCATCCCGGCGATGCTCGCCCCGGCATCCACGGCGCGCCGGGTCATCGCATACGTGGTGGACGTCATCCTGCTGGCGACGGTCAGCCTCGCCGTCTGGGAGCTCGTCGACCGCATGGGTCTTGCCAGCTCCCCGGTGAACACGCCGGTCGGCATCCCGCTCGCGCCTGCCGCCGTGGTCATCGAGATCCTGCTCGTGTCCATGAGCGGTGTCTACTTCATCGGTCTCTGGCGGGCCGCCCGCCGAACCCTCGGGATGCGCCTGATGCGCCTCTGGATCGGACGGGCCGAGGACGGGATACCGCTCACCTGGCGCCAGGGCATCGTCCGATGGTTGCTGCTGGAGGGCATCCTCTCGTTCGTCTCCATGGCGGCCCGCGACGCGGATGCCACGTACGTCCTCGTGTCGCTGTCGACCATCGGCTGGACCCTGGTGCTCATCGTCAGCACGATCCGCGATCCGATGCATCGTGGCGTCCACGACCGTTGGTCAGGCAGCCTGGTCGTCGTCGAGCACGCCCGCTGAGCAGCCCGCGGAGCCCACCAGGCCCTGAGCCTGCCCGCTGAGCAGGAGACGGCTGACCGTCAGGCGGGCGTCGCGACCGCCTGCAGGCGCGCCGTCCGGAGCGTCGCCCGCAACGTGCGTTCGAGCGAGTCGATGTCGTACGTGCCGTGGTATCGGATGTCGTTGATGAAGTAGGTGGGTGTGCCAGCGACCCCGGACCGTTCGGCGGTCGCCACATGCTGCGCGACCACGCGCGCGTAGCGGCTCGACACGAGGTCCTGGCGGAACCGCTCGACGTCCAGCCCGATCGCGCCGGCCAGCTCCTCGAGGACGGACGGCCCGATCGGCACGTCCGCGAGATAGAGCGCGTCGTGCATCTCCCAGAAGCGGTCCTGTGCGCCGGCCGCCTCGGCGGCCTCGGCGGCGAGCGCCGCGCCAGGGTGGACGTCCGGCAACGGCAGGTGTCGTGCCACGAACCGCAGGTCACCATCGAGGCGGGTCAGCAGCTCGCGCACGGCGGGCGCCGCCTCGCGGCAGTGCGGGCACTCGTAGTCGCCGTACTGGACGAGCGTGATGGCAGCGTCGAGGGAGCCCAGGATGTGGTCGCGCTCCGGATCCACCGGGACCATCAGGTCCGCCACCGCCGGCGCGGAGGACGCCTCTGCCCGCCGCAGCCACTCGCTCGGCAGCGCGCGGGCGAGCCGGAACAGCACGACGCTCCAGACCGCGGCGATGAGCGATGCCGCGAGGATGCCGATCCGGGCGTCTTCGAGCAGCGGTCCGGTGTAGCTCAGCTGTGCGACCAGGAGCGACACGGTGAACCCGATGCCCGCCACCGTCGAGAGCTTGAGCACCCCGAGCCACGGGACCGGCATCGGAGCCCCTCGTGCCACGGTGCGGGTGGCGACCCACGCGCCCAGGACGATGCCCACCGACTTGCCCACGACCAGCCCGAGCACGATGCCCCAGGTGATGGACGACGCGAGGGCTCGCTCGAGCGCATCGGCCGAGAGCACGACCCCGGCGTTCGCGAGCGCGAACAGTGGCACCACCACGAAGCTGGTCCACGGGTGCAGGGTGTGCTGGAGCCGGTCGTTGGGAGAGAGCGAGAACCGGATGCGCTGGGAGGCCGCCGCGGCGAGCTCCGCTGTGGGTTGCTCCCGGAACTCCCGGGTGAGCCCGATCGCACGCTGGAGCTCGTCCCGGCGGGGCGCATAGGCGCTCGTGGTCAGCCCGATCGCGACCCCTGCGACGGTGGGATGGATCCCCGCCTCGAGGGTCGCCAGCCATGTGGCCACGCCCAGGATGACGTACACACCCGAGCGCTGGACCCCCAGCCGGCGAAGCATCACGATCGCGGCCAGGAGTGCCAGCGCGATGCCCAGCGCCACGAAGGACACGTCCTCGCTGTAGGCGATGGCGATGACGCCCACGGCGCCCACGTCGTCGACCACCATCAGGGTGAGCAGGAACACGCGGTATCGGATGGGTGCCTGCCGCGCCACCAGCGCGAGGACACCCAGCGCGAACGCCGTGTCCGTGGCCATGACCATGGCCCAGCCCCGACCGGACTCCGGATCCTGGTTGAGGGCCAGGAAGATGAGCGCGGGCACGACCATGCCGCCGATGGCCGCGCTCATCGGCAACGCGATGCGTCGCCGGTCGCGCAGATCGCCCGTATCGAACTCGTGGCGGATCTCGAGGCCGATGACCAGGAAGAACAGGGCCATCAGGCCCTCGCTCACCCAATGGCCCAGCTCCATGCCCAGGTGGTAGCTGCCCAGCTCGATCGAGAGCTCGGTCGTCCACAGCTGGACGTAGCTCGCCTGCCACGGTGAGTTGGCCCAGACGATGGCCACCAATGCCGCGGCGAGCAGGATGACCGCCCCGCCCGCCTCGGTGTCGAGGAACGATCGGGCGGTGGCGAGGCGTGGCCTCGTCGCGGCCACGAACGCGGAACGCTGCATCGAGGGTCGAGTATGGGGCCTTGGCCCGGCCCGTCATACCCGTCGACCGGACCGCCGCGATCCGGGTTCGAGCGCGATCTCCACGGCGTGCGCGAGACGTGGTGTGGCACCTCACCGATCGTCTTCAGCGCATGGGAAGATGTGGACGATCCGTTCCGTCTGGGAGCCACTCCAGCGGACGTGAGCACCACGGGGGACCCCATGGCCGACCGTTTCCCGTCCATCCGCCTCGCGGCTGCCCAGGCGACCCCCGTGTTCCTCGACCGGGACGCCACCGTGCGACGAGCGTGTCGGATCATCGAAGAGGCAGGCGACGCGCACGCGGATGTCGTCGGGTTCCCCGAGGGGTTCATCCCGGCCCATCCGCTGTGGTTCCACTTCCATGCCGCCACGAGCCCGGCTGCGATGGTCCTGTCACGGGAGCTGTTCGCGAACGCGGTGACCGTGCCCGGGCCCGCGATCGAGACCCTCGCGGCGGCTGCTCGCCGTGCCGATGTCCACGTCGTGATGGGCATCTGCGAGAAGGATCCCGGGTCCATGGGCACGATGTACAACACGCTCGTCGTCATCTCCCGCACCGGCGAGATCATCGGCGTCCGCCGCAAGATCGTGCCCACGGTGGGGGAGCGCATCGTGCATACCGGGGGTGCGGGTGACAGCGTGCGGGTGTTCGAGACGGAGTTCGGCGCCGTCAGTGGCCTCATGTGCGGCGAGAACTCGAACCCGCTCCTGACCTACTCGATGCAGGCGCTCGGTGCCCGGGTCCATGTCGCATCGTGGCCCAGCTTCTTCAACCGGGCGGCGGACATGTGGTCGATCGCCGACGTGGCCTGCCGCTCGATCGCGTACCAGAACTCGTCGTTCGTCATCAGCGCCGTCAGCGGTGTGGACGACACCATGCTCGAGCGGCTGCCCGCGACCGACGAGGACCGCGCGCAGCTTCAGGACGCGCGAGGTCGCGGAGGGTCGGCCATCTACGCGCCCGGCGGACGGGTGCTCGCGGGCCCAGCGCCGGGTGGCGA
Organism: uncultured Anaerolineaceae bacterium; assembly: GCA_964650135.1. GTDB lineage: Bacteria > Chloroflexota > Limnocylindria > Limnocylindrales > CSP1-4 > JAFMJV01. The sequence continues at coordinate 6,138 of CAZYTQ010000049.1, read as the reverse complement.
TACCCTGCTCGTGGCCGAGGCGGACCTCGACGGCATCGTGCCGCGCAAGATCATCCACGACTACGCGGGCGACTACAACCGCTTCGACATCTTCCAGCTGGTGGTCAACGTCAGCCCTGGTGGACCACCCATCCGGATGGGCAGCACGGGGCTCAATGCCATCGATACCCAGCGGACCGACGGACCGTTCCCCGCTCCACTGGGTGTCGGCGCGATGCCGCCGCTCCTGCTGGGGTCGGACGCGACCGCGGACGGCGAGGACTGACGCCCGGCACCTCACCCAGCTGCGATCCGTCGCCCACGTCCGATGGATCCCGGACCGTGGCGTGGGTCAGCGCGCGGGACCGCCTCCGCTCGACCGGGGACGCGGTGTGGTCCAGCTGGCAGCGTCATCCTGCACGCGCACGGTGGCGACGCCGGGCGTGGCCCACGGGTCGGCCCGCGGTGGCGGCGGATGGGCTGCCCGATCCTCCAGCAGGGTGGCGATGAGCGTGGTCAGCGGGACCGCGGCCACGATGCCCAGGCCGCCCGCGAGCGTCCGGACGATCTCGATGGCCACGATCTCGCTGTTGAGCACCATGCCCGCGGACTGGGCGGTGATCACGAAGAGCACCACCAGGGGCAGGCTGACCCCGACATAGGCCAGGAAGAGCGTGTTGACCGTGGCGCCGATGTGGGATCGGCCGACCCGGAGTGCGCTCGAGTAGAGCGCACGACCCCGCAGGCCCGAATGCACGGCCAGCGCCTCGACCGTGGCGGCCTGGGTGACGCTGACGTCATCGAGGACCCCGAGGGCGCCGAGGATGAAGCCCGCCAGCAGCAGCCCCCGGATGTCGAGGGTGCCGCCGAGGATGGACCACAGGTACAGCAGGTCCTCCGCACCAGCGATGCTGAAGCGCGCCGCCTCCGTGACCAGCCATGACGCGATGCCCGTGACGGCGAGCCCGCCGATGGTGCCCAGCATCGCCGCGACCGACGGCCGCCGGAATCCCTCCGTGAGCCCGATGGTGACCACCGTCACGATCCCCGCCACGACCAGCGCCACCGGTACCGGCGACGCGCCACCGAGGACCTGGGGCACGACGACCTTGAGCACGAGGGCCACCGTGAGTGCCAGCGCGACGAGCGCGCGGAGACCCTGGCCGCGACCGACCAGCAGGACCGCCGCGACGAACACGATGGCGAGGATCGCGAGCAGCGGCAGCCGATAGTGGTCGGAGACCGTGATGAACGCGCTGCCGTCGGGCTGTCCGGTGAACGTGACCACAACCTCGTCGCCGACCGTGAACGCCTCGACCCGTGTCGCGGTGCTGGCGACCCCCAGCCAGGCGCCGACCACCTCGCCCGTCCGCGGCCCCTCCAGGAGCAGCACCTGGAAGTCGGGTTCCTCGCTGACCCGGACCGTGTCCGGGATCGGCTCCGACGTCGGGCCGGGGTCGGGCCGCGACCGCGCGTCCGGATCGAGGATGAGCCGGATGTCGATGCTCTCCTCGGGTCCCACCGTGGCGTCCGGCTCGGCGCTGTCCACCCCGCCGGGACCCGTCTCGTCGTCGGGGTCGGATCCCGGGAGCGATGTGTCCGGCGCCGTGCTGTCGTCGTCGGTGAGGACGCGCGGGGTGACCGAGACGATCCGGCCCCGGAACCCCTCGATCTGGGGCCGCTCGTCGGACGACATCCCGGCGTCCGGCAGGGCGAGGACGCCGGCCGTGATGAGCAGGGCGACGATGACCGGCAACCACGACCGGAGGAGCACCATCGGCTCACTCTAGCGAGGCCCCGCCGAACCAGGCACGGCTCCAGGATGCGGTCGTTTCCCGACCACCGCCTTGGTCCGATGTCCGATTCGGCGACCGCCAGCAGTCATCACATCATCGGACCCCGCACGATGGAGCCATCCATGGACGCGACACGATGACGGCGCTCGCCCTCGAGACGGGCATGCACGCGTCCGACGACGCACTCGTCCAGGCGGCCATCGGCGATCGGGCTCGCTTCGCCGCCATCTATGAGCGATACCGGCTGCCGGTGTACCGCTACCTGCGGGCACGCGGCGTCGACCACGACACAGCGCTCGACCTCACGAGCGCCACGTTCGAGCGGGCGCTCGGCTCGCTCGACCGATATCGATCGCGGGGCGGCGGGCTCCCTGCCTGGCTGCTCCGGATCGCGCGCAACGCGAGCATCGACGAAGCGACGCGTCGGTCGCGCCTGGCCGATCTCGTCGGCGCGGCGCGGCCTGTCGCCGTCTCACCGGGACCCGAGGCCAGCACGGAGCTGCGGGTCCTGCTGGACACCCTGCCGCCCGACACCCGTGACGCGATCGCGCTGCGATACGCGGCGGGTCTCACGGCACGCGAGATCGGCAGCGT